>NZ_JALCZP010000100.1:0-913 GCF_023555435.1 Polaribacter sp. Z014
GCTCACTTGGGAAATTCCTCCGGAATTTCGCCGTTCGTACTTTATTTACTAAATTCACTGCTTAAACAACGCAACAAAGCTTATACAACAACGTTAGCAGTAATTAAAAACTTGTACTTTCCTGAAATAGGTTGACTAAAAATTAAACACTTAATTATAGTCACTTATGAAAACTCAAAAACAACCCTGGCGAAAAAAAACGTACGAAAAAGCAACTTTAGAACTCAAATTATTCGTCGTTGACCAAATTCAGAATGGACAGATTTCCACAAACTTTGCTTCCAAAAAATATGATGTTCCTAGAACTACAATTGGGTATTGGATCAAAAAATATAGTACTTTAGTCCAACAAAATACTGGTATGAGTAAATTAGACGAGATTAAAAAACTAAAGGAACGTATTGAAGAGTTGGAGTTTGTAAAGGAATTTCAACAAGATATTATTGCTGACATGGAAATCATTACTGGAGTCGATTTGTCAAAAAAGTCGTTGCCCAAAACATTAGCGAAAGAGATAGAACTAAAAAAGAAAAACCGTTTAAAAGAAAATGGTTCTATGAGTGTTTTGGGATTAGTAAACAAGCTTTCTACAAAAGACTCAAAACCCAAGAAAACAAACGACAAAACGATGAAAAAGTCATCGAAATGATACAGGAATATCGAAAATTAGTTGGTATGAGAACTGGTGGAATTAAGTTATATGATGAACTTAAACAAGACTTTATAAAACAAGGTATTAAAATCGGTAGAGACAAGTTGTACGATGTGTTAAGGCTTCATAATTTACTTGTTCCTAAGCTAAAAAACTATGTAACAACTGTTTTGACCCCTATAAAACAAGAGTAATCTTTTAAATTTCGATTATTAATTAAGCGGTTAATTTTTTGGTTAAAATTAGATGTTTATCCTGATT
>NZ_JALCZP010000101.1:0-909 GCF_023555435.1 Polaribacter sp. Z014
TTAACCGAAGGCAGTTGCATTTTTACTCACTTCAATTTTCCTACGGAAAATAGCCGTTCATAAAAATCGCAACTTTCCATAACACAACAACGTTGGGCGTAATTTGAGAAAAACCAAATCTGAATGATAAAGCATCATAATTATTTTAAAGTTCACTTACCGAAAAAAGAATATAAAGGAGAAAGTGAAAATGAGTTATCTGAAATTTTTATGGAAGAAGCTCATTTAATGTCTGACGGAAAATGGACTAAAGATTATAATCCAATTAATCCAAAAACTGACAAATTTGAGATTAGTCTTTATCCTTCAATTTTATATGCAGCAAATAAATTAAACTATTCTGAAAACGAAAAATTCAATTCAGTAAATAACTTTATTGACCTCGCTTTCGTTGACTTTTTAGAAAGGTTTAGTCCTTTATATAAATGCACAGGTTTTATAGAATATCATCTTCATTATTACAAAGGAAAAAAGACTGAATTTTATAAGCATATTAAATATCAAATTGTTTCAATAGTTAAAAAACGAAAGGAAGATAAAAAGAAAGATTTTGATTATGAAAATTTAGAACAGATACTGAATGATTGGATTGACTCAAAAATGAAAAAAAACGAAAAATATAGTACTGAAATAAAAAAAGCGAATAATGTAATTGTAAATAACAATAGTGAAGTTAAATCTCAATCGATTGGAATTGAAAAAGACCAGAAAGAATCGATTTGGAATAAAGCAAATGTTATTATAGCATTAATTGTCGGAATTGCAACTGTAACCGGAATTATATGGCAAATTATGAAATAAAAAAAACTACGCCCAACACCTTGTATAAAAAATTGCTAAATTTGGCTTAATCAAAGTTTGTTGCATTTCTGTCAACTTCTATTTTCCTTCGGAAAATAGCCGTCGACT
>NZ_JALCZP010000102.1:0-902 GCF_023555435.1 Polaribacter sp. Z014
TTGGTTGGTAAATCTTTAATTCCTTGTCTAGATAAAATTAAACCTGTTGGTGTATTTTTATTTTCTAACGCCATTTTCCAAGCAACGCTTGTTTCCGCAGAATCTGCAGGACGTAATGCCATAAAACTAGGATTTCCGCTATGGTTTTTTAATTTTTCTAACAATCTAATTTGTGCTTCTTGCTCTACGGGTTGATGCGTTGGTCCATCTTCTCCTACTCTAAAAGCATCATGTGTCCACACATATTTTACACCCAATTCTTGAATTCCACTTAAACGAATCGCTGGTTTCATATAGTCTGAAAACACAAAGAAAGTGGCCACTACAGGAATAATTCCACCGTGTAATGCAATTCCATTTGCAATACAAGACATGGTTAATTCTGCAACACCTGCTTGTAAAAATGATCCTGAAAAATCACCTTTTTTAAGTGCGTGTGTTTTCTTTAAGAAACCATCTGTTTTGTCTGAATTAGATAAATCGGCAGAAGAAACAATCATGTTTTCTACCTTTTCCGCTAAATAGCCTAATACTCCAGAAGAAGCTGCTCTTGTTGCTAATCCTGCTTTATGCTCAATTCCTTCAAAATCTAATTCAGGTAATTCTCCTGATAAAAAGAAATCTAATTTAGTTGCTAGTGCTTCATTTTTACTTCTCCAAGAAGTAATTTCTTTTTTCTTTTCAGCTGCTTGTGTAGTTTTTTCTTTTAATAAATTTTGATAAAAAACACTTACGTCTTCATAAATATCAAAGGGATTTTTTGGATTTGCTCCTAAATTTAATAAGGTTTTTGTATAATCTGCTCCGGTTGCTCCAATTGGCTGACCGTGTAATTCACATTCACCTTCAAAAGTTTTATCATCTGCAGTAACACAACCTTTACCCATTATTGTTTTTCCAAT
>NZ_JALCZP010000103.1:0-902 GCF_023555435.1 Polaribacter sp. Z014
ATTGGAAAAACAATAATGGGTAAAGGTTGTGTTACTGCAGATGATAAAACTTTTGAAGGTGAATGTGAATTACACGGTCAGCCAATTGGAGCAACAGGAGCAGATTACACAAAAACCTTGTTACATTTAGGTGCAAATCCAGAAAATCCTTTTGATATTTATGAAGACGTAAGTGTTTTTTACAAAGATTTATTAGATAGAAAAATAGTAGAAGCAAGAGATAAAAAAGCAGATATTTCTATTTGGAGAGAAGCAAACCCTGAATTAGCAACAAAATTAGATTTCTTTTTATCAGGAGAATTACCAGAATTAGATTTTGAAGGAATTGAACATAAAGCGGGCTTAGCAACAAGAGCCGCTTCTTCCGGAGTTTTAGGATATTTAGCAGAAAAGGTAGAAAACATGATTGTTTCTTCTGCGGATTTATCGAACTCTGACAAAACAGACGGATTCTTAAAGAAAACACACGCACTTAAAAAAGGTGATTTTTCAGGATCATTCTTACAGGCAGGTGTTGCAGAGTTAACCATGTCTTGTATTGCAAATGGTATTGCATTACACGGAGGAATTATTCCTGTAGTAGCAACTTTCTTTGTGTTTTCAGACTATATGAAACCAGCGATTCGTTTAAGCGGAATTCAAGAATTAGGTGTAAAATATGTGTGGACACATGATGCTTTTAGAGTTGGAGAAGACGGACCAACGCATCAACCTGTAGAGCAAGAAGCGCAAATTAGATTGTTAGAAAAATTAAAAAACCATAGCGGAAATCCAAGTTTTATGGCTTTACGTCCTGCAGATTCTGCAGAAACAAGCGTTGCTTGGAAAATGGCGTTAGAAAATAAAAATACACCAACAGGTTTAATTTTATCTAGACAAGGAATTAAAGATTTACCAACCAA
>NZ_JALCZP010000104.1:0-895 GCF_023555435.1 Polaribacter sp. Z014
TTTTTCCGCCTTTTAGTTTTCAGACTTTTAAAGCTAAATGTATTTTAAAATGACTTTTGTTCTTAAATTATACTTTCAGCAAGTTTTTTACAACGTTGTTGTGTTATGGGAAGTTGCGTTTAAAGTGAACGGCTATTTTCCGCAGGAAAATTGATGTTCACAAAAAAGCAACTACTTTTGGTTAGGATAAAAATAAGCAATTTTTTATACACGGTGTTGGGCGTAGGTTATTTTATTTATCGATTTTTCTAAATTAAATTCCTAATTATTTTACATTCAGAACATTTTTCGTTTTCTTAAAACTCTAAATTTTTCAACTTTTTCTAAATTGTCTTAAACCTTGAAATTTTAGTTCTCACAAAGTTTGGCTGCGTTCAGTTTTTCGTTTTCTTAAAACTCTAAATTTTTCAACTTTTTCTAAATTGTCTTAAATCTTGAAATTTTAGTTCTCACAAAGTTTGGCTGCGTTCAATTTTTCGTTTTCTTAAAACTCTAAATTTTTCAGCTTTTTCTAAATTGTCTTAAATCTTGAAATTTTAGTTCTCACAAAGTTTGGCTGCGTTCAATTTTTCGTTTTCTTAAAACTCTAAATTTTTCAACTTTTTCTAAATTGTCTTAAATCTTGAAATTTTAGTTCTCATAAAGTTTGGCTGCGTTCAATTTTTCATTTTCTTGAAACTCTAAATTTTTCAGTTTTTCTAAATTGTCTTAAAATTCAATATTTCACTTTTTTTATGGTTAATTTGTCTTTAAAATAACGAATTTTTATAGCTTATCTGAGTTTACTTTTAACTTACGCCCAACGTTGTTGTATATGGTTTGTTGCGTGTTTCAAGCAACTAATTTAGTAAATAATTACCGACCAAGAAAGTCCGCGAGGACTTTCGTAAGTAGG
>NZ_JALCZP010000105.1:0-856 GCF_023555435.1 Polaribacter sp. Z014
TTTAGCAAGTTCAATTGAAGTATCCAAAATAGAAATAATTTTAAAGTCAAAGTTCTTCCTTTTTATTTTACTCCACAACTTTTTGTGTTGATCCGTTATATAGTTTATCATTCCGAAATGAGCCTTTTTAGCCGATTGAGGAATCTCATTTTAACTTCAAAATTGTTATAAACACATGATATGATTCAATAAATTCTCCCTTCTCTTGAGCAACAGTAATTCCCCAATCAGTAATCATTTTAAGAATAGGTATTAAACCTTTTCCAAATTTTGTAAGCGCATATTCTACTTTTAAAGGAGGTTTTGTATAAAACGCCTTTCTAGAAATTATACCATCTGCTTCTAATTGCTTTAGTTGCAAACTTAATGTGCGCTCTGTAATACCAGGTATTTCTTTTCGTAATTAGTTATACCGTTTTTTGACACCTATTAAATGGGTAAATATCACATTTTTCCATTTTCCGCCAATCAATTCCATAGCGGCACTTGTTGGACAAAAGGATATTTTATCGTTAACCTTAATTTTTGTTTTTTTTCAAACAGTTATTTTTTGTCCATTTCTATATAAATTTATAAAGTAACATACAAATACGTTATTCTTTTGTTGCTTACATAGAGTGCAATCTAATTAGCTTTAATTTAGTATGCAACTATGTTTTTTATAGTTATTTTTTTATTTTTAAAAAACTTTAAATCAGTTAGTTAATAATTTATTTCATACTATACTTTACGACCGTTATTGCACAATACTTACACTATATATACTTTTGTCACTATAAAAATGATAGTATAACGAATCAACATATAAATATAACAAAAATGAATTTAACTGAAATTTTAAACAACCGCTATTCCG
>NZ_JALCZP010000106.1:0-837 GCF_023555435.1 Polaribacter sp. Z014
GCGCGGTCGGGCTTTGCACTATATCTTTTTAAGGTATTATTTTCGCTACCGCTTCAATACCACCATAAAAAGGATGCCGTTTCAATCCCTAACACGGAGTTTGTTATTGTAATAAACGACAACGAAATAATTATAGAAGAGGCAGAACAAACAAAATAGTACTTGGTTCGTTCTATTATAGATATTTAACGCGTAATCGAGAGTCATTGCGAGGCACGAAGCAATCTGTTGCTCAATTTTATCTCCTTAATTTATAATCTCATAAAACTTATGGTGACTATGTTTCTATATGGTAATAAGAAAATTTCAACTCGTCTGTATCTAATTTCAGTTAAAACCTTTTACAGTTTAAGTCTATTTCCAATCACGCTACATTATATATAAGAGGATATTTATACCTTTAAGAAGATAGTTTATGCCAAAATTTATAATTCAAGTAACTGGTGAGGTCTCATTTTAACTCAAAAGATTCAAAATAAAACACCGTTATACCAAAAAAAGAGGAGTTCTCAGAACAAGCGAAGAGCCTTTCAAAGACAAAACACGCAAGAGCAGCAGCAGAATCACTAAAGAAAACAATCCCCAACCGACTTATTTCCATTAAAACCCGGCATCTATCCAATTTCTGATTTCCATGTTTCTATGTGTTTAAAACAATCATCCACTTCCAAAAACCACCCCAAACCCTAAAACCCGAAAAATAACTTTAAAACAACCTCAAAAAAACTTCAGTTATAAACCATTAAAAACAAGCCTCTTAAAACCGTATGTAAAATTAAACCAAAATAAAGGTAAAAAAATAGTTGTCAGAATAAAAATGAGTTGTAAGTTTGCACC
>NZ_JALCZP010000107.1:0-776 GCF_023555435.1 Polaribacter sp. Z014
AAAATTAGCACATTGGTATGATAAGGTACATAAATCAGAATTTAAATCCTTCAACACCATAGCTAAATCTATACAAATACATTATGATGCAATACTAAACTACTTTAATAATAGAAGTACAAATGCTTCTGCTGAATCTTTTAATGCTAAAATAAAGGAATTTAGAACACAATTTAGAGGCGTAAGAGATCTCAAATTCTTCCTCTATAGACTAACTAAATTATATGCATAATTTTTAACGCTCCCCAGAAATAATGTTTGATCCTACAAGTCCTCGTTCGTACTTCACTGTGGGCTTTACACTTCTATCCTTCACGCAAAAAAGAATACAATTCAGAAATAAGACGGATCAAGAATAATTGTTGGGGAGAATCTTATCTTTGAAAAGTAAATAGATTTTGAATTCAGAATTAGACAATTGGCTAGTGCACGTTTGCAACGAATACCGTCACAAAACTACTTTAATAATAGAAGTACAAATGCTTCTGCTGAATCTTTTAATGCTAAAATAAAGGACTTTAGAACACAATTTAGAAGCCTAAGAGATGTCAAATTCTTACTCTATAGACTAACTAAATTATATGCATAATTTTTAACGATCCCCAGAAATAATGTTAGATCCCTTATAGCACTATATAAACTAGAAATATAAGTACACCCCGTCACTGATTCAAAAGAAATTTTATTATATCTCGATAAGTTTATCGCATAAAAAAACCTCAATTCGTAAGAATTGAGGTTTAAAGAAAGGCGGCGACCTACTCTCCCACATAAAT
>NZ_JALCZP010000108.1:0-759 GCF_023555435.1 Polaribacter sp. Z014
ACAACAACGTTGTACAATATAAAGAATGAAAATAAAATTCGTCATAATATTCACATTTTTAGCTTTTTTAAAGGCTGAATTTTCTCATTCTCAAAACGACACAATCAAAGGAAAAATCTTTTCTTCAATTAATATGAAAAAACCTAAAGGAGATATTTATATTTTCGAAAAAGGAACATCTAACGGAATAATATCTGACAGTTTAGGAATGTTTAATTTAATTCCTAAAACTAAAAATGAAAGTTATTTTCTTGAAATTTCAGCTGGTAATTATCCAAATATAATTTATGAATATAAATCTTTATGGAGTAAAAGGAAAAAACCGAAATCAATTGTTATACAAGGAAAGTGTGAAATAAATAAAGAAAAAGCACGAAAAGATTGGAGAAATGGAACTCCAAAACTTTATTTAAATAGCGGAATTGCCCCAGTTGCAAATTCAAGAAAAGATGAAAGATTTGAAAAAAAATATAATGTTGAATATGTTGAGCTTGGTTGTGAAGGAAAAATTTATGAATGTATATCTGAATATAATTTTTACATAATTAAAATTTTAGACATTGAATATCAAAGAAAATGGAGGAAATCTAAAAGAGAAGGAATTGTCGGAATTGAAGATTATCAAAATACTATTAAACCTTGTATAAATTAAAATTACATTGTACAACACCGTATAAACTTTATTGCTGGTTTTAGCTCACTTGGGAAATTCCTCCGGAATTTCGCCGTTCGTGTTTTATTTACTAAATTCACTGCTTA
>NZ_JALCZP010000109.1:0-725 GCF_023555435.1 Polaribacter sp. Z014
TTGGGGAGAATCTTATCTTTGGAAAAAAAGTAATTAGATTTTGAATACAGAATTAGCCCGTTATTTGTTGCCCGAAGGGCTATTAGAATATTTTGATATTGTAGCAGATATTACTACTGATAATCAAACCCACTTCTATTTAGAAGAAAAAAACATGCTTCCACAAGAATACCGTTCTGAAATAGCACAATCAAAAGGTTTCTTATCCGAAATAACCATAGAAGATTTCCCCCTTCGAGGCAAACCGGTACTACTCCATATAAAAAGAAGACGTTGGACACTTATTGATACCGGTAAAATCATAAAAAGAGATTGGAATTTAGTAGCTAAAGGCACTCGTATAACTAAGGAGTTTGCCTCTTTTTTAAAAGAACTCTCTTGATAATCATGTTGTGAGCGCTAAGCGCTTTGGAGATTACTACAGAATTAACAGTAAAACCTTACAACATCAATACAAAAACCATCTAAGTGATTTCAATGATTGGACTCAAAAAGACCACGCAGAAAATTGGTTACTATACCCAAAGAATTTAGGTAAATATTTAAGCTTAGATGAGACCTCTCTATCCAATGGTGAGCTTTATACTATTTTAACCAATAAAAATGCCAACGGTAAAAAAGGAAGTATAGTCGCTATTGTAAAGGGTACCAAAGCTCAGGATGTCATTGATGTGATTCATAAAATTTCAAGAGAAAGACGAAACATGGTTAAAGAAGTTACTGTA
>NZ_JALCZP010000010.1:0-114554 GCF_023555435.1 Polaribacter sp. Z014
TTTTCGTCTAAACTCCATTTCTTGTATTTCATATCTCAAATATATTAGTTTTGAAATTTAAAATAGCACTCCGAACTTTTAAGGGGCTAAACTAATAGAGATTGGTTTTGTGTAGGGAAAATTTTCAATTTGAATATCAATTTGGCTTAAATCGAGTTCATTATTTTCTTGTAGTTGAAAAAAAAAATCTTCATCTTTAGAAATATTATTTTTCATTTCAATTGGGTAAATAGTGATTATCTGAAGCTTAAAGGTCTCTCCATATACCAAAGGTGCGTTTACAAAATTTAGAGTAGAGGAGACGTCATCTTGTAAGAGTTTCCATTTTTCAACTAAAGGATAATGGCTTTTAAGAAACAACTGTGGTTCCGTTAAAAAGTAACCATCATTATAATCTAAAATGAAAGTGTTTCTATTCAAATCCGTATAACCACTAGACCAAGTGGCGTCTGCCAAATACCATTTGGTATTCAATTTTATGGCATTCCAAGAATGATTAGGAATTGATAATTCACCAATATTAACTTCGGGACTTCTTCCGTATCCGTCAATAATTTTAGCTTCTATATTTGCTAAAGAACATAATTCTCTAATTAAATAGGCATACCCAGTACAAACTGTCTTTTTATTTTTCAGTAATTTTTTAAATAGGACTTTATTAAAAGATTTGTTCCATAGGTTTAGTTTTATAGAATCATTTTTAAATCGTGTCCTTTTTCTGGTGTTTTTAGAAACTGCAGCATGATCACCTTTTATATTTTTACAAACCCAAATATAAATTGCTCTAAATTTTTCTGCATCCGTATCTAAATTTTTAGTTAATAGGAGTGCAAGTTTTGGCAAACTCTTTAAATTTTCATTTTTATAGCTATTAGCAATACTGTCTGCATTTGCAAAATTGATATGCTTAAAATCAGATTTTTGAGCGTATGTTTTTAATGATATTAGCACATAAAGGAAAAGGATTTTTTTCATTACTGTTTTTTAGAAATTAACCTTTTCCAGAATGAACGTTTGGTTTTATAAACTTCTTTTGTAGCCACTTTTCCCATTATTATACAAGAATCTAGCTTTAATTCTAAATTATAATTCAGTTTTAGGTTTAATTGTTTTTCCTTAAATACTATGTTTTCCGTTTTGTAACCTAAATAACTAATAATTAAAATAGCACCTTTTTCTAAAGGTTTCGGAAATGTAAACTCGCCATCAAAATTAGTGGCAACTCCAATTGTTGTTCCTTTTAAAAGGATGCTTACACCCGGTAGAACTCCATCCTCATCGCTAATAATTCCTTTAACAATTTGTTTTTTTGCAGGTAATACGGATGTTTCTTTAGTTTGATTACTGTTTTTATTTATTTCTATGGGGTTATTTTTCTCTTGAGCTTTTATCTCGCTTACAGAAAACAAAGAAATAAAAGACAATCCCAATCCAGCAAGTGCTCTAAATTGCCATCTGTTTACAGGTATTTCTTTCTCTTGATATGATGTTAATTGTGTTTTGTTAAAAATGCCACAAGTATTAATTTGGGGGTTCTTAAAATAGTGTATAATTTCTTGAGAAGTCATTTTTGTAAAATCGATAACTTCTTTATTGCAAGAATTGCAAAAACCACCCTTATTGGTTTTTGTGAAATTCTGGAACTTTTCTGAACAAGGCGTTTTTATTGATAAGTCAAATTGCGTTTTCATGATATGTTTTTTTAATAGTTACATATCAAAGCTATTGAATAGGGAAGGAGTTTAAAAATGATATTGAGTAATCTGGTTTATTTTATAAGTTAAGTACCATTTTGAGTTAGTTTAAATAAATTAATAATTTTAAAATCTAAAACCTATTTTTATTTAATTCTTTTAGATTGTGTAGAAAAAGATAAACCTTGTTGTCCTTTTGTAGAGTTCATAATTCCTTCAAACAAAGGTTCTGGACAGTCTTTTGGAGTCTTCCATTCAAATATAAAATTAGACCCCGTACCACCTTCTGTATCTACTTCGTCTATGATTATTTCTGTAGTTTCTAAAGGAGCTAAATAAATAGGTTTCTTAAAATATGTACGTACCAATTTACCATGTGTATCATAATAATTCGCTTTTAAAATGTAAATAGTATCTGTATCGCTTGTATTTCTTAAACTAACCATTGCTGTTAAACTATGTGTTTTATGTTCTGAAACACTGTAGATTTGAGAGTAAATAGAAAGGTAAGATTTACCATATTCTAAAGAATCTTTTGGGTTAATATTCGCATATCTTTTTGTCCAGTTTTTTACATTTATAGAACTTACTTCTTTCTCTTCTTTACAGCTTACTATTAAAAGACCAAGTATTAAAAATAGCGTGAATTTTTTCATTTTAATTTTTTAAAATCAGGTTATAATTGTTTTAAAACAAGATTTAACGAATTTACTCGTTTTTATCTTTAAAATCAAAAAACAATTCTGAATTAATAGAACTGTTTTTTATAATTAAGATATTTTTTTTATTTTGTACAGATTATATATATAAATAAATGTTCATCAAAAAATAATCTTATTTGTCCGTTGCAATTCCAAAATAAAGCCAAGTTACATTTTCTGAAAATGGATTGCTCATACTGTGGAATTCTCCTTGTTCAATAGTGATACAATCTCCAGGAACTACAATCATTTTTTGATCATTTACAATAAATTCTGCTTTACCAGATTGTATGTAAAATACTTCATACATTGTATTGTGTTTATGAGTTTCTACGGATTGACCAGGTGTAAAAGTTGCAGAGCCAAACATCATTAATTGAGGTACAATTCCTTTTTCGATAAAAACTTTTTTCTTAACATCTTCATCATGGCTTGTGCCTATTTCTGGTAATGTGTTTGTGTGTACTAATTTCATTATTAGTTAATATTAATTTTAATTAACAAAAATAGTTAAATCACAAAAGAATAAGATTTAATACTTAATGAATTTAATCCGTTATTTTGATGTTTATTTGGTATAACATCATTTTAAACTTCATATAAATTAGATGGTATTCTTTTTTTTAAGTGATACTATAAAAACTTCTCTGTACATACAAAGAGGTTTTTATAGTTATAAATTAATCTATTTTATCTTGATGTTCTATATGATGTTGATTTCCAAAAATGGATTTATCTTCTTCATTTATTGAGTTGGATAATCCAATCATAAATGCGGTAATAATCATTAAAAACTTTCTTTTGAGCCAATATTTTGCACGGATATACTTTCTTGTATGCGGATTTTTTTTCTGTTTATACATTTTAATAATGATAAAGAATGAGACATTAGTTTTATCATTTGTAGCTTTTCAGCATTTGCAAAGAACAAGGTAAAGTTCTAAGCAATGTATACATTAGAAATAAAATTACTAGCTGTAATTTTATTGATTAAGAAAATATGTTGATTGTTTTGTAAAGCAATTTCTAAATGCAATTGCTTTTGTAATTTTAGGGTAAGTAGAATTCGCTTTTGAAAAGTAAATTTTAGAGAAATATTTTGAAAGAGATAAACTAAAAAGCAGTTATAAGCTATTGTATTCTTATTAAAAGCACCAATTTTGGTGTTTTTATAACTTATTTTTTGTTGTTGATTTATTTTGGAAGACTGATAGTATTCTGAAGAGTTTTCTTGACAATAGATAGTAGATTCTGCAACCGAATGAAGAAATATCAGAAGAAAAACAAAAAGATGTTTCAAGTGCATTTTGAATCTATTTATAAAAATGGTTTAAAAAAACCTCTCTGAATACACAGAGAGGTTTATAATTTATCTGTGGTGATTCATCACTATTTAATTAACGCGTAAGAACGTTTTATAAAATTTGTTAATTCTTCACCATGTAACAAGTTTTGAGATAATCTAGCCAAATCAAAAGCTTGAGAAATTAAACCTTTCTGCTCAGCTTTGTCTTTATTGCTTAAAATATCAGAAACTAAAGGGCTATTTGTATTCACTATTAAGTTATACATGTCAGGGAAATTACCCATTCCCATCATTCCACCACCACCAGAAGCTTGCATTTCTTTCATTCTACGCATAAATTCAGGCACTGTAATCATAAATGGAGAAGCAGCAGAATCCATCGCTTCTAATTGAACCGTATATGTTTTAGAATTTACCGCACCTTCAATAATTGGTTTTAAAGTTGCAATTTCTTCCTCAGTTAATTTAGAAATTACGTTATCGTCTTTCTTAATTAAGTTGTCTACGTGATCTGCATCAACTCTAGAGAATTTTACTTTTGCATCACCACCTTCTAATTTCTGCATTAAATGCGAAATAATAGGAGAATCTAATAACAAGACTTCATATCCTTTAGCTGTTGCATCTTGAATATAACTGTGTTGTGCTTCTTTGTTTGATGTATATAAAATAACGTGATTTCCTTCTTTATCAGTCTGAGAATCTTTCGTTTTTTCAATTAATTCATCAAACGTAAAATACGTATCTGCAACTGTTGGGTACAATGCAAATTTCTTCGCTTTGTCAAAGAATTTATCTTCAGACAACATTCCGTATTCAATAATTACCTTAATATCATTCCATTTTTTCTCAAAATCTGGTCTGTCTTTTTTGAATATAGAAGATAATTTGTCGGCTACTTTTTTAGTAATGTAACCAGAAATTTTCTTTACAGCTCCGTCTGCTTGTAAACCAGAACGAGAAACGTTTAAAGGAATATCTGGAGAATCAATTACACCTTTTAGCATTTGTAAAAAGTCTGGTACAATTCCTTCTACATTATCCGTTACAAAAACTTGGTTTTGGTATAATTGAATTTTATCTTTTTGTACATCCATGGATGGAGATAACTTAGGGAAAAATAAAATACCGGTTAAGTTAAAAGGATAATCTACATTTAAATGAATATGGAATAAAGACTCTTCAAATTGCATTGGATACAATTCTCTGTAGAAGTTTTCATAATCTTCATCACTTAAATCTGCAGGCGCTTTGGTCCAAGCAGGTTCTGTATTGTTGATGATATTATCAACAGTAATTTTTTTATGAGGCTCTGTAGTTTCTTTACCTTCAGCATCTGTTGTAGTTGCAGGTGTAAACTCAGGATCGTTAATTTCTTCTGTTCCAAATTTAATTGGCACTTGGTTAAAACGATTGTATTTGTTTAGTAAACCACCAATTTTACTTTCTTCTAAGAAGTCTAAAGAATCTTCTGCAACGTGTAAAATAATTTCTGTTCCTCTGTCTGTTTTATCGCTTTCTACTAAAGTAAACTCTGGAGAACCATCACAAGTCCAATGTGCAGCAGGTGCATCTTTAAAAGACTTTGTAATTAATTCTACTTTTTCTGCAACCATAAAAGCAGAGTAAAAACCTAGTCCAAAATGACCAATAATTCCTGCTTCGTTGTCTTTATATTTATCTAAAAACTCTTCAGCTCCAGAAAATGCAATTTGGTTGATGTATTTTTCAACCTCATCTGCAGTCATTCCTAAACCTTGATCTTTTATTGTAATAGTCTTAGCATCTTTATCTATACTCACTTCAATTTTAGCATCGCCTAATTCCGTTTTAGCTTCACCAATAGCAATTAAATGCTTTAATTTAGAAGTTGCATCTGTTCCGTTAGAAATCAATTCACGTAAAAATATTTCGTGATCTGAGTATAAGAATTTTTTAATCAGTGGAAAAATATTCTCTACCGATACATTAATATTTCCTTTTGCCATTTTATGTCTATTTTGTTTAATTTATTATTTCTGTTAAGTACTATTCAAAAAAAATACCAAAGCGTTTTTTATGACAAGATGACAGAAATATTATTTTATTTGGCAAGTATCTTATTTATTATTAAAAATTAGTATTTTTATGTATTACAAATTTGCAAATAATTAAAAAATCAAAATATAATTATGTATAATTCAAAAATTACTGGACTAGGCTATTATGTTCCCGAAAATGTTGTTACTAATAACGACTTAAAAGAGTTCATGGAAACTTCAGATGAATGGATTGAAGAAAGAACAGGTATAAAAGAACGACGTTGGATAGATCCAAAAACAGGAGATACTACGGCGGTTATGGGAGCTAAAGCGTCTAGAATAGCAATTGAAAGAGCGGGTTTAACAAAAGATGATATCGATTTTATTGTGTTTGCAACTTTAAGTCCAGATATGTATTTTCCTGGAGGTGGCGTGCAAGTGCAAGATATGTTAGACATGCCAACAATTGGTGCTTTAGATGTGCGTAACCAATGTTCTGGGTTTATTTATGCAATGTCTGTTGCAGATCAGTTTGTAAAAACCGGCATGTATAAAAATGTTTTAGTGATTGGTGCAGAATATCATTCTGGTGGATTAGATAGATCTACAAGAGGAAGAAATGTATCTGTAATTTTTGGAGATGGAGCGGGAGCAGCAATACTTTCTAGAAGTGAAGAAGCCGGAAAAGGAATTTTATCTACTCATTTACATTCGGAAGGAAAACATGCAAAAGAATTAATCTTAGAAGGTCCATCTACAAAACATTGGGTGCCAGAAATATTAGAAGCCAATGATCCGAATGATGTTTCTTATTATCCTTATATGAATGGTCAGTTTGTTTTTAAACATGCCATTACTCGTTTTTCTGAAGCGATAGTAGAAGGTTTAGAAGCCAATAAATTAGAGAAAGAAGATATAGATATGTTAATTCCGCATCAAGCTAATTTACGTATTTCACAATTTATTCAACGTAAGTTTAGATTGCCAGATGATAAAATATATAATAATATTCAAAAATATGGAAATACCACTGCAGCTTCTGTAATTATTGCATTAACGGAAGCTTGGGAATTAGGTAAAATAAAAGACAACGATTTAGTAGTTTTGGCAGCTTTTGGTAGCGGATTTACTTGGGGTTCTGTTATTATCCGTTGGTAATTTTTAGAATTTAGGAATCAATATTTTTTAAGTAAAAACAAATGCCAATATAAACTTATATTGGCATTTTTTTT
Organism: Polaribacter sp. Z014; assembly: GCF_023555435.1. Taxonomy (NCBI): domain Bacteria; kingdom Pseudomonadati; phylum Bacteroidota; class Flavobacteriia; order Flavobacteriales; family Flavobacteriaceae; genus Polaribacter; species Polaribacter sp. Z014. Next base: position 6,955 of record NZ_JALCZP010000010.1, read on the forward strand.
TGTTACATATTATAAAAACACTCTTTAAAAGTAGTTTTTAAACTATTTTTATCAAATAAAAGTACGTTATTTAGATACTTTAGGGTAATCTGTATATCCCTTAGATCCTTGGGTATAAAAAGTATCTTGATTCCATTCGGCCAATTCTAAATTGTTTTCAAAACGTTCTACCAAATCTGGGTTCGAAATAAATGGTTTACCATAAGCTACTAAATCAGCATCTCCATCTTCTAATACTTTATTTCCTTTTTCTTTATCAAACGAAGTGTTAATCATTAAAGTTCCATTATATAAAGGACGGAAATGTTTTGCAATTTCTGTTACTGCAAAAGGAACATTAGAAACATCTGTAAACGGTTCCGAAAGGTGTACATAAGCTAAATTGTAATCGTTTAATTTTTTAATAATGTATTCGAAGGTTGGTATGGTTTCTTCGTCTAAATTGATGCCAAACAGACCGTTTAAAGAAGGATTGAAACGTACGCCTATTTTTTCTTGAGGTATTACTTCTTTCATTGCATCTAAAACTTCAAAAAAGAAACGCGTTTTGTTTTCAATGCTTCCTCCATAATTATCTGTTCTTGTGTTAGAACAGTTTGTAAAAAATTGATGAAATAAATAACCATTAGAAGAGTGAATCTCTACACCATCAAAACCTGCTTTTACAGCATTCGCAGCTGCATTTTTAAAATCGTTAACCGTAGTTTTAATATCTTCAATAGTCATTTCTTTTGGTGTAACGGTATCTTTAAAACCTTCTGGTGTAAAAGATTGTGCGTTTGGGTTTATTGCCGATGGAGAAAGAGGTAATTCTCCATTATGAAAATCTGGATGCGATATTCTTCCAACATGCCATAATTGTATAAAGATTTTTCCACCTTTATCATGTACACGTTTGGTTACTTTTTTCCAACCTTCTACCTGCGCGTCAGAATATATTCCTGCTGTATAAATATAACCAACTGCATCTTTAGATACCTGAGATCCTTCTGTTATAATTAAACCTGCAGAAGCACGTTGCTCATAATACAAACCATGCAATTCGTTCGTAGCTACGTTACCTTCGTTATTTGCTCTACTACGCGTCATGGGAGCCATTACGACTCTGTTTTTTAAACTAATATTTCTATTATATGGAGTTAATAACTGTTGCTTGCTCATTTAATGATGATTTTTATATTGTTAATATAGATACAAAGTTACAAGACTTGTAGGCTAATATTATTGATCTATATTAATTAAGAAAGATTTAACTTTTAGGTTGTCTTCTAACCCGGCTTAAGTTTTCTGGAGAAACACCTAAATAATTTGCAATGTCGTAATTAGGGACTCTATTTTCTATGTTTGGATAAGAAGAACAAAACTCTAAGTAACGCTCTTGTGTGTTTTTTTCTAATGTAGATAAAATTCTTTTTCGCTGCGCGATGACAGCCTTGGTGGTTAAAATTCTAAAATAACGTTCAAAAACAGGAGCTTCATCATAAATCTTTTGAAGATTATTATAGCTAATAGATAATAATTTAGAGTCTTCAATTGCTTCTATGTGTAGTATGGAAGGTATTTGATTGTAAAAAGCATCAAAATCTCCTATCCACCAATTTTCTACTGCAAACTGAATGATGTGTCTATGGCCTTTATCATCAGAATAATAAGCCTTTAAACAACCTTTAACAACAAAATATTCTTGGTTTACAATGGCTCTAGGTAATAATAAAAACTGACCTTTTGGTATAGAAGTTTCAGTTAAAAGCGCATTAAAAAATTCTAAATCAATGGTTGTTGGTGTAATATGATTGTTGATGTGATTTGTTATAGATTGATACATCTTAGAAATATACTAAAATGATTATTTATTTAAAATGAAATACACTTTTTTTATTTTGATATGAGCGTGTTTATTATAATAAACTCATAAAATAAAATAGTGTTTAGAATGTGATGTATTGTTGTTTTACAATGCTTTTATTGGGCAATTAATACTTCATTCTCTGTTTTTATATTTTTTTCAAAATTAGAAATATTCTCTATAGTTATTTTGGCTATTTGTTCTAATGCTTCTTTGGTTAAAAAACCTTGGTGAGCTGTGATTAATACATTTGGGAAACTTATTAGTCTTAATATTAAATCATCATGAATAATATCTTCAGACAAGTCTTTATAGAATAGTTTCTCTTCTTGTTCGTATACATCTATACCTAAATACCCTATTTTATGACTTTTTAAAGCGGTAATAGCATCAGCGCTATCAATTAACGCACCTCTACTGGTGTTAATAAGCATCACACCTTTTTTCATTTTTGAAAACGTTTTTTTATTCATTAGGTGATGCGTTTCTGGTGTAAGTGGGCAATGTAAAGAAATAATATCAGATGTTTTTATCAATTCATCAAAGGGTAAATAATCAACACCTATTTTTAGCAATTCTTTGTTTTCATAAAGATCATAAGCAACTACTTTACAACCAAAACCTTGCATTATCTTTGAAAATGCTTCACCAATTCTACCTGTACCAATTACACCAACGGTTTTGTTATGTAGATTAAAACCTATCAGTTTTTCTAAGGAGAAATTACCTTCTCTAATTCTGTTATATGCCTTATGGGTTTTTCTATTTAATGTCATAATTAAAGCAACTGCTTGTTCTGCAACTGCTTCTGGAGAATACGCGGGAACTCTAACAACTGTAATCTTATTTTCTGCAGCTGTTTCTAAATCTATATTATTAAAGCCTGCACAACGCAAAGCAATTAGCTTAATTCCATTTTTTGCAAGTTTTTTTATAGTTTCACTATCTAATTTATCATTTACAAAAACACAAACAGCATTAAATCCTAATGCTAAATTGGTTGTTTTCTTATTTAAAGACTCTTCAAAATAGGTAAAAGAAAGGGCTCCTTTAATGTTGTGTTTTTCTAATGATTCTTTATCGTAAGACTTTGTACTAAAAACAGCTATTTTCATAATAATCTAGTTTGTAATGCTCTATAAAAAGTATAAGTTGGTGTTATATAAAGGTAATTATATTTATAGATTAATAACTAAAAAAAATTATCAACTTTATGTTGGTTTTTACCTTTTGTTAAAGTTGATTTTTTTGTATAAGTGAGCTTAAAACTTAAAATAGTGAAGCTAAATTTTATTTTTTTTTAGTATGGAATGGTTTATAGAAATCTCATTGTTTATATTTGTTATGATATTAAATTTGTTTAACGTAAATTAACGGAATGAAAAATGTAACATTAGTTCTAGGCGCTTCAACAAATCCTAATAAATATTCTAATATTGCTATTAAAAGGCTCGTAGATAAAGAAATACCTGTTGCTGCTTTAGGAATAAGAAAAGGAACTGTATTAGGGGTTGTAATTGATACTGAAAAAAAAGAGTATAAAAATATAGATACGGTTACTTTGTACCTAAACCCAAAAAATCAAGAAGCGTACTATGATTATATAATTGGTTTAAAACCTAGAAGAGTAATTTTTAATCCTGGATCTGAGAATGAGGAGTTTGTAAAACTTTTAGAGAAGAATTCTATAGAGGTAGAAGTTGCTTGTACATTAGTAATGTTAAGTATAGATCAATATTAAAAAGTAAATTATTAATGGCAAAATTTAATAAACTTATTAGCCAAAGCTGTATGTCTTTCGGGTGATACAAAGTCCAGAAATAATTTACACCTCCTTCTTTCCTTTTTTCTCAAGAGAAATCAGTACGTGCTGTAAAGTTTTTACTTAGATATTCAAAATTTTAATGAGCTGTATTTGTAATACAGAAGAAGGTAGTGAAGTAAGGATTGTAAAAATCAAGTTCAATTAACTTTTTTATAAGTTCTTCTATTTCTACTTTTGGGTAGGTGTTTAACGTTTCGTTGTATATTGAATTTATTTCAACTGTTCGAAATAATAAATTATTAGTTATACTTTAAACATTTTTCCAGGTTCAGCTAAGTAAGTGTTTTTAAATATTTCTTGTGCTTCCTCTTTAAAAACGTTAATGTCTTTATATCTTCCAGAATAATGACCTATTATTAATTGCTTAGCGTTTGCTTGTTTTGCAATTTCAGCAGCTTGTTTTGTTGTAGCGTGTTTTGTCTTTTTTGCCAAGTCTTCTCTGTCTGCTAAAAAGGTAGCTTCATGGTATAATAAATCGACTTCTTTTATAAGAGGAACAATATCTGGTTTGTAACACGTATCGCTACAAAAAGCAAAACTTAAAGGTTTTTCTGGCGGAATTGTTAATTCTAAATTAGAAACAACTTCTCCAGAAGGCAAAACTACATCTCTACCTGCTTTAATATTTAAATAATCGGCTTTATCAATTTCTGGATATCCACTAATATTTAACATGTTTAGCTTTCTAGATTTCTCTTTTTCTGTAAACAAATAGCCGTTTGTATACACTCTATGGGTTAACGGAATAGTGCGTACGGAAACCTTATCGTCTTCAAAAATAAGTTCACTTTCTTTAGAAGTTAACTCATGAAAAATCATTTTATATTTTGCGTGAGATTGAGAAATTTTTAATTGTAATAAAGTAACTTCTTTTATGCCTTTTGGGCCATAAATATGGAGTTCTTTTTCTCTATTTAAAATTCCGAAAGTAGCTAATAATCCAACCAATCCATAAAAATGATCACCATGTAAATGTGTTATAAAAATATGATTGATTTTAGAAAAACCAACTTTATATTTTCTCATTTGACGCTGAGTACCTTCACCACAATCAATTAAAAAATGGCTATTGTTAATTTCCAAATACTGTGAAGTAGGAAAAGCGTTTATTCTAGGTGTTGCAGAATGACAACCTAATATAGTTAGGGTTATGCTCATCTAATAACAAGTCGTTTAGATATGGTTTTCTTTTTGTCTTGTATGCTATAAATATACATACCATTAGGCAAATCGTTTTTATAAAAAGGAATATTGTTTTTACCCGGTTTTGTTTGAATACTTTTTCTGAAAACAGTTTTTCCTAATACATTTTTGACGGTAAAATAAATAGTCGATTTTGAGTCTGATGAAAAACTAATTTTGGTAGTATTTGTAAAAGGATTTGGAGCAGCAGATAAACCATCAATAGAGTTTTCCTGAGAAAAAACTATAGAAGTACAACTTAAAAATAATATAAAAAGTAGTTTTTTTACCATTTGCTTTTTGTTTAAAATCCTAGTTCCCTTTCCATAGCTTCCATTTCTATTACATCTATTGCTTCTTGCAAAGTAGGAGTAATGTTAAAGTTTTCTGGAAAATCGTCTATATTAATACTAGAATTTACTATTACAAATGATGTGCCATTTTCCTTTTTTTGAGCTGCTATTCTCAAAAATAGTGAAAAATCTTTTATTGAAGCGTTAATGTTGTCTGAAATTTGTATGATAATATGTTCTTTACTCCTTTTTTCTTCTTCAATTAAGAAAGAATTGTAAAATTCGGTAAATGATTTTTCATCACTTAAAATAAGTGTATAGGTGTCTTTTTTGTCTATTTTCATTATTACAGATTTAGTACAGCGATCTTAAACTTCGTTTAGATTCATCTCTTAACTTGTTGTGCTAATAAATAAATAACGGCCATTCTTACGGCAACTCCGTTTTCTACTTGGTTTAATATAATAGATTGATCAGAGTCGGCAACATCACTTGTAATTTCTACACCACGGTTTATCGGTCCTGGGTGCATAATCACAATTTTCTTGCCAAGGTTGTCTAAAATTTCTTGATTAATTCCAAAAAGTTGGGTGTATTCTCTCGTAGAAGGAAAATATTTAATATCCATTCTTTCGTTTTGAACACGTAAAACATTGGCAACATCACACCATTCTAGTGCTTTTTTTAGATTGGTTTCTACTTTTACTCCTAAACTAGAAATGTATTTAGGAATTAACGTTGTTGGGCCACAAACTCTTACTTCTGCACCTTGTAATTGTAATGCAAAGATGTTAGATAGTGCTACTCTAGAGTGTAAAATATCACCAACAATTACAATTTTTTTACCTTTTACGCTTCCTAATTTTTCTCGAATAGAATAAGAATCCAATAAAGCCTGTGTTGGGTGTTCATGCGTTCCGTCACCTGCGTTTACTATTTTAGCATCTACATGTCTAGATAAAAAAACACCGGCACCAACACTTGCATGTCTCATTACAACAATATCTACTTTCATAGCTAAAATATTGTTTACGGTATCAATGAGAGTTTCTCCTTTTTTTACAGAAGATTGCCCTGCAGAAAAATTAATTACATCTGCAGAAAGTCGTTTTTCTGCCAATTCGAAACTTAATTTGGTACGCGTACTGTTTTCAAAAAACAAGTTAGCAATGGTAATATCTCTAAGAGAAGGTACTTTTTTTATAGGTCTGTTAATTACCTCTTTAAAATGATCTGCAGTTCTAAAAATAAGATCAATATCAGTTTCTTTTAGATACTTTATTCCTAATAAATGTTCTACACTTAATTCTGACATAATTATTTTGATTCTATGTAAACTGCGTCTTTTTTATGCGTTTCTTTCCAAGTAACCAACACTTTTTCGAGGTTAATAGCGTCTACTTGTCTACCTCTATAATTTGGTTGTATTGGTAAATGCCTACTAAAACGTCTGTCTATTAATACTAATAATTCAATATTATCAGGTCTTCCATAGGCTTGCATTGCAGTTAATGCAGCTCTAACACTTCTACCAGAATACAAGACATCGTCAATAATTACTACATTTTTACCTTCAATAATAAAGTCCATTTCAGTTGCTGTAGCTGCTAAAGGCGCATCTCTTCTTCTAAAATCGTCTCTGTAAAAGGTAATATCTAATAGTCCTAATTGTAAGTCTTTAACGTTATAAGTTGTTTTTAATAAATCGGCTAATCTATTAGCTAAAAAACTACCTCTTGGTTGTAAACCTATTAATACGGTATTAGAAAAATCGTTATGATTTTCGATTAACTGACAAGCCAATCGATGTAAAATTATTTCAATATCCTTTGAGTTAAGTAAGTTTTTTTTGCTCATAAAGAAAGCTATCAATTTAGCTTGATAGTTATTGAAAATCAAAATTAATGTAAATTAATGTATGTGCAAAATAAAATGAGACTCGAATTGTAATTTTTACAATAGATTTATAAGAAAAGAACTATTTAATAGTAGTTTTAAGTACGTAGAAGTCTTGTTTTTTTAAGTGATTTTTAGTTGATTTTGATGTTAATTAAATTGTTGAAAACAAAAAAACCTAAATACTATGAATCTTAGGAGTTGTAGTACCTTTAATAAACTAATTCAAATCTCATAGTTATGTCTCTCTTAAAGTTTGAATCGATGCTAAAAACCAACGCAGTTTATTTTTTTGATTTGGTAGAGTTCGAAGAAATAATTGTGCATTATTTAGACGCAGGTAAACATGCTTTGGCTAAAAAAGCAGTAAAACTTGGGCTGCAACAACATCCTGCTTCCGTAGATTTAAAATTACTGCAAGTAGAGATTTATGTTTTTGAGGATGAATTAGATAAAGCTTCTATGTTGTTGAAAATTATTGAGCGCTTAGAGCCTAATAATGATGAAGTTTTTATACAAAAAGCAACCATTAGTTCTAAGCAAGGAAATCATAAAGAAGCCATAGAATTATTAAAAAAAGCCTTAACATTTACAGATGATAAGGTAGATGTGTGGTCTCTTTTAGGAATGGAATATTTGTATTTAGACGACTTTAAAAATGCACGTTTAACCTTTATAAAATGTGTGCATGTAGATTTTGAAGATTATTCTGCGCTGTATAATGTGGTGTATTGTTTTGATATGGAGCAAGAACATGATGCAGCAATAACCTATTTAAATGCTTATGTAGATATTAATCCATATTGCGAAGTTGCGTGGCATCAATTAGGAAGACAATATTTTATTTTAGAAAAATATAAAAAAGCATTAAATGCTTTTGATTATGCTGTTATAATTGATGAGTCTTTTATTGGAGGTTATTTAGAAAAAGCAAAAACATTAGAACAATTAGGGAGTTATAAAGAAGCTATAGATAATTATCTAATTACTTTAGAATTAGATGACGCAACAGCTTTTGTGTACCTAAGAGTAGGAGAGTGTCATGAAAAATTACTAAATTTTGATAAAGCGATTTCTTTTTATAAAAAGGCGGTTCACGAAGATCCTTTATTAGATAAAGGTTGGATGTTATTAACCAATTTATATTATCTAGAAGAAAACTATCAAAAAGCAGCATATTACATCTCTAAAGCGTTAAAAATAGAAGAAGATAATTCTTTGTATTGGAGACAATATGCAGAAATTAATCTTAAACTTAATTTTTATGAAGAAGCTGTGACTGGTTTCGAAAAATGTTTAGATTTAAATGATGATTCCTTAGAAATATTTATAGGTTTAGCAGATGTATTATCTTTTTTAGGCGAATTTAATGATGCTCTTAATACTTTAATTAAAGCGCAAAAAGTGTATAAAAATGCAGCTGAAATTGCGTATAGATTGTCAGGGTTATTTTTTATTCTGAATAAAGAAAAATACGGATTTGATCATCTAATAGCAGCTTTAAAAATAGATTACGATTACAATATCGTTTTAAAAGAATTGTACCCAATTGTGTATGATAATAAAAAAGTACAAAAGCTTTTAGTTGATTTTAAAAAAGCGATGGAATAACTTTTTCTGAGACTTAATTTCTAATAAATTTCAAATTTATTTTATCCTATGCAACGGATATAACTATTTGTTGATTTTAGCTTTACCCAATGTTTTTTATTCATTTTTTTTATAAAAAATTTCCAATAAAAAACAGAAAGCAATAATTCCTAAAGCAATAAATACATCAAATTTATTAACGGAATATTGTTGAATAAGTAGGGCTATCATTGCTGTAAAACATAAGATAGCGCCTAAAATAGGAATACTCTTTTTACTTCCTGTTTCTTCAGATAATTTAAAACCACTATAGTTTACAACGGCAAAAATAAATAGAAAACCAACACTACCAGCAGTTGAAATGCTTTCTAATTTTAAGGTATTTACTAATACTAATGTGGCAATTGCTGTTATAAATAAGCCAATTGGTTGGTTCCATAATTTGTGTGTAAATTCTTTAGGAAGTTCATCATCTTCTGCAATTTCATAATTTACTTCGCTTCCTCCATAAAGTGAAGCATTTATTGCAGAAAAAGTAGAAATTAGTGCTGCAATAGTAATAATTGTAAATCCAGGTTTACCTAACATGGGTTTTGCCGCTTCTGCTAAAACATAATCTTGTGCGGTTGCAATTACATTAAAATCTAACGAGCCAACGGTAATTGCAGCAATAATTATATATAGAAAGATTACAAAAAGAACGGACCAATAATAAGCTCGTGGAATATTTACTTTTGGGTTTTCTATATCAGGAGCAGCATTGGCAATCAATTCAAAACCTTCGTAGGCTACAAAAATTACCATTCCTGCAGTAACTAGTTTAAAAGGAGATTCCCAATAAGCTGGTGATAATTGTTCTAAATGCGTGTTTCCAAACAATCCATAGATCCCAAAACCCACAAAAGATAATAAGATTATCAACTTTATAATAACAGCATACGCTTCTATTTTTCCAACAACAGAAATACTATAATAATTAATTGCAGTAGCAATAATTACAATTGCAGAAGCATAAACATGCGTGTCTATAACTTTGTTACTAGTTAATTCAAATAAATTTGGGGCATAAGAACCAAAAGCAGAAGCGTATAAAGCTAACATAATAATATAACTTGCCCAAAGTAAATTATTTATTCCTCCACTAAAAACGCCAACTCCAAAACCTTGGTTTATAAACTTAACAGTTCCACCTCTGTCTGGATATTTTAGAGATAATTTTACGTAGCTATAAGAAGTTATCAAAGCAATAAAACCTGCAATTAAAAAAGAAATGGGAGTGCCTCCTTTTGCCAAGGCGACTGCCAATCCTAGTACTGCGAAAATTCCACCACCAACCATTCCTCCAATTCCAATGGAAATAGCTTCTTTTAAATCTATTTTAGTGCTCATTTTTTTATGTAGATTTTTTTAAAGGTAACCACTTAGAGGTTCTTATCGTTTTATATTTAATAAATTTATTCTTTTGAAGCTTTATCTACAATCAATCTTGTTTCTCTATTAGCAACTTCCCAAGCTGTGTAAAAAACTAATTGCGTTCTTTTTGCTAACAAATCATATTCAATTTTATCTGGAGTATCAGTGGGTTTGTGGTAATCTTCATGTGTACCGTTAAAATAAAAAATAACAGGTATATTATGTTTTGCAAAGTTGTAATGATCAGATCTGTAGTAAAAACGATTTGGGTCATTTTCATCATTATAGGTGTAATCTAAATTAATGTTGGTATATTTTGTATTTGCATTTTCAGAAATTTGTTGAAGCTCAGTACTCAATTTATCTGCACCAATTAAATATACATAATTAGAATCTGTTTTGTGTAAATCATCAACTCTACCAATCATATCAATATTTAAATCACAAACAGTATTTGCTAGCGGAAATATTGGGTTTTCTGTATAGTATTTAGAACCTAATAATCCTTTTTCTTCACCTGTAACATGTAAAAACAAAATAGATCTTTTAGGTCCTTTACCTGCTTTTACTGCTGTTTGAAACGCTTTTGCAATTTCTAAAATAGCCATGGAACCAGAACCATCATCATCGGCTCCATTGTAAATTTGTCCATTTTTTATGCCTTCATGGTCTAAATGTGCAGAAATTACAACTATTTCATCGGGCTTTTCGGTTCCTTTTATAAACGCTAAAACATTTTCGGAATCTTTGTATTTACCACGACGTGTATTTTTATTAATCCAATCAGCAGGCACTTTTTGGTAATAATTATCACCTCCTAAACCAGAAGAGATTCCTTTAGCAACATAAAAGTTTTTTAAAAATTCAATTGCTTTTTTCTGTCCAGGTTCTCCCGTATTTCTACCTTCAAACTCATCTGAGGCAAAAATGTATAAATTGGTTTTTAAGTCTTCTGCTGTAATTGTTGCTGCATATTTAGCAGCATAATCAGTGTTTACATCTTCTTTAGAAGTATTTTGACTAGAGCTACATGCTATAAAAAAGAAAAGACCAAATGTGTAAAGGATGTTTTTCATAAATTAGGTTGAATAAAGTTTGTAAGATGTAATATTATAATAAAATGATTTGATTGTCCGTAAAGCAACATAACGCTGTAAATGACCTAATTATAGAACTTTTTTATACTGCGTTAATTTGTAAAATCTACAGGGAAATTTTTCAAAATGCTAAAACTATTTTTGTACTGATGTTTACTTTTTTTACAAGTATTACAAATTACGGATATATGAGTAAAATAAACATCAAACTTAACTTTTGTTAATTACAAATTGTTGTAAGGTTTTGTTAAAGTTAACAAGTTCTTTAGGAAATAAAGTATCAAAAGCATTATTATTAATTAATTCTTTTGGAGTGCCAAAATGAACGGTGTTTTCTGTTAAAAGCATTACTTCATCTGCCAACTGAATAGATAAATTAATTTCGTGAGATGATATAATAACGGTTTTATTGGTGTCTGCAACTAACTTTTTTAACAATGAAAATATTTTAATGGTATGATGCATGTCTAAATGTGCCGTTGGTTCATCTAAAATAATAATTTCGGTGTCTTGCGCTAACGCTCTAGCTATAAGAACCCTTTGTAATTGACCATCGCTTAATTCGTAAAAACGATTGTTTTTTAAATGTTCAATTTCTGTTTGTCGTAATGCTGTATCTACTTTTTCTTTGTCTTTGTCAGAAAGTTTATCAATCCAATTGGTGTAGGGTTGTCTGCCCAATGCAATTAACTCGTAAACGGTTAGTTGGCTCTCAGGCAATCGTTCTGTTAATACCAAGCTTAATTGTGTAGAAAGTTCTTTTTCGCTAAGGTTTTCTAAGTTTTTCTGATGAATAAATACAGCTCCAGAAATAGGCTTCTGAACTTTAGAAAGAGTTCTTAATAAAGTAGATTTTCCGATTCCGTTTTTACCTAAAACCGTTACTAATTTTCCTTTTTCAATTTCTAAATTGATGTTGGAAGCAATAATTTTGGAGTTCTTTTTTTGCTGATAACCTATGGATAGATTTTCAGTTTTAAGGATGATATGTATATTTTTTAGTTTCAAAGTTTCAAAGTTTCAGGGTGGCAGATTTACAAAGTTCAGCTTGTTTGCTTACAGCTTTTTAACGCTGTAACTTTGTGGCTATTTTTAACTTTGCCACTTAATTAAACAAACAATCTCTTTTTTCTAATTAGTAACCAAATAACTATTGGTGCACCAAATAAAGAGGTAATTGCATTTATTGGTAGTGTAAATTCGCTTGTTGGCATTTGTGCAATAGCATCACAAATTAGCAAGACAATTGCACCAATAATAGCAACTGCAGGTAATAATATTTTATGATTAGAACTAGAAAATAACATTCTTGCGATGTGCGGAACAGCTAAACCTACAAAGGCAATTGGTCCGGAAAATGCAGTGATAACACCTGTTAACAAACTAGTAATTAGTAATATAATATTTCTACTTCTCTTTACATTAATTCCTAAACTTTTGGCGTAATTTTCACCTAATAAAAAACTGTTTAAAGGTTTAATAACGGTGATGGTTCCTAAAATACCGATGCAATAAATAATAGCAAAAATAGTAATTTCATTCCAAGTTAAATTACCCAAACTACCAAAGCTCCAAAATAAATATTGCTGAATTTGGGCTGCTTCACTAAAATAAGCCAAAACACTAATAACTGCAGATGTTAATGAACCAAACATCAATCCGATGATTAAAATAGACATGGTGTTTCTTACTCTGTTTGCAGCAATTATTACTGCTGATAAAACTAAAAAAGCGCCCAAACTTGCGGCAATGGGTAAAGACCAATTAGAAACAGAACTTGTTAGAAAAAGTCCTCCAAAAACAGAAGAACCTAAAATTAAAATAGCCACGCCTAAACTTGCACCGGAAGAAATTCCCAACACAAAAGGGCCTGCTAAAGGATTTCTAAATAAAGTTTGCATTAACAAACCGCAAATAGACAAACCAGAACCAACTAAAACGGCTGTTATTGCCTTCGGAATTCTAAAATTAATAATGATAGTTTCCCAACTTTCTTTGGTTATAGTGCCGCCAAAAAGACTATTAAAAATATCCTTAAACGGAATGGAAACAGACCCAAAACTGATGTTCAAAAAAAACAAGACTACCAGTAATATAGATAAAAAAATAAAGTGTCTTGTATATGATTTGTTTTCCATTAATGAATGTCTGGTTCAGTGGGGCTTAAAATTACGCTTTTATAATCAAATTAATTTTTAATGATTTAATAATGTTTGATCAGGTAAATTTAATATTTATATTTTGATAGAAATCTTACTAATTTCTGAATGGCAATTCCCCTATGAGAAATGCTATTTTTTTCTTCAGAAGTCATTTCTGCAAAAGACTTTTTAAATCCGTTTGGTTTAAAAATAGGATCGTAACCAAAACCTTTTTCTCCATGCTTTTCTTTTAAAATTTCACCTTTGCAAATTCCTTCAAAAAGAAAATTTTCATCATTTAAGTTTAAAGCAACTACGGTTCTAAATTGTGCTTTTCTATTGCTAGCAGGTTTTAAATCTACCAACAACTTTTGCATATTGTTTTCAGAATTAGAAGGCTCACCTGCAAAACGAGCAGAATATACTCCAGGTTTTCCATCTAAACTATCTACTTCTAAACCTGTATCATCAGCAAAACAATTAAAACCAAATTTTTTGGTAATATAATCCGCTTTTAATTTAGCGTTTCCTTCTAAAGTGGTTTCTGTTTCGTCTATTTCATCAAAACAGTTAATATCTTTTAAACTCAATAATTGTATGGAGTCTGGTAACATTTCCTGAACTTCACTCAGTTTGTTAAGGTTATTTGTAGCGAATACTAATTTCATATTTTTAGTAGCAAAGTTTTAAAAGTAAGAAACAAAGTTACAAAGTTTTTAAGGTTTAAGTAAGTTGCAAAGTTAAAAATAGTATCAAAGTAACAAAGTGTCAAGATATTCTGATTATGAACGAAATAAAGTTTGAATTTCATTCAATAGATTAAAAATAAAAAGATCTAAATTAACAAGGTGACTATTCATGATGATACGGTTCGTTTTTAAGAATTGTAAAACCTCTGTATAATTGTTCTACAATAAATAAACGAATCATTTGATGCGAAAATGTCATTTTAGATAATGATATTTTTCCGATTGATTTTTTATAAACTGCATCAGAAAAACCATAAGGTCCACCAATAACCAATACTAGTTGTTTTATACCGGCGTTCATTTTCTTTTGTAAATAGACAGAAAAATCAATAGAACTGTAATGTTTTCCTTTATCATCTAACAAAACCAATTGATCTGTGTTTTGTAGTTTAGATAAAATCAATTCACCTTCTTTTTCTTTTTGTTGAATTTCGCTTAAATTCTTCACATTTTTAATATCCGGAATTATTTCTAACTCAAACTTTATATAATGTTTTAACCTTTTTTGATATTCATCAATTAATAACATTAATTGTTTGTTGTCAGTTTTACCAATGGCAAGTAATTTAATTTTCATTAGAAACAATGTTTTTTATGATAAGAATTTTCTTTAAAAGCACCTATACCAGATTTACTTAAAGTATTGTAGGTTGCTAACCAATCTAATTTTAGTTTAGACCAATCTTCATTTTTAAGTAGTTTTTTTAATAAATTATTGGGTAAATGCCCTCCGCTAATAAAATACTTTCCATCAGGTTTTATAATTAAAAAATTACCACTATAAATAATTTTAAAAAAAGCATTTTTAAAAAGGCCTCTATCTTTTATCCATTTAATATCATTGTATTCTTTCATGTAGCCATAATCATATTTAAAAACATAAAATGTTTCTGCGCCTAATTTATTAAATTTCTCTCTACATTTTTTTTGAGAATTAACCCATTTTTGTCTTCTAAAGTGATATTTTTTAGAATTAAAATCTTTATGCTCTAATGTTTTGTGTGTTTTTGTATGTCTTATAAAACTTTCTTTTATAGCTTTAGTATTAAAAAGAGTGTCTCTGTAACTAATCATTAAAAAAGCATTTTTATGAATTTTTCGATTACTGTTTTTTAATAATAAAGTTCTTACTTGAGAGTAACCAATAGAATCTGTAGTTCCAAATTTAAATTTGTAAACCACTTTATTAATATTTAAAGAATCTGTTTTAAAGTTTAAACATTTTAAAACAACAGAATTACATTTTTTATAGTAAGTTATAGAGTCTATAGACTTCATCTTTTCATCTATATAATTTACAGATTGAGAAAAACCATAAAAAACGCTAAAGAGTAAAGTTAAAAAGAGTATTTTTCTTTTCATTTTCATACAAGATTTCCTCAAAAATACTATATTTTTGAATTGATAAAAATATTATGCAATGATATCTAAAAAACAATTTCAAAACGAATTAGATTTAATTATAAAAAATGCCATAAGAGAAGATATTGGTGATGGAGATCACACCTCACTTTCTTGTATTCCTGCGGATGCACAAGGAAAGGCAAAATTGTTGGTAAAAGAAGACGGAATTATAGCAGGAGTAGAGTTTGCAAAACAAGTTTTTAGCTATGTTGATAAAGATTTACAAGTAGAAACGTTTATAAATGATGGAGAGGATGTGAAATATGGTGATATTGTTTTTCATGTTTCAGGAAAATCTCAATCTATTTTAATGGCAGAACGTTTGGTTTTAAATGCCATGCAAAGAATGAGTGCAATTGCTACCAAAACAGCTTTTTTTGCAAACTTATTGAAAGGAACAAAAACCAAAGTTTTAGATACAAGAAAAACAACTCCGGGAATTAGAGCAATTGAAAAATGGGCTGTTAAGATTGGTGGGGGAGAAAACCACCGTTTTGCATTATATGACATGGTGATGATTAAAGACAATCATATAGATTTTGCGGGTGGAATTACAGCGGCAATTACCAAAACAAAAAAATATTTAGCAGAAAAGAACATCGATATTAAAATTATTGTGGAAGCTAGAAGTTTAGAAGAAATTAAAGAAATTTTATCTAACGAAGGTGTTTACAGAATTCTAATTGACAACTTTAATTATGAAGACACTAAAAAAGCCGTTGCTTTAATTGGTGATACTTGCCTAACAGAATCTTCTGGCGGAATTAATGAAGATACCATTAGAAAATACGCAGAATGTGGTGTAGATTATATTTCTTCTGGTGCATTAACACACTCTGTGTCTAATTTAGATTTGAGTTTAAAAGCTTTTTAAAAATCATTAGAAATGAAAAAATATATAACAATAGCAGCGTCTTTAATGTTGGTGATATCTTGCAACACTAAAGAAGCTAAAAAAGAAAATACCATGGATATTTCTAAAAATCCTTTATTAGTAAAAAGTACACTAGAATACGGAACGCCCGATTTTACCAAAATTAAAGCGAAACATTTTTTACCGGCTATTTTAGAAGGTATGAAAATACAAAACGAGGCAATTGCAAAAATTACAGAGAACACAGCGGCTCCAACTTTTGAAAACACCATTTTAGCTTTAGAAGAAAGTAGCAAAAAATTAGATGATGTAACTGCTGTTTTTTATGGATTGGCAGGTGCTAACACAAACGATACTATTAAAGAAAATCAAAAAGAATTAGCACCAAAATTTTCTAAGCACAGCGATGATATTTTATTGAATACAAAATTGTTTGCAAAAGTAAAGGCTGTTTATGATAACCTTTCTGAAGCTAATTTAGATGCAGAATCTAAACATTTAGTTGGTGAATATTTTAAAAACTTCTCTAAAGCGGGTGCTAATTTATCCGAAGAAAAAAAGGAGCAATTAAAAGAAATAAATTCAGAAATAGCCAGTTTATCTAACGATTTTGGGAAGAAATTATTAGATGCTAGTAAAAAAGGCGGAATTGTAATTACCGATAAATCGAAATTAAAAGGTTTTTCTGATGAAAAAATAGCTTCTTTAGAAAAAGATGGAAAATATGAAATTCAGTTAATTAATACGACGCAACAACCTTCTTTACAAACGTTAGAAAACAGAGAGGTTAGAAAGGAATTGTTCGAAAAATCTATTCATAGAGCAGATGCTGGTGAATATGATACAAGTGATCTTGTTTTAAAAATGACGAAATTAAGAGCTAAAAAAGCGCAGATTTTAGGTTTTGATAATTATGCAAGTTGGAGTTTACAAGGCACCATGGCTGCAACACCAGATAAAGTTTTTAAGATGTTTAAAAATTTAATTCCGGGTTCTTTAGATAAAGCAGCATCTGAAATAAAAGAAATTCAGGCCGAAATTAATAAGGAAGGAAAAGGTTTTAAACTAGCACCTTACGATTGGAATCTTTATGCCGAAAAAGTGCGTAAATCTAAGTACAATTTAAATGAAGACGAGGTAAAACCTTATTTTGAAATGACCAACGTTTTAGAAAAAGGGGTGTTTTATGCTGCTACAAAATTATACGGAATTACCTTTAAAAAACGAACAGACATACCAACGTATCACCCAGATGTTGTCGTTTATGAATTGTTTGAGGAGGATGGTTCTAAATTAGGATTATTCTTTGGAGATTATTTTGCAAGAGATAGCAAACGTGGTGGTGCGTGGATGAGTAGTTTTGTAAAACAATCTAAATTACGCAATCAGAAACCCGTTATTTATAATGTGTGTAATACTCCAAAACCAGCTGATGGAGAACCAGTTTTAATTAGTTTTGATGAAGTAGAAACTATGTTTCATGAATTTGGACATGCATTACACGGATTTTTTGGGAATCAAAAATATGCATCAATTTCTGGTACAAGTACCGCAAGAGATTTTGTAGAGTTTCCATCGCAGTTCAATGAAAATTGGGCTACGCATCCAGAAATTTTAAATAACTACGCAATACATTACAAAACAGGAAAAGTAATTCCGGCAGCATTATTACAAAAAATTAAAGATGCAGGTACTTTTAATCAAGGATATTCTATGATAGAAAACTTATGTTCTTCTAGTTTAGATATGAAATGGCATACAATTTCTGCAAATGAGAATATTGAAGACGTTGCTAAGTTTGAAAAGGAAGCTTTAAAAAGTATGAAATTAAATATTGATGAAATTCCACCAAGATATCGTTCAACTTATTTTGCACACATTTTTAGTGGTGGTTACGCAGCAGGTTACTATTCTTATTTATGGACAGAAATGTTGAGTCATGATGCGTACGATTGGTTTAAACATAATGGATTGTTAACTCGTGCAAACGGACAAAAATTCCGTGATCAAGTTTTATCAAAAGGAAATACTATGGATTATGCAGAAATGTATAAAACCTTTGCGGGTAGAGACCCGGAAGCAGCACCAATGTTAGAAGCTAGAGGATTAAAATAGTAGATTAAATGAAATATATTATAAAAGTTGTAGCTGTAGTTTGTATTCTTTTTTTAGCATGTAAAAATAATGCTCCGGTAGATGTTACAGGAGTTTATGTAGGCGAATTTCCTTGTGCAGATTGTATTGGAATCGATAATAAAATGACTTTGAATACCGATAGTACTTTTGTGTTAGAAAAAGTATACAAAGGAAAAGGAGATGAGCATACTTATAAACAAGAAGGAACGTACGTTGTTAAGGAAGGAAAACTAATTTTAGAATTAAAAAAATCGCCTTTTAAATATGCAATTGGTAATAATTATATTGAATTGTTAGATATTGATGGTCATAAAATTGAAAGCGAGTTAAATTATAAGCTAATAAAACAAGAATAAGTTTAGATGACAGAGACTTATTTTGATAGCGAAGAGTTCACTAAAATTGATTTCACTAAAACGAAAATCAACAAAGGAGAATATGATAATTGCACTTTTTTAGATTGTAATTTCGAAAATGTGCATGCATCAAATATTCAGTTTGTAGAGTGCGAATTTATAGATTGTAATTTTAGCAATGCCATTGTAAAAGATACAGCTTTTAAAGAGGTGAGTTTTATCAATTGTAAAATGATAGGAATTAAATTTAATGAATGTGATGCCTTTTTACTGCAATTTAGTTTTAAAGACTGTCAATTAAGTTTTTCTTCTTTTTATCAATTAAAAATTCCGAAAACAAAATTTATCAATTGTAATTTGCAAGAAGTAGATTTTACAGAAACGGTTTTAATAAGTTCGCTTTTTGATAATTGTGATTTGAAAAGTGCCATTTTTGATAGAACTAATCTTGAAAAGTCAGATTTTAAGACTGCTTTTAATTTTAATATCAATCCAGAAGAAAATAGTTTAAAAGGAGCAAAGTTTAGTAAAGAAAATATTTTGGGTCTTTTGTCGGAATATAAAATTGTAGTTGAGTAAAAAGTTATAAAAAAGAAGAGTCTGACTTTGATGCTTTGTAACTACTTTTAACTTTACAACTCATAAAACATAAGATTAAACAGGTGAAAACATTTAGAGATATATTAGTTTAGCAAAAGTCTATGAACTTTGTTTCTGAAATTTATAAAGTGTCTAAATCATTTCCAAAAGAAGAAATATTTTGCTTAACTTCTCTATTAAGAAGATCTACAGTATCAATACCTAGTAATGTTTTTGAAGGTAATGGTAGAGAACGACTGAGAGAGTATCTTCGTTTTTTTAATATTGCAATAGCATCGCTTTTTGAGTTTCAAACTCATGTGGAAATTGCTTTTAATTTAGAATAGATCAATAAAGAAAAATTTGATAATTTGTATAAATTATCAAGAGAAATCGAAAGAATGTTATTCAGTTTTATTAGAAGTATAAAATCTCAACGAAAGTAAATTAATTATTGTTTTTATTCATTCAGTTTGTAACTTTGCTACTTATTAACTTAGTGCCTATGGAACTAACTTTAACTTTGTAACTCAAATAATGAGTAAAGAAATAGAAGATAAACTAGAAAAAATACCAGTTGTAAACCTTCTGGTTAAATTTGGAAAAAGAATAAAAATTCCAGGGTTAGAAGGTATGTCTTTATACGATGTATTAGAAATGTACATTATTGGTATTGTAAGAGGGGCCTTAACAACGAGAGCAGGTGGAATTGCTTTTAGTTTTTTTATGGCTGTTTTTCCTTTTATGCTGTTTATTTTAACACTAATCCCTTATATTCCTATAGAAGGTTTTCAAGAAGGATTATTTTCTTTTATCAAAGAAATTTTACCACCTCAAACTTTTGATGCTGTAAATGTAGTTATTGGAGATATTATTAACAATCAATACGGAGGCTTGCTTTCTTTTGGTTTTTTATTTTCTATCTTTTTAATGACAAATGGTGTCAATGCTATTTTTGGAGGGTTTGAATACTCATACCATGTAACAGATGTTAGAAATGTTTTTAGATCTTATTTTATCTCATTAGGAGTTTCTTTATTGATGTCGTTTTTTTTAATTGTTATGATTACCATACTTATTTTATATCAAGTAGCATTGTCTAAAATAGATGAAACAGGTTGGTTAGATACCGGAGATCTAGATTTATTTCTAATAGGTAAAAATGCTCTTTTTTTAGTGATGCTTTTCACTATAGTCTCCTTACTTTTTAGATATGGAACAAAGCAAGGGAAAGAAACTAAGTTCTTTTCTGCAGGTGCTCTGTTAACGACAGTAGTTTCATTATTTACCTTTTATTTATTCGGAATTTACGTAGTTAAGTTTGCTCAATACAATCAATTATATGGATCTATTGGTACTCTTTTAATCTTGATGCTATTTGTGTGGTTAAACGCAATAATTCTATTATTAGGTTTCGAATTAAATGCTTCTTTACATAGTTTAAGACAAAGAAATAAAACCTTTACAACTCCTAAAAAAATATAATTTTTCACGATATTTGCGCTCGCAAAACAATTATCTATAATCAATTATCAGTGTTCTGATATATTGATAAAAGATAATTGAACATTGAACATTGATAATTGATTTACATGAAACCAAGCATACCAAAAGGAACTAGAGATTTTTCGCCAACAGAAGTAGCAAACAGAACGTATATAATGAATACGATAAAAACTGCTTTTGAAACCTTTGGGTTTCAACCCATAGAAACACCAAGTTTTGAGAACTCATCTACTTTAATGGGGAAATATGGTGAAGAAGGAGATCGATTAATTTTTAAAATATTAAATTCTGGAGACTTTTTAAAGAAAGCAGATGAAACTCTTTTATCAGAAAAAAATAGTTTAAAAGTTACTGCTCAAATATCAGAAAAAGCATTGCGTTACGATTTAACAGTGCCTTTTGCACGTTACGTTGTTCAGCATCAAAATGAAATTACTTTTCCTTTTAAAAGATACCAAGTACAACCCGTTTGGAGAGCAGACAGACCACAAAAAGGTCGTTTTAGAGAGTTTTTTCAGTGCGATGCAGATGTTGTTGGTAGCAAGTCTTTATGGCAAGAAGTAGAGTTTGTGCAATTATATGATACTGTTTTTACCAAATTAGGTTTAGCAGGAACAACGATTAAAATTAACAATAGAAAAATATTATCTGGTATTGCAGAAGTTATTGGTGCTCAAGATAAATTAATCGATTTTACAGTTGCTTTAGATAAGTTAGATAAAATTGGTAAAGAGGGCGTTGTAAAAGAAATGTTGTCTAAAGGAATTACAGAAGAGGCTATTGAAAAGGTGGATCCTTTATTTAGTTTTGATGGTTCTAATTTAGATAAATTGGCTTCTTTAGAAAGTATGTTATCAACTTCAGAAGAAGGATCAAGTGGAGTAGAAGAGTTGCGTTTTGTAATTAATTCTGTTGAAGAATTAGGGTTAGAAAGAGCAGCTTTAGAAGTTGATGTAACTTTAGCAAGAGGATTAAATTATTACACCGGTGCAATTTATGAAGTTGCTGCTCCAAAAGGTGTAAAAATGGGGTCTATTGGTGGAGGTGGAAGATATGATGACTTAACAGGTATCTTTGGTTTAAAAGATGTTTCTGGAGTTGGAATTTCTTTCGGATTAGACAGAATATATTTAGTTTTAGAAGAGTTGGGCTTGTTTAAAACGGTTGATTTGCCTAAACCAAAGGTGATTTTCTTAAATTTTGACGCAACTACAGATATTCTAAAAATGAAAGCTATTAAGGTTTTAAGAGAAAGCAATATAAAAAGTGAGTTTTATCCTGATTTAGGTGAAAGTAATAAGGCACAAAAACGACAATGGAAATATGTTACTAATAGAGAGATAGAGTTTGTAATATCTAAGGTAGAAAACGATGTTTTTGTGTTGAAAAACATGAATTCTGGAGAGCAAATAAATTGCTCTTTATCTGAAATGATAATACAACTAAAAGCATAAATTATAATTTTATAATTTTTATTGATTACGAAATTAAAATAATACGTTGCAAACACGTAAATTTGCACTTTAATAAAGAATGAAATGTTTGAATTAAGCAGCAAAATGAATGACGAAAGAATTGAAGAAATAGGTGAGAATCACGTTGGTACATCAGCGAAAACTCCATTAAGAGCAGACGCTTTTGATATTTCTGACGAAGAAAAAATTGAAAGAATCCAAGAAAGTGTAAAAGATATTTTAATCACTTTGGGGATGGATTTAACAGATGATAGTTTACAAGGAACTCCTAAAAGAGTTGCTAAATCTTTTGTAAATGAGTTGTTTATGGGTTTAAATCCTAAAAATATGCCAAAAGCATCAACCTTTGACAATAATTATAATTATGGTGAAATGTTGGTAGAAAAAAACATTGTTGTGTATTCTACTTGCGAGCATCATTTATTACCTATTGTTGGTAGAGCTCATGTTGCATATATTTCGGGTGGTAAGGTAATTGGCCTTTCTAAAATGAATAGAATTGTAGAGTATTTTTCTAAAAGACCACAAGTACAAGAGCGTTTAACCATGCAAATAGTACAAGCAATGCAAGAGGCTTTAGGTGTACAAGATGTAGCTTGTGTTATTGATGCTAAACATTTATGTGTAAACTCTAGAGGGATTAAAGATATTGAAAGCTCTACGGTAACTTCAGAATTTGGAGGTAAGTTTAAAGAAAAAGATACTAAAAGAGAGTTTTTAGAATATTTAAAAATGAATTCTATTTTTGAGTAAAGAGGCTGTTTCTGTGAATGCAGAGCTTTAAAATATTAAAAACCGTTTAGATTTATTTCTAAACGGTTTTTTAATTTTAAGATAAACTTATAATATGGATATTTATCTATTTATTTTTTTTAAAATAGGTATCTAAGACTGTTTTTCTTCCAATAGTACTCGTAATAATATCTTTATCTAAATCCCAACCTCTTGCAGGAGAATATTCGCGTCCGTACCAAATAATTTGCAAATGTAAGTCGTTCCATAATTCTCTAGGGAACAAACGCTTTGCATCCTTTTCTGTTTGAGCAACACTTTTTCCGTTGCTTAAGTTCCAACGAAACATCAACCTTAAAATATGCGTATCAACTGGAAAAGCGGGGACACCAAAAGCCTGACTCATAACTACACTTGCTGTTTTATGGCCAACTGCAGGCAATTCTTCTAAACCTTCGAAGCTTTGTGGTACTTCTCCATGGTATTTTTCAATCAAAATTTTAGACAAACCGTAAATCCCTTTACTTTTCATTGGCGACAAGCCACAGGGTCGAATAATTTCTTTAATTTCTTCTACCGTCATTTTTACCATATCAAAAGGATTATCCGCTTTAGCGAATAATATAGGCGTAATTTTATTTACTCTTACATCGGTGCACTGTGCAGATAATAAAACAGCAATTAATAAGGTATAAGGGTCTTTATGATCTAAAGGAATTGGTATTTCAGGATATTTTTCTTGAAGTGTATCAATTACAAATTGTACTTTTTCTTGTTTGGTCATTTATTAGAGTTACTAAGTTTACAAGTTACAAAGTTACAAAGTAATATTTAGGTTTTATTTTAAACTTTGTAACTTAGCTACTTTGTACCTTTGTAATTAAAATTTATAAAAATGACATCACTAAAAATAGGAGACAAGGCTCCACAGTTTAAAGCAAAAGACAATGCAGGAAATACCATTAAATTAGCTGATTATGCAGGTAAAAAGTTAGTTTTGTTCTTTTACCCGAAGGCAAGTACACCTGGTTGTACTAATGAAGCGTGTGATTTACGAGACAATTATCAATCTTTTTTAGCAAAAGGATATGATGTTTTAGGTGTAAGTGCAGATTCTGCTAAAAGACAACAAAATTTTATCAATAAAAACGAATTGCCTTTTCCGCTTTTAGCGGACGAAGATAAAGCCGTAATAGAAGCTTTTAATGTTTGGGGACCCAAAAAATTTATGGGAAAAGAATATGATGGAATTCACAGAACTACTTTTGTAATTGATGAAAACGGAGTGATTGAAGATATCATTCTAAAAGTAAAAACGAAAGCACATGCAGAACAGATTTTAGGATAAAAAAACGTCATTTCGAGGAACGAAGCAATCTGTATAGAAAGAGATTGCTTCGTCCTTACAATGACGATTATATCTTATTTAAAACTTCATACCCACTTTAAAGTTTAAAACTCTACCTGTCATATAATTCGGAATCCCGAATTGTGTTTTAGAATACACATCTCTAACCCAAGTATTGGTAATTGAGTTTTGTATGTCAAACATATTAAAAAGTTCTAATCCGGCTGATAATTCTTTAAATTTAGACAACCAACCTGTGGTGTATTGTTTATTTGCATCTACAAAAATATAAGAAACACCTAAATCTGCACGTTTATAATCTCTTAAACGACTTTGGTAGTCATACACATCAGCATAAGAAGGTGAGCCGCCAGGAACACCTGTATTGTACACTAAGTTTAAATATGCTTTTAGGTTTGGTAAATTAGGAACATAATCTTGAAAAAGAATTCCGAATTTGATACGTTGGTCAGAAGGTCTTGGAATATATCCTCGGTTATCAATATTTTCCTCTGTTTTTAAATAGCCTAAGCTTACCCAACTTTCGCTACCAGGAACAAACTCACCATTTAAACGAACATCTAAACCAGTTGCATAAGCTTTTGTTACATTGTCTGCTCTGTATCGAATTCTAACATTGTCTATAGAATACGCATTTACATCAGATAAATCTTTATAATACAGTTCTGTAGTTAGTTTAAAAGGTCTGTCCCACATTTCAAAACTATAATCCATTCCTGTAACTAAGTGAATCGATTTTTGCGCTTTTACATTTATATTAATATCACCATTAAAATCTCTTAATTCTCTATAAGAAGGAGGTTGAGAATACCATCCGCCAGAAACACGAAACAACATATCTTTGTCCCAATTAGGTTTGATGGCAAATTGACCTCTAGGACTAATAATGGTCTGATTTGCAGATTTTATTCCATTTCCGGTTACGGACCAACTTTGCGCTCTAATACCTAAATTGTAAAAAATCTCGTGTTCATTCCAAAAAGAACGTTGGTTAAATTGGGCAAAACCAGAAACTCTATTAATTGTTACATTATTATCTTTTCTAATGTTTTGATACGGCGTAATTTCACCTTCAAAAGGTTGATAAGGTTGGTTGTTAGAAGTGTGATTTGGGGGGCTTATAGAAAAACCTAAAGAATCGATCATTTCCCATTCTCTAATACGGTCTCTAATATCTTCTTTCTGATATTTAGCACCAAAACTCCATTGTGTTTCTTCGTTTTTAATGGCTCCTTTCACCTGAATATTGGTAATTACAGCGTCTAAATCGTTACGAGCATGGTTTAATTGAGATCCAATACCTTGAGAGAAATCTACTTCCCCAAAATTTTCGGATCCAATATCAGAATCTATTTCACCTAAATTATAAGCAGCTGCAATGTCAAAATGTTCTTCTTCCTGGGTATTGTATCTAGAAGCAGTTGTAGTTAAAGTAAAATTATCATTCACTTTATAATCAGCAGACAAAGCGCCAAACATCGTTAAATATTTGTCTTCCTCTTGACCCGAATAGAAAACAATTAATTCTAACGGATCTGCAACAGTACCAAAACGTGTGCTTCTAGAAATTGGTTGGTAATTGTAGTCATTTAAAGAAAAATTTCCTAGAAAATTTAATGTAAACTTTTCTGAAAACTCATAAGACAAATACGTTTGTATATCTGTAAATTTTGGTTTAAAGTTAGTTTCAATTTGTTTACTATTTACAAATAAACTATTGTCTCTGTATCTAACACCGGTAATAGTGCTTAGCTTTTTATTTAAAAAATTACCTTCAAAGGTAACACTAGCGCCTAATAAGCTAGCATCGATTGTGGTGGCAGTTTCCGTAGGTTTTTTATATGTAATGTCTAAAACAGATGATAATTTATCGCCATACTTGGCTTGGAAACCACCTGCAGAAAAATTAATATTCTGCACCATATTAGAGTTTATAAAACTTAAGCCTTCTTGTTGCCCAGATCTAATTAAAAAAGGTCTGTAAATTTCAATTCCGTTTACATATACCAAATTTTCATCAAAATTACCACCTCTTACATTGTATTGTGTACTTAACTCGTTATTGTTACTAACACCAGGTAACGTCATTAAAACGTTTTCTACTCCAGCATTTGGGCCAATTACATTTTTAACCACTGCAACATCAATCTTCTTTATACCTTGTGCATTCCTTACATTGTCTTTAATGATAACTTCTTTTAACTCTTCTGTTTTAGAAGAAAGCACAACCGAATAACGAGATCCATTTCTACTGTTTCCAATATATTTTTTAGTGAAAGTTCTATAAGAGATATGGCTAAAAACTAAGGTGATTTCTTCTTTATATGGAATTCTAATAGAGTAGTTTCCGTTTTTATCTGTGGTGGTACCCACGTTGTTATATTTTATAGAAACTTTTTCTATAGGTTGTTTGTTTTTGTCGTTAACGGTTCCTTTTAGGATTGTTGTTTTTTGAGCAAAAGCAATGACCGGAAGAAAGCATAAAAAGAGTAAGATTTTTTTCACGTAAGTTTAGTTTACTTGTTTCTTAAAGAACGTAGTAGAAAGCGTATTCGTATTTCCAACATTGTCCGAGACTACAATTTTAAAGATATGTTTGCTACCAACCAATTTTTTATCACTAAAATTATAGGTTAAAATCCTTTTTTTATGATTGTATTCCATTAAAATCCATTTTCCATCAAGGGTAGCTCTGTAATCTTTAATACCAGAACCAATATCAGAAATTTTAACTTTGATGGTTTTACTTTTAGAAATCCATTGGTTATTTTTAAAATACAAGATATTTACTTTAGGTTTATGAGTATCTGAAACTAAAGCATATTTGCCCAATGTTTTTGTTGTAGTGTAAAATGTGCTGTCTTTTTTTCTAGTATATT
Organism: Polaribacter sp. Z014; assembly: GCF_023555435.1. Taxonomy (NCBI): domain Bacteria; kingdom Pseudomonadati; phylum Bacteroidota; class Flavobacteriia; order Flavobacteriales; family Flavobacteriaceae; genus Polaribacter; species Polaribacter sp. Z014. The sequence goes on from NZ_JALCZP010000010.1 coordinate 34,297, forward strand.
GATACCAAGGATATTTAGGGTTTTCTACATTGGCAATATATAGCTGTTGTTTTTCTGCTTCAGAATATTTAGAAACGTTAAATGTTAAGGTAAAACTTTTATCTAAAGGAATAGTAGGAGTATGAATTTTTGCAACGCCTTTATCAACTTTAAAATCTAAATACACATCCTCATAAAAGGTGTTTTTAGGAAAAGCAACGGTTACGTTTTTTTGTGTGAATTTATAAAAGTTTTTAGCGATTATTTTATAAGCAGTAGTGTCTTTTGGTTGGGTAAAAATGGCATTACTTTCTTTCCCCGCAATCGAAATTTTTAGAGAGCTGGTGTTTTCTTCATAATCTTTAGCAATAATCTCTACATTATAATTCAATTCGTTTTTAATATTTACTCTTCCATTATTTATCAATTCTTTGTAGGTAGAAAGTTTATTTGCGCTTTCCTTATAAGTTTTCTGATATTTCTTCGAATATTTTTTATAATGAGGATAATCTATATGTAAGTTGATGTATTTACTTTCTGCAAACGAAAAGGTTTCTACATCATGATGATAATAGCGTTTGCCATTTACAAACATTTCTAAACTATAAATTCCGTTTTTATTGGAGGCTTTATCCAATTGATCAAAAACATTAACACTAAAACCAATAGTACCTGAAGCCGAAATTTTATCAACTTTATACTTCCCTTTTGCGATACTTTTTAAAGAAACAACTGTACTCTTATTTTGATTATTAACTCTAGCGTTTTTGTTAAGAGGATACACTTTTAACGCTAAAAAAGTAGGGGGTTTTGTGTCTACTGGTTTCAAACCAAAAAACAACGGATTAATAATATTTTCTGTTTTAGTGTTTCTAACTTCAAAGTGCAAATGTGGCCCACCAGAACTACCTGTATCACCAGAAAACGCAATGATTTCTCCTTTTTTTACAGGAAATTGATCTTCTTTAAAAAATAAATTACCAGTTTCATAAAGCTCTTTTTTATATTGAACAGACTTTACATATTTTTGAATTTTGTCTGCATATTTACTTAAATGTCCATAGACCGTTGTAAACCCGTTTGGGTGTGTAACATATAATGCTTTTCCATATCCATATTGACTCACTTTTATTCTAGAAACATAACCATCTGCCGGAGCATACACTTTTAAACCTTCTCTTCCCTGGGTTTTAATATCTACGCCAGAATGAAAATGATTACTCCTTAATTCGCCAAATGTACCCGCTAAAACAGTTGGGATACCAAGTGGATTTCTGAAATAGGTTTGAGGGTATTTCTCTTGAGAAAAAGTGAAAAAAGTAGATAAGAATGTGAATAACAATAAAGTTTGTTTCAAAATGTAAATATTTTCTACAAAAATAGTGAAAATCATTTTTTTGTTAAAATGTTAATCTTTAAACTTTTAATAAAATTAGTTACTATTGATAACTAAAAAGACTTAATACCGCAGCGCTAATGGATACCATAAATAAGACGCTCTCAATTAAATGTTTTAAGTATTTTTTGGATATTAAAAAATCATTTATATAAAAATATTTTTAGTTTGACAAACTCTTTTTAAATAATGAATTTTAGTTTTTTTTAAATGATACCCTTGCTTTTTTGTAATAATTTTATTGAGATAAAGCGGCCCATTTTTATTTTAAGTTACCTCTGTTTGTTAGGTCGTTAGAGTGAAGTCTTGGTTCTTGATTCTAAAAGCGAAGCGGTCATTAATCTTTTATTATACAAGAATGATTTTTATTCAGAATATAATTTTTAAAATCAAACCTTCACGTAATAATTTCTGTCTAAACAAATTGAATTCCATAATGTTAACAGAAGCTTGTGATGTGTTTAGTGAACATTAATGAAAATAAGCAACAAAATGTTGTAAAGTTTAAAACAGAATGTTAACTTTGTAGTTATAGTTTTATTCTTAAAATATAGATGAGTAATACAATAGAAGCAATTCATTTACTGGAAGATAAGCTACAAAGCTTATTGTCAAATTATGAATTTTTAAAGAATGAAAATGAAATTTTGCTTCAAAGTACCAATGAGTTACAACATCAGTTAAAAGAAAGAGAGCAATTATTAGCAGCGAAAAAAAAAGAATATGATTTGCTTAAAATTGCAAAAACTATAGATGGCAGTAGTACAAATACAAGAGATACAAAACTCAAAATAAATACTTTAATTCGAGAAATCGACAAGTGTATTATACAATTACACGAATAAAGTTCATTAAATTGTGGGAAAACTTAAAATTAATGTTGTTATAGCAGGTAGAACCTATCCTTTAAGTGTGAATAACACAAAGGAAGAGGAAGGCATGAGAAAAGCCGCAAGAGCTATTAATAAATTAATTTCTATGTATGAAGAAAATTATGCAGTGAGCGATAAACAAGATGTTTTAGCAATGTGTGCATTACAATTTGCTTCTAAAGCAGAAATAACATCATTAGAAAAAGATTCTACAGATAGAGAAGTAGTAGATAAAATAACAGCGTTAACTAATTTAGTTGATGCTCATTTAAAATAAGTTCTTTAAAATACACATTAACAACACACTGCCTACGTTAGTACATTGTTTATTAAACTCAACACGATTCAATTATGAAGGATGAGTCTTAACTACTAAAGCAAGCCACTAGTGCTGAACTCGTTTCAGTATCTTTAAGTGGATCCTTGAACAGTTAGTTAGTCCTATAAGTAACCATATTTGGAGTTTAAAAAACCTCACTAATGTAGGCTTTTTTTTATATATTAAATTTAAATTATGGATGGAATGATACTTCCCATTATTGTGGGAGTTTTGATAGGAATTGCAGTTGGATTTTTAATTGCAAAAGCGATGGAAAAAGCAAAAGGCAAAAAGATACTTAGTGGCACTAGAAAAGAAGCCGCTACAATCTTAAAAGAAGCAAAAATAGATGCAGAATCTGTAAAAAAAGAAAAAATACTTCAGGCGAAAGAGAAGTTTATTGAATTAAAATCTGAGCATGAGAAAGTAATTCTTACTAGAGAAAAAAAGATTTCTGATGTAGAGAAGCGTATAAGAGATAGAGAATCTCAGGTTGCTTCTGAAGTAGATAAAAACAAAAGATTAAACAAGTCTTTAGAACATAAAGAAGGTGAGTTTAATAAAAAATTAGACTTTTTAGAAAACAAAGAATCAGAGTTAGAAAAAATGCACAAGCGTCATGTAGACATGCTAGAGCAAATTTCTGGTTTATCGGCAGAAGATGCTAAAAAGGAATTGATAACTTCTTTAAAAGATGAAGCTAAAACAGAAGCAATGGCTTTTGTACAAACTTCTATTGAAGAAGCAAAGTTAACAGCAGAGCAAGAGGCTAGAAAAGTGGTTTTAGGAACCATACAAAGAGTAGGTGTAGAGCAAGCAGTAGAAAACTGTGTGTCTGTATTTACTTTAGAATCAGATGATGTTAAAGGTAGAATTATTGGTAGAGAAGGGCGTAATATTAGAGCTTTAGAAGCTGCAACGGGTGTAGAAATTATTGTAGATGATACTCCAGAAGCTATTATTCTTTCTTGTTTTGATCCTGTTCGTAGAGAGATTGCTAGATTGGCAATGCATAAGTTAGTAACCGATGGTAGAATTCACCCTGCAAGAATAGAAGAGGTTGTTAAAAAGACAGAAAACCAAATTACCCAAGAAATTATTGAGGTTGGTAAAAGAACTGTAATTGAGTTAGGGATTCACGGATTGCATCCAGAATTGATAAAAACAGTAGGTAGAATGAAATATCGTTCTTCATACGGACAAAATTTATTACAACACTCGCGTGAAGTAGCAAATCTTTGTGGAATTATGGCTGCAGAAATGGGCTTAAATTCTAAAGTTGCAAAACGTGCTGGTTTATTACATGATATTGGTAAAGTGCCAGATACAGAAAGCGAACTTCCACACGCATTATTAGGTATGGAATGGGCTGAGAAATATGGTGAAAAACCGGATGTTTGTAATGCTATTGGTGCTCACCACGATGAAATTGAAATGAAAACCTTAATAGCGCCAATTGTACAAGTTTGTGATGCTATTTCAGGAGCGAGACCAGGAGCAAGACGTCAGGTGTTAGATTCTTACATTCAACGTTTAAAAGATTTAGAAAACATAGCATTTGGTTTTCCAGGTGTTCAAAAAGCGTATGCTATTCAGGCAGGACGTGAATTACGTGTAATGGTAGAAAGTGGTAAAGTAAATGATACCAAAGCTGCTGAATTATCTTTTAGTATTTCTCAGAAAATACAAAATGATATGACGTATCCAGGTCAAGTAAAAGTAACTGTTATTAGAGAAACAAGAGCGGTGAATGTGGCGAAGTAAAAGCCTATCATAATCTTCCGGAAGGGAAGAGACATTTTTGTGTTATCAAGATATTTTTAAAAATCCCTACCATGTTTATGGTAGGGATTTTTGCTTTGAAACATTTCTTCGTAATTATAAGTTTTACTTTAAACTAATTTAGAATCTTTAATACCAACGGCATTATAGAACCCGATAAACTAAAAATTAATTAACCTTAAGTGTATTCTTAAGGTTTTCTATATGGCCTTATTTCTTAAATTAATGTTAATTTATGATGAAAAGTACCGCTCTAGGTAACACAATCTTATCTTGTTATTTGGTTTTGGTTGCAATATACTAACGTTCGTTTTAGGTTGATTTAACTTAATATATTTTGCTTTGTAACTCAATTACAAAACTAAATCAACTATAAAATGAAACACAAATTTTTAAGTAAATTTTTAATTTTAATGTCACTTTTTCTGGGGACAATTGCTTTTTCTCAGCAAGTTTTAACAGGGAAAATAATAGATGAAACAGGTATTCCATTAATGGAAGCAAGTGTTCATATTATAAAAGGTAATAAATGGACTACTTCTAATATTGATGGAGAATTTAAAATAGAATTTAAAGATGAGCATAGTAAAATAAAAGTAGAATTTCTCGGGTACCAAAGCAAAGAGATTGTTATTGGAAACAGAAAAAATATTACCATAACGCTATTACCCGAAGTAAATACTTTAAGTGAGGTTATTGTTACTGCTTTAGGTATTAAAAGGGCACAAAAGAAAGTAGGGTATGCTACTCAGCGAGTAGATGCTTCTACCATAAAAGAAGTTGTTGCTCCAAATGCAGCGGGTTTAATTACGGGTAAAGTTGCTGGTCTAACGGTTAGTAATCCAACAGGTTTATTTCAAGCTCCTTCATTTACATTAAGAGGGAAATCTCCATTAATTGTCGTGGATGGTATTCCTGTAAGCACAGATTTTTACGATATTTCTCCGGATGATATTGTAGATATTACGGTTTTAAAAGGAACTTCTGCATCTGCCTTATATGGGTATAGAGGAGGGAATGGAGCCATACAAATTACAACTTCTAAAGGTCAGAAATCAGACGGATTAGAAATTACAGTTTCTCATAACACGATGGTGAGTGCAGGTTTTACGGTTTTTCCAGAAACTCAAACAGAATACGGAAATGGTTCTAACGGAAAATATGAGTTTTGGGATGGACAAGATGGAGGTATTTCTGACGGAGATATGATTTGGGGGCCAAAATTTGAGCCTGGTGTAAAAATAGCACAATGGAATAGTCCTATTAAAGACAATGTTTCTGGTGATGTTACTCCTTGGTGGGGAGATGTGAGTGGAACAAAATACGATGATAAATCTCGCTATTCTAGAGTGCCAACTGATTGGGAATATCATAACAACTTAAAAGATTTTTTAAGAACAGGAGTTATCAATACCACTTCTTTTTCTGTTGCCAACTCAACAGCAAGAGGTTCTTATAGATTATCGGGTAATTACAAATCTCATACTGGTAGAGTACCAAATACCAATTTAAAAACGGGAGGGTTAACTTTTAATTCAACAACAAAATTATCAGATAAATTAACCTTAGATAGTAAGTTGGCGTATAATAAAGTGTTTTCTCCTAATTATCCAAGACATGGTTACGGTCCTAAAAACCACATGTACACTATTTTAATTTGGATGGGAGATGATGTAAACGGAAAAGAATTAAATGAACACAGATATATTCCTGGTCAAGAAGGATATAGACAAGCAAACTTTAATTACGCTTGGTATAACAATGTATATTTTGCTGCTCATGAGTTAAATCAGCGATATGACTCTAATGTTTTAAACGGGCAATTAAAATTAAATTATCAATTTTCAGATGATTTCAGTATTCAGGCAATGGGATCTTCTGTAATGAAACATCGTTTTGAAAATAGAGAAAGTCCGAAATCTTATTTAAACTACGGAGACCCAAGAGATGGAGATTACAAAACTTGGAATACTAGTTCTGTGGATGTAGATTATAATGTTTTAGCTACCTATAATAAAAAAATTACAGATAAATTTTCTTTAGGTGTCAATGCAGGAGCTTCATCAGAATACCATAAATACCAACAAGAATACAATGCTACAGATGGTATTATAGTGCCAGAATTGTATAGTTTAAACAATACAAAAGGAAATATAAAAGGAGCAACTGAATTTTCTGAAAGATCTGTAAACAGTTTATACGGAATGTTAGAGTTAGATTTTGATAATAAATTATTCTTAACATTTACAGGTAGAACAGACAAACACTCTACATTACCAATAGATAATAACTCATTATTTTATCCATCGGTATCTTTAAGTAGTATGCTTTCGGAATGGTTTAAATTGCCAGAATCTATCAATTACTTAAAAGCATTTGGGTCTTGGGCTCAGGTAAAAAGATCTTTAAGTGCCTATCAAATTAATTCTTATTATGACAACGCAGGTACTTTTAACGGTAGCCCAGAATTATCGTATTCAGGTAGTTTGGTAAACCCAGATATTGAAGGATCTTTAACAACCAATGTAGAATTAGGTTTTAGCGCAGGTTTCTTAAACAATAGAATAGGGTTAGATTTTGCGTACTATAATGCCGTTGATGAAAACGCAATTATAGATTTACCAATTTCTTTAGGATCTGGTTTTTCATCAAGAAAAGAAAATGCACACCAATTTACCACCAATGGTTTGGAGGTTTCAGTAAGAGCTACACCAATTAAAAATGCAGATTTTAGATGGGATGTGTTAGCTAACTGGTCTAAAAAAGTACAACGTTTAACAAGATTAGATGAAGGCGCAGAGCAGTACAATAGTTTACGATTAAATGATAGAACAGATGCGTATTATGCAACCGTTTGGGAAAAATCTGCAGATGGAGAATTAATCTTAGATGCAAATACAGGGATGCCAACTAAAAATCCGTATCAACAAAATATAGGAAACAAGAATCCTGATTTTAGGTATGGTTTAGAAAATACTTTTAAATACAAAGGCTTTTCTTTAAAAGTAGGTATAGATGGTGTTTGGGGAGGTTTAATGAGGTCTAAAACTGTAGAAAAAATGTGGTGGGGTGGTAAACATCCAAACTCTACGGAATATAGAGATGCAGAATATGCAAGCGGAATTGGAACGGTGTATGTACCAACTGGTGTAAATGTAACAGGTGGTTCTGTGCAAAGAGATTTAAATGGAAATGTTACTTCAGATACTAGAACCTATGCAACACATACTTCTCCAGTGAGTTGGCAATCTTGGTCGCAAAACTACCCGTATAGAGCGCAAGTTACAGAAGAAGAAAGCAAAACTTTTGCTAATGTTTTTGATAGATCTTATCTAAAATTAAGAACGGTAGCTTTAAGTTACGATTTAACAAACGTGCTTAAAGTAAAAGGTATCAAACAAATTAATGCAAGTCTAAATGGTTACAACTTATTCATCTTAAAAAAAGCAGATATTATTGATCCAGACTTTGGTAATGATGATGATTTACAAGACCCTTCTACAAGATATTTAGGTTTAGGTTTAACTTTTAAATTTTAATAAAAATGAACAATTTTAAAATAATATTATTTTTAATGATGGCTGTTGTTATGTCTTCTTGTGAAGAATTAGACATCAATGACAATCCAAATAAAGTAAGTGTAACGCATCCAGATTTATTACTGACTAATATTGTAACTTCTGCTTTTCAGGTGAAAGGAACTGGGGGAATGTACGCTTCTAGAATGCTTGTGCAGACCGATGGTGAAAGTACTTCGCAGTTTTACAAATGGGACAGAGCTAGTTTTGACGCTTATAATAGCTTAAGACAAGTGACTAAAATGATGGAAGAAGCAGACAGAATAGCAGACGATTCTTACAAAGGTATTGGTTACTTTTTTAGAGCGTATTATTTTTATGATTTGGCATTAACTTTTGGAGATGTGCCTTATGCAGATGCTTTAAAAGGAGAATCAGACAAATTATATCAACCAATATATAATACACAAGAAGATGTTTTTAGAGGGATTTTAAAAGAGTTAGCAGAGGCAAATTCATTGTTAAATGGTACAGATATCATTACCGGAGATCCTATTTTTAATGGAGATGTTAGCAAGTGGAAAAAGTTAGTCAACTCTTTTCGTTTAAAAGTATTATTAACGCTTTCTAAAAAGGAAGGAAGCTCTTCTTTAAATATTAAAAATGAATTTGCATCTATTTATAATACTGAATCAATCATTGTAACTCCAGAAGAAAGTGCACGTTTAGAATTCGTAGATGTGGTAGATTCTAGATATTCAGAATTCAATTCTAGTGGTTATGGTTCTGGTTTATACATGGCGTCTACTTTTGTAGATATGTTAAAAGAAAGAGAAGATGCACGCTTATTTGCTATTGCAGGTCAAACTAAAAATGCAAAAGAAGCAGGTTTGTCTATTGGTGATTTTACTGCGTACGCAGGAGGAAATCCTATTGCGGCTTATAACGATGTAAATTTAGTAGCTGCGGCAGGTAAAGTATCAAAAGTAAATGAGCGTTATACAAAAGATCCAACGGCAGAAGCACATAATTTGTTAAGTTTTTCTGAAGTTCAGTTTATTTTAGCAGAAGCAGCCGTAAAAGGATGGATTTCTTCTACAAGTGCACAAATTTTTTATGAAAACGGAATCAAAGCAAACTTCCAATTCTATAATACGTATGCAAAAGGGTATGAAGCGTATTATACGCAAGCTGAAGCTATAAAATATATTGCAGGAACAAAAGTGAACTTTTTAAATGCTAGTTCTAATGAAGAAAAATTAGAATTAATTTTAACCCAGAAATATTTAACATCTTTTTTACAAGGAGGTTGGAGAATGTATTTTGATCATTTGAGAACTGGATATCCTAACTTTCCTTATTTAGGTTCAGACACGCCACCAACCAGATGGATTTATCCTTTAGATGAATACAATAACAATGCGGCCAATGTAACCGAAGCTATTGATAGACAATTTGGAGGATCTAATGACGGAATTAGAGAAATTACTTGGTGGTTACAGTAGGAAGATAAAGACTAATTTTTAAGAAGTTGTCTAAAATGAGTTTTTTTGTCAATCTGAATTTATTTCAGATTCGTATCAACATTGAAATTCTTTGATTTGAGATACTGAAACAAGTTCAGTATGACACGAATTAATCCTTTTTAGACAACTTCTTATTTTTATTTAAAATAAAATGAAAAAAAAGATACTTATAACATTTTCGATCCTCTTTAGTGTTTCCTTTTTATCGGCACAAAAAATAGAGATAAAACCTTATTTGCAAGACTCAGAACCCACTGCTATCAAAATTATGTGGCAAACAGATTTTGGAGAAGAAGCGGTAGTGTATTGGGGAACAAAAAAGAACAAATTAAAATATAAAGCTAAAGGAACTTCCTTCGATATTAATTTTACGGAAAAAAGAGTACATGAAGTTGCTATAACGGGCTTATCAAGATTTACCACCTATTTTTATAAAGTACAAACAGGAAAAGCGGTTTCTGAAGTGTATCAATTTAAAACGCCTCCTTTTGCAGGTAGTTCTAAAAAAATAAATTTAGTTGCTATGAGCGATATGCAAAACGACTGGCAACATCCAACAAAGTTTCAAGAAGTGGTAGAAGAAGGTATTTTACCGTATTTTAAAAAGAATTTTGAAGGCGATCTTTCAGACAATTTAGCTATGGTGGTGATTCCTGGAGATTTGGTAGATAGAGGTACTACTTTTAATCAATGGGAAGATCATTTTTTTAAGCAATCAGAAAAATTGTTTTCACAAATACCTGTGTATCCAGTTCCTGGAAATCATGAGCGAAATTCAGATTATTTCTTTAAATACTTTAGCCTTCCAAAAAACGGAAGTCCGGAATATGCAGAACATTGGTGGTTTAAAGATTACGCAAATACCAGAATTATTGGGCTAGATTCTAACGATGGTTATCGAGATATAAAACAACAATTAGCGTGGTTAAAAGAGTTGTTAGCTAAAACCGCTAAAAATGATTCAATAGATTTTGTTTTTGCGCAATTACATCATCCGCATAAATCGGAATTATGGATTCCGGGTGAAGAAGATTTTTCTGGTGAAGTAGTAAAATTGTTAGAAGCCTTTAGCAAGGAATCTAACAAACCAAGTTTACATTTTTTCGGACATACGCACGGATATTCTAGAGGGCAGTCTAAAGAACACAAACATCTTTGGGTAAATGTTGCATCCGCTGGAGGCGCTATTGATAATTGGGGTGAATTTGAAGGTAGAGATTATGACGAATTTACGGTAACACAAGATGAATATGGCTTTGTTTTGGCAACCATAGACCCAGATAAAGAGAATCCTTCTTTTACCTTAAAAAGAATTAGTAGAGGTAATAATATCAAATTTAGAAACAACGAGTTAAGAGATAGTATTACTGTTTTCAAGAAAACAATTCAGCCAAATACACCTGTTTTAGCTAATTTTAGTAAAGAAGCAAAACCTACTTATAAAGTAGTTTTAAAAGCAGGTTCTTTTAAAAGTGATAAAAAGAAGGCTTTCCATGCAGCCTCTAATTGGCAGGTGTCTACAACAGAAGATTTTGCTAAACCAGTGTACGATTCTTGGAAACAACACGAAAATTGGTATTACAGAGAAAATAGACAAAAAGACGATGATTTAACGGATGAGGTTTTAGATAGAAAGCTAAATAATAACACAACCTATTATGTGCGTGTTCGTTACAGAGATCAATTTTTAAATTGGAGTAATTGGTCTATTATAAAAACATTTAAAACTATTAAATAATGAAAAGATTAAAATTATTAAGTGTCTTTTTTTTGTTGATGTTAGCTGCGTGCTCTTCAGAAAAAAAAGAAATCAAAAAAATATTGAAAGACGATTCTAATAAAGTTTTTGTAATTACATTAGATGGTTTGCGTTGGCAAGAATTATTCTCTGGAGCCGATTCTTTATTGGTAGAAAATAAAGAATATGTTAGTGATACAAAAGGATTGAAAACACAATTTTGGAGAGATTCTGCCACAGAAAGAAGAAAAGTGTTATTTCCTTTTATTTGGAATGAAGTTGCTAAAATGGGACAAATTCATGGAAACCGATGGCAAGGAAGTAAAATGAATGTAACTAATGGAATGCATTTTTCGTACCCTGGTTATAATGAAATTTTAACAGGAAAAGCAGACGATGCAAGAATTGATAGCAATCGTAAAATTCCGAATCCGAACCTTACTATTTTAGAAATAGCAGAAAATACCGAAGCTTACAAAGGTAAGGTAGCAGCTTTTGGTAGTTGGGATGTTTTTCCGTTTATAATCAACGAAGAAAGAAGTGGATTGTATGTAAACGCAGGTTTTAGAGAAGCAAAAGGTACTGATTTGTCAGATAAAGAAGTTTTCTTAAATGAGTTGCAGGCAGAAACTCCGAGTCCTTGGGGTGGTGTTCGTTTAGATGTTTTTACACATCATTATGCTTTAGAAACGATTAAAAAGAAACATCCGAAGTTGGTGTTTATTTCTTACGGAGAAACCGATGATTTTGCACACGATGGAGAATATGATGCGTATTTAAGATCGGCAAATAGAACCGATGCGTTCATCCAAAAACTTTGGAATTATACTCAAAAAGATCTTTTCTATAAAGGAAAAACGACTTTTATAATTACGACAGATCATGGAAGGGGCACAGCGCCTTTAGAAACATGGAAGCATCATGGAGACGCTATTAAAGATTCAGACCAAGTTTGGGTACTTTCTTTTGGAAATGAAATAGCATCAGAAGGAGAAATTATAACGGAAGAACAGTTGTATACAAATCAAGTGGCGGCTTCTGTAGCCAAACTTTTAGATGTAGAGATGATAACAGATTCAATAGGAAAACCATTTTATTTTATAAAGTAAGGAGTTGTTTTATCAACTTAAAAAAGGCTGTCTATAAATTTATTTTTTTGTCAACCTGAATTTATTTCAGGTTCTTATGATGTTTGAATTTCAGTACGTTGAGATGCTGAAACAAGTTCAGCATGACAAGGTTTAAACTTTTTTAGACAGTCTTTTTTATTTTGAATCTATTTCGAAACGCTCATTTCTAGTGATTTTTATTTTTTTCGAAATTGTATCGGGAATCATTTTTTTTAACTTTATCAAAAATAATACAAAGCATAACACACCGATTTGTCATTTCGACACAAGGAGAAATCCCATAAAGTTGCTCAATTTTGTGTTCGTTTCTTGTGAGACTTCTCCCCAAAAGTCGAAGTGACACGATTATGATTTTTACACAGTTTTGTCTTTTTTAAGCTGAAATTTAGGTAGAGAAATCCCATAAAGTTACTCCGTATTGTAGATTCAAAAGCATGAGTTCCTTCCCTTCGGGAAGGTTAGGATGGGCTTTACTTTCTAGGATGATAGGTTTCAACAACTTCCTTTAAATAACTTTTATCTAAATGTACATATACTTCTGTGGTAGTAATACTTTCGTGCCCTAACATTTGCTGAATAGCTCTTAAATCTGCGCCGTTTTTTAATAAATGAGTAGCGAAAGAATGACGCAAGGTATGCGGACTAATTTTCTTCTTTAAATCAATTTCTAGAGCTAGATTTTTAAGAATGATAAAAATCATTTGTCTGGTTAACCCTTTGCCGCGTCTGTTTAAGAAAACAGTATCTTCAAATCCTTTTTGTGGGTTTATATGCGTTCTAATTACTTTTATATATTGCGAAATATACTTTTGTGCATTGTAGTGAATTGGCACAAAACGTTGTTTATTTCCTTTTCCAATAACGCGTACAAAACCTTCTTCAAAAAATAAATCAGAAATTTTTAGGGTGATGAGTTCACTTACACGCAAGCCACAACTATATAAAGTTTCTAAAATAGTTCTATTTCTTTCGCCTTGCGGATGGCTTAAATCGATAGCAGAAATCAATTGGTTAATTTCATCTTCAGACAGTGTATCTGGTAATTTTCTACCAATTTTTGGAGCTTCAATTAAATCTGTAGGATTGGTTTCTCTATAATCTTCAAAAATTAAATAATCGAAAAAACTACGTAAACCAGAAATAATTCGCGCCTGACTTCTGGGGTTCACTTTTTTAGCAACATCATAAATAAATTGCTGAACGGCATCCTCATCAATAGTTATAGGAGTGAGGTTTATTTCATTTTCCTCTAAAAACAACATTAGTTTTTCTAAATCTCTCGTATAACTATCAATAGTGTTTTTAGAAAGCCCTCTTTCTATCTTTAAAAAAAGTTGAAAATCTTTAATTGCGTTTTGCCATTTCATGGGATAAAGATATTAAATCTTAATTATCAAATTGTTAGAATCTAAAAATTGTAAAATATTTTTTTTAGAGATATCAATATTGAAAGATTCATGTTTTTTTACCTAAAATTTATTAGATTATTCTTTTTTTTGATTAATTTTGGACTATAATTTAAAACATATATTATGAAAAAATTATTAGTTATGGCTGCTTTTGTATTCGCTGGATTAGGTGTTGCAAACGCACAAGAAGGAAGTTTTAATGCAGGTGTTAATTTGGGTATACCAACTGGAGATTCTAGTGATGCGTATTCTTTTGCTATGTCTGTAGAAGCTAACTATTTATTTGATGTATCAGAATCATTTAAAGTAGGGCCTTCTGTATCTTATTCTCATTATTTAGGGAAAAATGATGTTTTAGGAAGTGGATTTGATGTTGATGATGCTTCTTTTTTACCGATTGCTGCTGCTGGACGTTATGCAGTGTCAGATAAATTTACCGTAGGAGCTGATTTAGGTTATGGTATCGGAATTAGCCCAGATGAAAATGATGGAGGTTTTTACTATAGACCAATGGTTGGTTATTCTGTAAGTGAAAAAGTAATGATTCAAGCATCTTATTCTGCAGTTGATACTGACGGTATAACTGTTTCTAACTTTGGTGTAGGAGCAATGTTTGCTTTATAGTATTATTTAAATATATATTAAAAACGGAAGCAAATTGCTTCCGTTTTTTTATGCCTAAAATGTAACAGATTTCATTTGAGTCAATTTTTAAATCTTTTCCGTTCATGTAAAAAGGAGTACTGATTTACTTTTGTATAGAACTTAAAAATTAAATATTATGAAGAAATTATTGTTAGTTGCTTTTGTAGCAATCATGGGTGTAAGCAGCATAAATGCGCAAGAGGGAATTTTAAACGGAGGTGTAAATGTAGGAATCCCAACAGGAGATGCCAATGACTTTTATGGTTTAACATTAGGAGCCGAATTAAATTATATGTTTCCAATTTCAGAAGGCTTTACTTTTGGTCCGTCTGTACAGTATTCTCATTTTTTTGGAAAAGATATTGATGTAATAGGAGTTAGTTCTATTGAGGTTTCAGATGCTTCTTTTTTACCAATATCTGGTGCAGCAAGATTTAATGTGTCAGAAAAATTTGTAGTTGGGGCAAACCTTGGTTACGCTGTTGGTTTAAGTGATGGTTTAGATGGTGGTTTTTATTACAGACCTCTAGTTGGTTATAAAGTAGGAGATAGTACCCAATTAAATGTCTCATATTCTGGAATTACAAATGACGGTATCGATGTTAATAACATCAGTTTGGGCGTAATGTTTGGAATCTAAAATATAAATATTGAATATATTTACGAACGGAGGCTGAAAAGCTTCCGTTTTTTTGTTTTAAAACTGTATTTTTGAATCATGAAATTATTGATACTAAACGGCCCAAACCTAAACTTGTTAGGTAAAAGAGAGCCAGAAATTTATGGTTCGGAAACTTTTGAAGATTTCTTTAGAACACTTCAATTAAAATTTAACGAGATAGAATTGTCTTATTTTCAGTCGAATAGTGAGGGAGCCATTATAGATAAATTGCACGAAGTTGGTTTTAGTTTCGATGGTGTTGTTATCAACGCAGGTGCTTACACGCACACTTCAGTTGCTATTGCAGATGCTATTAGTGGTATTACAACTCCGGTTGTTGAGGTACATATTTCTAACGTGCATAAACGAGAAACTTTTAGACACCACTCTTTTTTATCACCCGTTTGTAAAGGTGTTATATTTGGTTTTGGGCTAAAAAGCTATGAGTTGGGGATTGAGAGTTTTATGTAAACTTTAATATTAATCGGCAAGTTCTAAAAATCAATTTTAATTCTTATAAAAATCGTAAGAATAAAAATTGATTTTTAGTGTTAAAAAATATATAATAAATTATATTTGTTTTCCCTAGAATATTGAATACATGAACAAAGAAAAGTGGCTTTTTGAGATTACGCCCAAAAACAATTTATTTGACTTAAATTTAAAAGAAGTTTGGCAATATAGAGACTTGTTAATGCTTTTTGTAAAGCGAGATGTTGTAACAGTTTATAAACAAACAATATTAGGTCCGCTTTGGTATTTAATTCAGCCTTTGTTTACATCCATAGTTTTTACCTTAGTTTTTAATACCATAGCAAATATTAGCACTGGAGGAATCCCTCCATTTTTATTTAATTTAGCAGGGGTTACCAGTTGGAATTATTTTAAAGAGTGCCTGACTGGTACTTCAGATACTTTTAAAAAAAATCAAGCAATTTTTGGTAAAGTTTATTTTCCTAGAATCATTATGCCGATGTCTGTAGTTGTTTCAAACTTATTAAAGTTTGGAATTCAGTTTGGAATATTAGTTGCATTTTATGTGTATTATGTTTTAAATGGAAGTTTAATTAGACCAAATATTTATTTTTTAACCTATCCAATAGTAGTACTATGTATGGCTTTATTAGGTTTAGGTTTAGGAATGATTATTTCTTCTATGGTTACTAAATATAGAGATTTAACTTTTTTAGTTTCGTTTGGTGTACAATTGTTAATGTATGTTTCATTGGTAAGTTTACCATATAGTTTGTTTCAAGAAAATGATTTAACATGGGCGGTAGATTACAATCCGGTAGCACATATTATTGAGTATAGCAGGTTTGTAATGTTAGGAGAAGGAACTGTGAGTCAGTTTGGTATTATTTATACTTTAGTTACTTCGGTAGTAGTATTTTTATTAGGAATTTTAGTTTTTAACAAAACAGAAAAGAGCTTTATTGATACGATTTAAAAAAGTGAATGGTGAATAGATAAAAGGGAATCGTTAAAAAAGAGTTTATGGATTATAAAGATTTGTATGTTTGGAAAAAGAGTATGGATTTGGTAGCGTCTATTTATAAATTAACTTTAAATATCCCTGATTCAGAGAAATTTGGATTAATTAGCCAAATGCGTAGATCCGTTGTTTCAATACCATCTAATATTGCGGAATGAGCAGCTAGAAAAGGAGATAAAGAATTAATACAATTTATTCACATTGCTTTAGGTTCTTTATCAGAACTAGAAACTCAATATTTAATAACACTACGTTTAGGGTTTGTGAAGGTTAATGTAGAAGTAGAAGAATTGTTAGTAACAGTAAAAAAATTATTACTAGGTTTTAAAAAATATTTAGCAAAAAAATAAATTAATAATGACGAATTACCATCAAATTTTCGATGCCCACCTTTCACGTCTCACTAAAAACGATTCACTATGAGTGAAACTATTTTAAAAGTAGAAAATGTATCTAAACAATATCGTTTAGGAACCTTAGGCACTGGTACCATTAGTCATGACTTAAATAGATGGTGGGCTCAAATAAGAGGGAAAGAAGATCCTTATTTAAAAATTGGTGAAACGAATGATCGGTCTACAAAAGCAACTTCAGAGTACGTTTGGGCATTAAAAGATATTAATTTTGAAGTAAAACGGGGTGAAGTTTTAGGAATTATAGGAAAGAACGGAGCAGGGAAATCTACCTTACTTAAAATTTTATCTAAAGTAACGGGGCCTAGTACGGGAAGTATAAAGTCTAGAGGAAGGATTGCTTCTTTGTTAGAAGTGGGGACAGGTTTTCATCCAGAAATGACTGGACGAGAAAATGTTTACTTAAATGGTGCTATTTTAGGGATGACCAAAAAAGAAATTAATGCTAAAATTGATGAAATTATTGAATTCTCAGGTTGTGAGCGTTTTATAGACACACCTACTAAACGTTATTCTAGCGGTATGACGGTTCGTTTAGCATTTGCTGTGGCTGCTTTTTTAGAACCAGATATTTTAATTGTGGATGAAGTGTTGGCTGTTGGTGATGCTGAGTTTCAAAAGAAAGCTATTGGTAAAATGCAAGATATTTCTAGTGAAGGAGGTAGAACTGTTTTGTTTGTAAGTCATAATATGGCTGCAGTAAGGAGTTTATGTACAAGAGCAATTGTGTTAGGAAATGGTGAGGTTGTATATATTGGTGGAACTAATGATGCTGTAGATCATTATTTAAATATGGATACACATCAAGTAGCTAGTATTATAGAAGGTATTAATCATCAAAGCAAAGATATTTTAATAGAAAGTATTTCTATTAATAAACAATGTAAGAATGTTGTTTATGTAGATGAACAACATTCGGAATTAAATGTAAATATAAAAGGAGAATTACTTACTTCTAAGATAATGGATTTAGAAGTACGTTTTTATGATGAAAAAGAAAATTTACAGATGTTATATGCTCCTGGGCACTTAAATGGAGAATTAATAAACTATAAAAAAGGAGTTTTTGAAATAAATGAAGTTATAAAATTACCAAATTCATTAACAAAACAAGAGCTTTTGTTAGATGTTGATATTACACACCCAAACATTGAATTTATAGTTAAAATTTCAAAACATGTAAAGGTTATTTCTAAAGGAATTGTAGGTAAAACGGGATCTGATTTTTCTTTTAAGAAATATGGATTTATGGTTTTAAAGTAATGATATATTAATTATATTTAAAATTATAATTTAGTAAATGAAAAATAAAGATATTACTATAATTACAATTAATTACAACAACCTTTTAGGTTTAAAGAAAACAATGGAAAGTGTTTTTGATCAAACTTATAAAAATGTTGAGTATGTAGTTATTGATGGTGGGTCTACAGATGGTAGTAAGGAATTTATTGAAGAAAATAAAAATAAATTAGATTATTGGGTAAGTGAACCTGATAAAGGTATTTATAATGCCATGAATAAGGGTATTGATAAAGCTGTAGGTGAGTATTTGTTGTTTTTAAATAGTGGAGATTATTTATGTGATAAAGATGTGCTAAGTCAAATTTCATTAGAATTAAATGATTATGATATTTATTACGGAAATTTGATAGAATTAAATTCAAATAGTAGTTGTAATAAAAAAAATAAAGGGACAGAAGGTAAAGAAATTACAATTTCAACATTTATCACAGGATCAATAAGTCATCCTTCTTCTTTTATAAAAAGAAACTTATTTGAAAAGTATGGTTTTTATGATGAAAGTTTAAAAATAGTATCCGATTGGAAATTTTTTTTGATAGCGTTAGGGATGAATAATTCAGATATAAAATACCTTAACATAGATGTTTCTTATTTTGATATGACAGGAATTAGTAATACCAATATTGATTTAATAAATATAGAGCGTAAAAAAGTTCTTTTAGAAATAGTGCCGAAATCAATTTTATCTGATTGTTATAAATTAATAGAACTCCAAAATAGATTTAGTACGGATAGAGCTAAAATGTTCTTAAAGTTGGAAAAACATTTTTTTGCAAGAAAAATTAATAATATAATATTTAAAGTTATTTTAAAGTTATATGAAAGATTTAATAAGTGAAATTTATAACTATGAATAGCCATTTTATTGTGACAGCATGAATAAAGTAGAATAGTTGAAAATAAAAATAGATTAGTTAATGTGTTTTTATATACTAAGAAAAAGAATTAGTTATAAAAATAAATATATCTTTATTTTTTCTTTCAATACTGTATGTTATCCTTGGGTTTGTATAACAATAATTTAAAATATTTTTCAATAAAATTTAATTTTATAACTTGTTAATAAAAAGGTCATGCTAATTTCCATAATCATACCAACCTATAACAGAGCTCATATAATTAGTGAAACGTTAAATTCTATTATAGCACAAACCTACAGAAACTGGGAATGTATTATTGTTGATGATGGTTCTACTGATGGAACAATTACTGTTATAGATCAATATATTAAGAAAGATAATCGTTTTCAATATCATAAAAGACCAAGTAATAGGCTTAAAGGAGCTAACGCTTGTCGTAATTATGGTTTTGAATTATCTAAAGGAGATTGTATTCAGTGGTTTGATAGTGATGACTTATATCTTAAAGAAGCTTTTGAAACTTATATAAACAATTTTAAAAGTAATATTAATGTAGTAATTTCTCCTTTAAGAAAAGTTGATTTTAAAATGAGGTCTTTATCAATTTCTAAAATTGAATCAGAAGATTTAATCAACAATTATCTTATTGGAAAGGTTGCTTTTTTTGTTTCAGGCCCAATGTGGAAAACATCTTTTTTAAAAGAGCAGAAGCATTTATTTGATGAGAAGTTAGGTAATTTAGATGATTGGGATTTTAATTTAAGAATGTTATATAAACAACCAGTTATTAAGTTTTTAGAAAAACCATTAATACTTTATAGAATTCATGAAAATAGTTTTTCTCATGAAATAGGTAAGCTAAATAGAATAGAAATAGATTCGGAATTTAAAGCAAGGCAGAAGCATCTAAGTTTATTAAAGAAATATAATTATAATAATGAGTTAAAAACCTTAAAATATTTTATTTTAACTAGATATATTTATTTTATAAAACAAAGTTTAATTGCAAGAAAATATAAATTATTGATTAATTTATATTTAAAATATTTAAAATATTCATTTAAGTATTTAGACATTAGAGTTATTAAGGTTTCTGTTGGCACGGTTTTGTGTGTATTTTTTAATAAAGGATATAAATGGGTAAAGTAAAAAAAATTCTTTTAGTATCTATACCTTCTATTCATTTTTTTAGATGGATTCATCAGCTTGAAGGAGATGAGTTTGAGTTGTATTATTACAATATAAGAAATAATAAAATTGAACATGTTTTTCCTGTTAATTGTAAAATTGTTAATTCAGAGAGTTTAAGACCATTTAAAGGGGAAGAATTTTTAAAAAAGAAGAATGATGTATTATATCAGATTGTAGATAATGTATTTTCATTTTTCTGGAAGTCCTCTTTTGAAAAGGTCTTAGATGCAGTAAAGCCAGATATTGTACAAGCTTTTGAACTTAATACGAGTGCATATCCTATTTTATCAATTATGCAAAGACATAAAAAGATAGCTTTTATTTATACTATTTGGGGGAATGATATCTATTATTTTAAGAATTTAAAATCTCATAAATTTAAAATTAAAGCAGTTTTTAAAAGAGTTAATTTTTTGTTTTCAGATTGTAAAAGAGATTATTTTTTAGCTAAAGAAGAGGGCTTTAAGGGTAGATATTTTGGTCCATTTCCTGGAGGTGGTGGATTTGAGTTAAAAAAAGTAAAAGAGAATTTATTTTCTGAAAAAGAAAATATAATTTTGGTAAAAGGTTATGAACATCAATTTGGTAGAGCTATAAATATTTTGAAATCTTTAAGAAGTATTATTAAGGATTTGAAAAATTATAAGATAGTAATATTTTCTGCAAATAAAAAAGTTATTGAATATTGTAATTCAGAGGGACTATTCAAAGATATGAAGATTGAAATTTTATCAAAAAATATATCTCATGAAGAAATGAGTAAATTATTTATAAAATCAAAAATATACATAGGTAATAGTATTTCTGATGGTATGCCAAATACTTTATTAGAGTCAATTTGCTTTGGAGTTTTTCCAATTCAATCTAATCCAGGAGGAGCTTCAGCAGAGGTAATAAATGATGGTGTAAATGGTTATTTGATAGAAGACCCTAATAATATTAGAGATATTTCTTTAAAAATTAAAATAGCAGTCACTGACTTGGGGTTATTAAAAAGAGCTTTTGATATAAATATGAAAAATATACGTAATGAGTATGAATATAATTATATTAAAGAAAAAGTATTGAAAAGTTACAAAAACATTTTTTAAATGAATAGGGTTGATATATCTGTAATTATTCCTGTTTATAACGCAGATAAATATATTGAAAAAGCAATTAAATCATCTTTAATACAAAAAGAAGTTGATGAAATTATTATTATAGATGATGGAAGTACAGATAATTCTTTAAAAATATGTTTGAATATTTGTGAAACTGAAAATAGAATAAAAATCTATTATCACAAAAATCATGAAAATTTAGGTAGATCGGCTTCTAGAAATTTGGGAATAAAGATGGCTACATCTAAGTATATTGCATTTTTAGATGCAGATGATTTTTATTTACCCAATAGATTTACAAATGATTTCAAAATATTTAATAAAGACAATTCTGTAGATGGAGTATATAATGCAATAGGAAGTTTTTTTTATAGAGAATTTGATAATATTGAAAAAGAAAAATTAAAATTAACAACTGTTTCAGAAAAAATTAAGGCTAACGAGTTATTTGATAAAATGGGGCCAATGGGGCATTATGGATATTTTTCTGGAATTGGATTAACTGTAAAAAAAGACAGTTTTTTAAAATGTGGTTTTTTTAATGAAACCTTACAAGTCGCTGAAGATACAGAGTTATGGTTAAGAATGGCATTGGTATTAAATTTAAAATCAGGAATTATTGATGAACCAATAGCATTAAGAGGGGTACACGATACTAATGTTTCTTTTAAAAGAGATGATTTATATCAAATTAATAATCTTAAAATGTATTTTGTATTATTAGAGTGGATGTTTCAAAAAAAGATATCTTTTATTAGAATAAATAAAGTGTGGACTAAATTTTGGAATCAAAATTTAATTAATAATACAAGTTTTTGGTTTAGAATAAAATATTGGGTTGTTAGTTTATGCAAACATCCTATTTTATTAAAAAGTATAACTACGTATAAGTCTTTTCCAATATTAAGATTGTTTAAATAAAATATATGATAAATAATTTAGTATCAATTATTATACCTACTTTTAATAGAGCTAATTTAATTAATGAAACATTAAGCTCTATTATTGCTCAAACTTATACTAATTGGGAGTGTATTGTTGTTGATGATGGCTCTACTGATGAAACTAAAAATGTTGTTAATAATTTTATTAAAATAGATAATAGAATTAAACTTTATGATAGGCCTAAAAGTAGATTAAAAGGGGCAAATGCATGTAGAAATTATGGTTTTGAAAAATCTGTTGGAGAATACATTCAATGGTTTGATAGTGATGACTATATGGATAAAGATAAACTAAAATTAAAAGTTGAAGTTTTAAAAAAAAATAATGTAGATTTTGTTGTATGTGAAGGAATTGAATTTAAAGGAGAGTTTTCAAATATTATTAATAAATGGAATAAAATTTACTCAACCTTTGATACCGTTTTCGAAGATCATATTACTGGTAAAGTTAATTTTCATACAAATGGACCTTTATTTAAAAGAACTTTTTTAGTTAAGGATAAACTCTTTGATGAACTACTTCAAAGAAAACAAGAATGGGAGTTTTTTACCCGTTTGTTATCTAGGTCTATAAACTTTAAACCAATATATATACCGTTGTATTACTTTAGATCACATGACAATAGTATTAATGGTAAAAATTCTTTAAATACACTTAAATCAAGAATAAAGTCTAATCAATTAGTCTATAAATTAGTTGAGTCTTTTTTTAAAGAAGAAAAATTAGCATACTTAAATAGACATTTTTTAAATAAATACATTTTTTTGTTTAAGATTGCTGTGAAGTCAAAAAAAATAAATTTAATTTATTTTGCATCAAAAGCATTAATTTCTCATTTAAAATTAAAAGGTTTATTATTTGCTCTTTTTAGATTACTAAAAAAACCTCATATTTTAAAAAATATTTTTAAGAAATGAGAGTAAATTATAATCCAAATAAAGATTTAAAAGGTGAAATTAAAAGCTATAAACACAGAATAATTATACCTGTGTATATTCCTGAGTTGAGTAATTATCATATTAATGCCTTAGAAATATTAAAAATTTCTATAAATACATTATTAGATACAATCTCTTTTAATTCTGCAATTACAGTCGTTAATAATGGTTCTTGTAAAGAAGTGGTTGCGTATTTAAATGATTTGTTTTTAGAAAATAGAATTCAAGATTTAATTCATGCGCAAAAAATAGGAAAATTAAATAGTATTATTAAAGCGCTAAAAAGTAGCTCAGAACCATTAATTACAATTACAGATGCAGATGTTTATTTTAAACCAAATTGGTTATCTAAAACTATGGATGTTTTTAATAATTTTCCAAAAGCAGGTGTTGTAGGAATAGTACCACAATTTAAACAGTATGAAAATTGGGGGTATAATATTATTTTTGATAATTTATTTAATTCTAATATAAATTTTACAGAAGTTAATAATGCTAATGGATTAATAAAATTTTATAAAAGTATTGGTTGGAATGATGATTATAATAAAAGTTATTTAAAGTATAATTTAACTGTTAAAAGTAATATAGATACAAACTTAAAGGCAGTCATTGGAAGTGGACATTTTGTAGCTACTTACAAAAGAAAATTATTTGATTCAGATCTAAAATTTACAGATTATTTATTAGGAGGTAATACCGAAGGAGATTATTTAGATAAGCCATGTGTTAAAAAAGATTTATGGAGATTAACAACCAATGGAAACTATGGGTATCATATGGGGAATATTTTAGAACCTTGGATGAAAGATAAAATTGATTATTCTTTACAAGATGAAATTAGTATTGATTTATCAAAAGAAACTAATGAAATAGTAAAAGATAAATTTTTTTATTTTTTACTAAAAACAATATTAATGAGACTTTTTTATAAAAGATTTAAATCTAAATTTTATAAAAAATGGGGATTACCTAAAGAATTGCATTCAACCTATTAATATGATTAAATTTTCTATTGTTATAACAACCTATAACCGGTTAAAAGATTTAAAGATTACATTAAAATCTTTAGAGAATTTAATTCAACGAAATGATGTTGAGTTGGTTATTTGTGATGATTATTCTACAGATGGAACTCAAGTTTTTTTGAAAAATAATTATATTAAACATACTTTAATTCTTAATAAAAAATCGAGAGGACTTATCTATAATAGAAATATTTTAAATAGTATAGCAAAAGGAAATTATATAATATCCTTAGATGATGATGCTCAATTTTTATCAGAAAATATTTTAGAAGAAATAGAAAAATGTTTTTTAAGTAATTTAAAATGTGGAGTTCAAAGCTTGAGAATTTTTTGGGGGAAAGAAAAACCTAGTATAATAAAAAGTATCGAAGAATTTCAAGTAAATAAAGGTTTTGTAGGTTGTGGTCATGTTTGGAGAAAGTCTGCATGGGAATCTATTGTTGATTACCCATCATGGTTTATTTTTTATGGAGAAGAGGATTTTGCTTCTTTCCAATTATTTAAAAAAGGATGGGATATTTTATATAATCCAAATATATTAGTACATCATAGGGTAGATATAAAATCTAGAAAAAAAGAACAAGATTATAGGTTAAGATTAAGAAGGTCTTTTAGATCGGGTTGGTATCTGTACTTTTTATTTTATCCATTAAAAGAAATACCTAGAAGGTTGTCATATACTTTATGGCAACAAATAAAACTAAAAACATTTAAAGGGGATTTTAAAGCTACAATAGGTGTTTTTCAGGCTATATTAGATGTAATTTATAATTTTCCTAAATTGCTAAAAAATGCAAATAGATTAACAGTTAACGAGTTTAAAGAATATCAAAAATTACCAGAGACAAAGCTATATTGGAAACCAGAAAAAAAATCATGAAAAATATAGTTATTATACCTGCTAGAGGAGGTTCTAAAAGGTTGGCTAATAAAAATATATTGGAATTAGAAGGAATTCCTTTATTAGTGCATAGTATTAATTATGCTAAAGAAAATAGGGATTTAGGTATAGATATTGTTGTTTCTACAGATGATTCTGAAATTAAAAGAATAGCATTAGAAAATGATGCAATGGTTGTTGATAGACCTGAAGAAATTTCAGGAGATTTTACGACTACGGTTGCTGTAATGAAACATGTTATAGATAAATTAAATACTAAATATGATCATGTTATTTTATTGCAACCAACAAACCCATTAAGACCAAAAGAGTTATTGAAAAGTGCTTTTAATTCTTTTATTAAAGGAAATTTTGACAGCTTAATGACGGTTAGTAAAAATGAGCATAAATTAGGTAAAATCATAAATGATATATTTGTACCATATACGTATCAGTTTGGACAAAGAAGTCAAGACATAGAGCCTTTGTATTACGAAAATGGTTTGTTGTATATTACAAAGACGTCATTAATATTAAAAGAACAAATTTTAGGAGAAAATAATTATCCTTTTATAGTAGAGCATCCTTTTGCTAAAATTGATATAGACACTTTAGAAGATTTTAATTTAGCATCTTTTTATTATAAAACATATAAAAATGAATAATCCATATATAGAAATAGCAGGAAGAAAAATAGGACCTGACTTTGCTCCATTAGTTGTAGCAGAATTAGGTATTAACCATGAAGGAAATATAGAAACGGCCTTTCAAATGGTAGATGCAGCGGCAAGAGCTGGAGTTGAAATTCTAAAACATCAAACGCATATTGTAGCAGATGAAATGAGTGGAGCTGCTAAAAAAGTAATTCCAGGAAATGCAGACATTTCTATTTATGAAATTATGGAGCGCTGCTCTTTAAATGAAGAAGAAGAAATAGCCCTTAAAAATTATGTAGAAAGTAAAGGAATGATTTTTATTTCTACTCCTTTTTCTAGAGCCGCAGCAGATCGTCTGGAGAGAATGAATGTGGATGCGTATAAAATTGGATCAGGAGAATGTAATAATTATCCATTATTAGAACACATAGCGGGTTTTGGAAAACCTGTAATTATGAGTACCGGGATGAATACTATTGAGAGTATAACCAAAGCATTGGCGGTTTTTGATAAATATAAAGTACCTGTAGCTATTTTGCATACTACAAATTTATATCCAACGCCACCAGAATTGGTTCGTTTAGGAGCGATGACAGAAATGCATGAAGCTTTCCCGGATAGAGTTTTTGGTTTATCAGATCATACAATAACTAATCACGCTTGTTTAGGAGCAGTAGCTTTAGGGGCCAGTATTTTAGAAAGACACTTTACAGATCATATGCAAAGAACAGGTCCAGACATTGTTTGTTCTATGGATGAATTTGAAACTAAAAATTTAATTACAGGTTCTCAATTAATGTGGAAAATGCGGGGAGGCATTAAAGAACCTGCAAAAGAAGAACAAGTAACCATAGATTTTGCTTTTGCTACCATTTGTACTATTAAATCCATTAAAAAAGGAGAAATTTTTACTAAAGAAAATATTTGGGTAAAAAGACCAGGTACTGGAGAAATTTTAGCAGAACATTTTAATAATGTTTTAGGAAAAGTAGCTAAAGTAGCTATTAATGATGATGAACAGTTAACGTGGTTACATGTCAAATAAAAAAATAGCTTTTTTAACAGGAACAAGGGCCGATTTTGGTAAAATTAAATCTTTAATTCAGGCACTTGAAGATAACTTAAATTATACACCTTATGTATTTGTAACAGGTATGCATTTAATGCAAGAATACGGTTATACACTTATAGAAATAGAGCGTTGTGGTTTTAAGCATATAGACACGTTTCAAAATCATACAGATGAAACTACGATGGATTTAACATTAGCTAAAACGATTGAAGGTTTTTCTGGTTATATTAAAAAAGTGAAACCCGATTTAATCGTTGTTCATGGAGATCGAGTTGAAGCATTGGCAGGTGCCATTGTAGGTAGTTTAAATAATATTTTAGTTGCTCACATTGAAGGAGGTGAAGTTTCTGGTACTATTGATGAATTGATTAGACATTCTGTATCCAAGATGAGTCATTTACACTATGTCGCAAATGATTTAGCAAAAAAAAGATTAATACAAATGGGAGAACTAGATGATAATATACATGTAATTGGCTCTCCAGATGTAGATATAATGTTTTCTAATAATTTACCTTCTTTAAAAGAAGTAAAAGAGTATTATGAAATTCCGTTCGAGAATTATGGTGTAGTGATGTATCATCCTGTTACAACTGAAATAAATGAAATGGAAAATTATGCCAGTCAATTTGTAGATGCTTTGTTAATGGATAATAGAAATTATGTGGTTATATTTCCTAATAATGATTTAGGATCTAAAGAAATTTTAAAAGCTTACAAACGTTTAAAAAATAATGTTAGATTTAAAGTTTTTCCATCTATTAGGTTTGAATATTTTTTAACTTTATTAAAAAAGAGCGATTTCATTATTGGGAATTCTAGTGCAGGAATTAGAGAAGCTCCTTATTACGGAATTGCTACTATAAATATAGGAACAAGGCAAGAAAATAGATCTTTGCATGAACATATTATCCATTCAGATTATAAAAGTGAATCTGTTTATAATTCAATTCAAAGAGTTAAAAGCATAAAAATTAAAAAAAGTAAACCTATTTTTGGTTTTGGGAATAGTGCAGAATTATTTGTAAAATCTTTAAATAATTTATCTTTTAATAAAGACAATGTCCAGAAACAGTTTATAGATTTATAAAGAACAATTATGATGAAAAAAATTGCCGTTTTAACAACTGTATCTAATTTTGAATTATACAATAAGACCAATCATTTATTTGGTTTAGAGTATGACAGATATGTAATAGATGGAAGAGATGGTATGTATGGTATACAGAGTGTTTTATATATGATGAAAAAGTTTAAGAACTTAGATTATGACTATATTATCATGGCTGATGAAGATTTTATTTTACAATCAAATAAAACACTTATAGATTTAATAGATGAGATGGATAAAAATAATATCACGGTCTCAGGAGTAAGAGATGGAGGTGTTATTAATCATAGAAATTATAACCCGTTTTGTATCAATACTTTTTTTTCAGTTATTAATTTAAAAAAAATAAAATTGATATGGAATAAAAAAGAAATGTTATCTAACCAAAAAATAGAAATTGGAGAGTTTTTTTTAAATGAAGTTTTAGATTATCAATATGATGAATGTAGTCTCTATGAACCTTATTATTGTTTTTATTTATGGTTATTACGTAAAGGAGAAAAAATTAAATATTTAACTTCTAAATCTCTAAATCTTAATAATGACTGTATTACAAATGTAATTTATCATAATAGTATAATTATAGGTTTCCATTCTTGGTATGCTAGAGCCTATGGTTCAAATAAGAAACAGACAGAAAGAATTGATTTACTTTTAAATGATTTAGATAATAATAGTCTAGTAACAATAAATTATATATTATGGAAAGACAATACTTTTAAGTATAAATTATACCTGAAAAAGTTTTTTAGAAAAATTATGATAAAGTTGAATAGAAATAAATAAAGTTATTTTAGAAAATATATTATTATGAAAGCTTTTATTTTATTACCGGATGGTGTAGGATTACGAAATTTTGCTTTTGGTAAGTTTTATGAAGAAGCATTAAAACAAAATTTTGATGTAACTTATTGGAATAACACTAGTTTTCCTATAAAAAATTTAGGTTATAAAGAAATTCAGGTAGAAATTGGCAAGTGTAAACCAATTTCTGACTTGTATAAAAGAGCAAAAAAAATAATTGAATTAAAGCAGAATTATAAGAATTTTAAAGATGAAGCTTACCTATCTTATATATTTCCTAATAGTTACAAAAGTTTAAAAGAAGGTCTAAAATCATTATATGTTGATGGATTAGTTTCTATTTATAATTCACAGAAAGGACTTCTTAAAATAGAACAAAAACTACATCAATTAGAAAGAAAGTCAGAGTATTATATAAAATCAAAAGAAACTTTAGAGAGAGAAAAACCTAAAGTGTTATTTTTAACAAATCAAAGACCTGCTAGTGCAATAGCCCCCCTTTTAGCTGCACAAGATTTAAATATACCTACAGTTACATTTATTTTTTCTTGGGATAATTTACCCAAAGGAACAATGGTCGTAAATTCGGATTATTACTTTGTATGGAGTGAACACATGAAAAAGGAACTGTTACAATATTACCCAAAGGTTCATGAAAATCATATATATGTAACTGGGAGTCCTCAGTTTGAATGTCATTACAACACGAAGTTTACTTCTAAAAAAGTATTTTTTAGAACATATAATCTTAAACTAGATAGAAGATATATCTGCTTTTCTGGGGATGATGTTACCACTTCTCCTAATGATCAGTTTTATTTAGAAGATGTTGCAAAAGCAGTACGCAACTTAAATAGTAAAGGATATAACATAGGTATTATTTATAGGAAATGTCCTGTTGATTTTACCAATAGACATATTGAAATTTATAATAATTTTAGAGAAGAAATTGTGTTGATTGATCCTAAATGGAATAATTTAGGCAATAGTTGGAACCAAGTTATGCCTTTACCAGAAGATTTAGATTTGTTGGCAAATACGGTTTATCATACAGAAATGGTTATTAATGTTGGTTCTTCAATGGTTTTTGATTATGTTGCCCAAGATAAATCTTGTGCTTATTTAAACTATAGGACTACTAAAAATGTGAATTTGAATTGGGATATTGATAGAATATATAAGTACATACATTTTCAATCAATGCCTTCAAATGATGCTGTTTTATGGGTAAATTCGGAAAACGATATAGAATCTATTATCATTAAAGCTTTAAAATCTCCAGATTTAAGTAATACAAAAGTGTGGTATCAATTTATTTGCGGATCTCAGCCAGAAAAATCATCCATACGAATATGGGAGACAATACACGAAATTATTAATAAAGAACAATAACCATTTTAAATTGTATGCACATAGCTTTCATTACTCCAGAATATCCAATATCTAGTTTTAAAGGAAACATTGGTGGAATTGGTACTTTTACAAAGAATTTTGCAGAACAATTGGCGAAAATTAATTTTGAGGTAACTGTTTTTGTTCATAGCCAGTCCATAGAAAATACATTGGTAGAAAATGGAGTAGAAGTTCATTTGGTGAAAAGAAAAGTATTTAAAGGGATTACTTGGTTTACAAATAGACGTTATTTTAATAAATATGTAAATAAGATAATTCATCAAAAAAAAATAAAAATAATAGAATCTCCAGAATGGACTGGTTTTACTGCTTTTATGAAATTTAATTGTCCTTTTGTAATAAGGTTGCATGGTTCGGATACTTACTTTTGTGATTTAGAAAAAAGAAAATTAAAAGCTAAAAATTATTTTTTTGAAAAGAAAGCCTTGTCTGGTGCGGATAAAATAGTTGGAGTAAGTAATTTTGTAGCTAAGAAAACCAAAGAACTATTTAAGCTAAATAATGAAATTGAAGTTGTACATAATGCAATTGATACAACTTTATTTATACCCAATCATAAACATATAAAATCAAAATCATTATTGTATTTTGGTACTATTGTTAGAAAAAAAGGGGTATTAGAAATAGCTAAAATGTTTAATGAAATAGTAGAAAATGATAATACTGTTACTTTAACTTTGTTAGGAAGAGATAATAATGATGTTTTTACAAAACAATCTACATTAGCTATATTTAAAGACTTATTATCCAAAAAAGCATTAAAAAATGTTACTTTTTTAAAGGCTGTACCTTATGAAGAAGTAATTACACATATTCAAAAATCTGAAGTCGTTTTATTACCAAGTTTTGCAGAAGCTTTCCCTATGACTTGGTTAGAGGCTATGGCTTTAGAAAAAAAGTTAGTGACATCAAATATTGGTTGGGCTAAAGAGTTAATGATTGATGGACAAACGGGTTTTACGATAAACCCAAAAGATACAGGTGATTTTGCTGACAAAGTTTTAACTTTGCTTAATAAGAAAGAAGAAGCAAGTAAAATGGCAAAAGAAGCAAGAAATAGAATTCTAAATCATTTTGATATGGAATTTGCGATTCAAAAGAATATAAAATTATATAAAAATTTAGTATGATTGTACTTTTTCATGATGGTGTAAAACCAATTAAGTATAAAGATACAGCTACTAAAGAGGAAGTTTTCTGTAACGAGAAAACAATTCAAAAATCATTATACAAGTTATCTGAAACATATTCAAATGAATTATTAATATGGTGTCATGAAGATTTAAGTGCTAATATTAATTATAAAGATATTAAATCTATTTTTCATCACCAACTAATTTTTGCGAGTTATAATGTAGGTTCAGTGGGAGTTATTTCTAAAGATATCGGCTATGTAGATCAGCATTGTTTTATAAATGTTAAAAGAGAAGTTCAATATCCTACTTGGCTTATGTCTGGCGATATTGGTGGAGCTTATGCAGCTGTAATTAAACAATCACAAGAAATTGTATTAATTTCTCAATCTTTTGGCTTATACTTATCTAGTTTTGCTAAATTAAGTATGCCTAAAGGTTTATTCTGTTATGCTACTCCTCAATTACTAAAAGGAGATTTTGAAAATGTAAAAATAGAATCAGCGATAAAGAATAGATTGTCTTTTAAATTTGTGCGAAGACATTATAAAATTGAATGGGTATTTATATTGTTTTTTTCTTTGATGTATCATCAAAAGAAAATTTACTTAGGAAATTTATTGATGAGTTTGTTTGTAAAAAGAAAATTAGGAAACAAAATAAGTTTTAAGAATGTACAAGTTTTATCAACAAAGAAAAAAATTGACAAAGAGTTATTTACAGTAGACGTTTTAATACCAACTTTAGGTCGTAAAGAACATTTGTATAATGTATTAAAAGATTTATCTAAACAAACGGTATTACCTGAAAAAGTAATTATTGTAGAGCAAAATGGGTTAGAAAGTTCGGTTTCCGAATTAGATTATTTAAATAATAATTGGCCATTTAAGATAGACCATACTTTTATTCATCAATTAGGAGCTTGTAATGCAAGAAATATAGCTTTATCAAAAGTAACATCAAATTGGGTGTTTTTTGCAGATGATGATATTCGGTTTGATAACGATTTATTACAGAAATCATTTGGTTACATTAATGATTTTGGAATGTCTAGTTTTAGTATAAGTTGTTTACAAAAAGGAGAAATTGAAAGTAATAAAACTCATTTTCAATGGGGGGGGTTTGGTACCAATGCATCTTTAGTCGAAAGTAAATATATAAAAGATTGTACTTTTAAACCTGAACATGAATTTGGTTACGGTGAAGACAATGATTTTGGAATGCAATTGAGAAATAAGGGGTGTGATAATCTATATATACCATATGTTAAAATGCTCCATTTAAAAGCAGCCATTGGTGGCTTTAGGGCTAAGGTTCATCCTAAATGGGAAAAAGAGCAAGTACAACCTAAACCATCACCAACAGTTATGGCTTATAACTTAAAACATATCACTAAAGAACAATTAAAAGGTTATAAATTGTTATTGTTTTTAAAATTTTATAATAGACAGACTATTAAAAACCCCTTTAAATATCTTAAAAGTTTTAAACAACGTTGGAATATTAGTGTTAAATGGGCAACTAAATTAATGGAATATGAAGTTTAGTTTAATTATTTGCACCTATATGCGTCCGGAAGCAATTTTAAAATTGTTAAAATCTGTTGAAGAGCAAGAATTATATCCAGATGAAATTTTAATTATTGATGGTTCTACAGATGATAAAACAACGCTTGTTTTAGAGCAAAATACCTTTAAAAATCTTCGTTATTTTAAAGTTGAAGACAATAATAGAGGGTTAACAAAACAACGTAATTTTGGAATATCAAAGGTTTCTAAGAATGTGGAGGTTGTTTGTTTTTTAGATGATGATACTTTACTTGATAAAAAATATTTTATAAATTTAGTAAATGTTTTTGAATCTGATAATAAAATTACTGGGGTTGGTGGTATTGCTATAAACGAAAATAAATGGAAAAAAAATAAAGTAAATTATTATCATCCTAAAAAATATATTTCCATTGATGGTTTTCATGTTAAATTAGGTCAACGTCATGTATTTAGAAATTATTTAGGTTTAGGAAGTGATCAATTGCCTGGAATTATGCCTGAGTTTTCTAATGGATTATCTTGCGGCTATCCTTTAACAGGGAAGTGTTATCAAGTAGACTTATTGATAGGTATGTCTATGTCTTTCAGAAAAAAAGTAGTAGATGAAATAAAATTTTCAACCTATTTTGAGGGCTATGGCTTGTATGAGGATGCGGATTTCTCTTTAAGAGCTTTAAAATATGGGAAAAATGTATTGGCTACAAATGTGCTTTTAGAACATCATCATGCTGTTGAAGGAAGACCTAATAAGTTTAAATACGGTAAAATGGTAAGTAGAAATGGATGGTACGTTTGGAGAACAAAATACCCAAAACCAGGTTTAAAAGCTCGTTTTAAATGGAATGCAATTGCAGTGGTGTTAATGTATATAAGATTTGTAAATACATTTACTACAAATAAGAAAAAAGAGGCTTTTACCGAAGCCTTAGGAAGAAAAATAGGTTGGATTAGTTTAATATTCAACAAACCTTTAAAAGTATGAAGTTTGCAATAATATCTCATACTTTACATAAAAGTAAAGACCAAAAGCTATATGCTTACGAACCTTATGTTCGTGAAATGAATTTATGGTTGCAGAATGTTTCTGAAACTAGAATTGTTGCACCTGTATCTAAAGCCGAAATTGTAGCTATAGAAGTGCCTTATAATACTAGTAATATTCATATAAAGGAAATACCAAGTTTTAATGTATTGTCTTTAAAAACTAAAATAGTTTCGATTTTTAAAATTCCATTTATTTTATTTGAAATCTTAAAAGCTTGTTTTTGGGCAGATCATATTCATTTAAGATGTCCTGGTAATGTTGGATTATTAGGTTGTTTTGTACAAATTTTATTTCCTTCTAAACCTAAAACTGTAAAGTATGCAGGTAATTGGGATCCTAAAAGCAAACAACCAGTAAGTTATCGCATTCAAAAATGGATAGTTTCTAATACTTTTTTAACTAAAAACTGTAAAGTTTTGGTTTATGGAAATTGGGAAGGCCAATCAAAAAATATAGTTCCTTTTTTTACTGCTTCTTATATTAATCATGAAATTATAGATCTTCCTGAAAAAGATTTTTCTTCTAAAATTAATTTTATCTTTGTCGGAGCATTTACAGAAGGAAAACAACCAATGTTAAGTGTTAAGGTTATAGAGAAACTTTTAGCGAAGAAGATAAAAGTACAATTAGATATGTATGGTAATGGATTGGAGTTTATAAAAGTTCAAGAGTATGTTGAACAAAATAATCTTGAAAAAAATATTATTTTACACGGCAATCAACCTAAAGAAATGGTTAAAAAAGCGTTTCAAAAAGCACATTTCTTAATTTTTATTTCAAAATCTGAAGGATGGCCAAAAGTTGTTGCCGAAGCTATGTTTTGGAGTTGCTTACCTATTTCTTCTAAAGTTTCTTGTGTAGAGAATATGTTAGGTTATGGAGCTAGAGGAGCTATTGTAGAAAGTAATGTGAATGAAAATGAAATTGTGTCCATTATTGAAAATTATATAAAAAATAAAGAATTGTATAAAAAGCAAGTTTTAGAAGCTAAAAATTGGTCTCAACAATATACTTTAGAAAAATTTTCATCAGAGATTAAAAAATTACTTTTACATGAATAATTTAGGAGTAATACAGGTAATAGATTCTTTAGATGCTGGTGGGGCAGAAGTATTGGCTGTTAATATCGCAAATGGCTTGAGTGCAAAAGGAATTAATTCACATTTATGTGCTACTCGAAAGGAAGGGATTTTAAAAAGTAACTTAAATAAAAATATTGGTTTCTTATTTTTAGAAAAGAAAAATAGTATTGATTTCTCTGCAATTTTCAGGTTTAAGAATTATTTAAAGAGAAATAAGATTGGTATTATTCACGCTCATACTACATCCTACTTTTTTGCCTTTTGTGTGAAATTGGTGTATCCTAAAGTAAAAATAATATGGCATAATCACACCGGAAACTATATAAAGTTAAAAGGATTTAAATTTTTGGTGATTAAATTTACAAGTATTTTTTTTAAAGGAATTATTAATGTGAATGAAGAATTAAATACTTGGGCACTTAAAAAGTTAAAACATAAAAACGCAATAAAATTAGATAATTTTCCGCAATTCATTAATAAAAATAATACAACAAAATTATTTGGAGAAGAAAATAAAAGAATTGTAATTTTAGCTTCTTTAAGAGAGGTTAAGGATCATTTAAATATTTTAAAAGCATTTAATAGTCTACATATTAAATATCCAGATTGGACTTTACATTTTATTGGTAAAGACTTTAATGATGAATACTCTAATAGCTTAAAACTATTTGTTTTAGAAAATAATTTAGAGAAATCTGTCTATTTATATGGAGTTTGCTTAGATATATCGAATATTCTAAATCAAGCTACCATAGCTGTTTTGTCTTCGAAGTCGGAAGGACTTCCCGTTTCTTTATTAGAATATGGATTGGCTAAATTACCCGTTGTAGTAACTAATGTAGGTGAATGTGGTAAAGTTATTGAAAATGATAAATCTGGAATTGTTGTAGATAAAGAAAATAGTTTCGAATTGGCAAATGCGCTAGAAGAGTATATTAATTCAGAAGAAAAGAGAAATACTTTTGCTGCATTACATTATAAAAATGTAGCAGAAAATTATTCTCAAAAAAGCTTTATAAATCAATTAATAAAAATATATACTTCATAATTTGGTTCAGAAAATATTAAATAATAAATTAAAATTTATATGTATTCATATTCTTATAGGGTATTTAGGAACGTTTCCTATGTTTCCGAAAATTTATGGATTATTATGTCTTATTGTTCCTTTGGTAGTTATTGTTTATTCTAATAATAAAAATGAAGAAGCCTTTTTGTTTGCTTCTTATTTGGCAGGAGGAGAAATATTTTTAAGGATGATTCAGGGAACTCTTCTTTACGAAATTGGAAAATATGGTGTAATGCTATTTTTAGTCTTAGGTATTATTTTTGGACCTTTTAAACAGCGGTTTTCTGTACATTATCTGTTTTATATTTTACTTTTATTATTGGGTATTGTTTTTACTCAAGTGCCAGAAGGAGAGTCTTTACGTACAAATATTGTGTTTAATTTAAGTGGTCCGATTGTATTAGGTGTCTGTGCTTTGTACTTTTATTATAGGCCCATAAGTAAACAAGACTTAATGGATGCATTATTTTTTATGCTGTTACCATTGTTTTCAATGATTACCTATATGTATTTTAGAACACCAGATTTAAAAGAAATTCTTTTTGGAGGAGCAGCATTAGCTGAAACTTCTGGAGGGTTTGGACCTAATCAAGTTGCTGCAGCTGTTGGTCTTGGAATACTTATTATAGCTATTTTTTTATTATTGAAAGAGAAATTAACAGGCTATGTTTATTTAGATGCATTCTTTTTAATATATTTTATATACAGAGGCCTATTAACTTTTTCTAGAGGAGGTATTTTTACAGCCGCAATTTCTTTAGTCTTTTTTGCATTTTTTTATATTATATATAAGAAAATGAGTTTGCAGATCATTTTTAAATACGTGCTTATATTTGGATTATTTCTGGTTGCTATTTGGGTTTACACCTCTAATATAACAGGCGGAATGTTAGATAATAGGTACACAGGTAAAAATGCGGCAGGAATACAAAAGAAAGATATTACTACTGGTAGAGTAGATATATTAGCATATCAGTTTACTAATTTTTTTGAACATCCTTTGGGTATTGGAGTTGGTAATGGTAAGTATGAAAGAATGAAATCACAAAAAAGAATGACAGCAGCTTCTCATAATGAGGTAGGAAGATTAGTTGAAGAGCATGGAATTATTGGATTTGTTTTGTTATTATTATTGTTAATTGTACCTCTCTTTAATTTTTTTAAAGGCAATAACTTTCAAAAAGCATTTATCATAGCGTTTTATATGATGTGGTTTTTAACCATTAATCATTCGGCAATGAGAGTTGCTTTGCCAGGTTTTATATACGCCTTAAGTTTGATAAGAATTACGGATATAGAAAATGAGTTAATCGATGAATGATAAGAGAATTCTATACATAGGTAATAACCTTTCTAAAAAATCTAAATACAAAACATCAATAGCTATACTTTCTGAATTATTAGAGAAAGAAGGTTTTACCGTAACAGTCGTATCCAATAAGACTAATAAATTGATTAGATTATTAGATATGATTTACAAAACAATCTTATTTAGGAATAAAGTAGATTTCGTTTTAATTGATACTTTTAGCACTTTAAATTTTTATTATGCTTATTTAATATCATTAATCTGTAACTTTTTTTCTTTAAAATATATTCCTATTTTAAGAGGCGGTGATTTGCCTAAAAGACTTAAAAATAGTTCGGTATTGTCTAAATCTATTTTTAAAAATGCTTATAAAAATATAGCACCTTCCAATTATTTAAAAACAGCTTTTAAAGAAGAAAATTACTATACAGAATTTATTCCCAATACAATTCCATTAGAAGATTATAATTACATCAATAGAACTAATATTCAACCAAAACTATTATGGGTAAGATCATTTAAACTTCTTTACAATCCTACATTAGCAATTAAAGTGCTTTTAGAATTAAAAAAGGAATATCCGAAAGCTGTTTTGTGTATGATTGGACCTTTTTTAGATGATTCTCATCAGAAAACATTAGAATTAATAAAAGAGTATAATTTAGAAAGTTCTGTTGAACTTACAGGAGTTTTAACTAAAGAAGATTGGCATAAGAAATCTAAAGATTACGACATATTTATAAATACCACTAATTTTGATAATACGCCGATAAGTGTTATAGAAGCCATGGCATTAGGTTTAACCATTGTTAGTACCAATGTTGGTGGCATGCCTTATTTAATTGATGATAAAGTTGATGGTTTATTAGTTGAAAAAGAAGATACTCTTCAAATGACCAATGCTATTATGGATGTAGTTAAAGGTAAATATCCTACATTATCTAAAAGAGCAAGAGAAAAAGCAGAAACTTTTGACTGGGAGGTTATAAAATATAAATGGTTTAAAATATTAAAATGATTTATAATAAATTAATTGAAAACATTTTTTTACCTATCGGAGATTTCATTAATAAATCATCATATCTAAAGCAATTAAAATATTGGAGAAAGTTAGATTCATTCTCTGAAACTGAATTAGAAAATCTTCAGAAAAAGAATTTAAAAACTATTTTAGAGCATACTGTAAAAAATGTAGCTAAATATAAAACTATTGAGTTAGAAGGCAGTAATCCTTATTTATGGTTAAATAACTTTCCTATTTTAACAAAGAATGATATTAGAAATGATTCTAAAAATTTACTTTCAAAGGAAGTAGATAAAGCTACTTTAATATCTTATTCAAGTAGTGGTTCTTCGGGGGTTCAAAGTACTGTTTATATGAATAAGGAAGAGCAGTCAAATATTAGAGCTATTTTATCGCATTGGTGGGAGTGGAGCGGTTATAAAATTGGTAATCGATTAGTACAAACAGGGATGTCTCCTGAAAGAGGTTTTTTAAAATCGATAAAAGATGGTTTGTTTAAAACAAAATACATCACAGCTTTTTCATTAACAGAAGAACAGTTAGCATCCCTTTTTAAAGAAATAAATAATACAAATAATTATTATTTAGCTGGTTATGCATCATCTTTAAATATTATTGCAGAATATGCTTTAAAAAATAATTCTAATGTACATTTTAAGTCTGTAATTAGTTTAGGCGATAAAATGTTTAGTCATTATAAAAAAAATATAGAAAAAGCTTTTGCTACAAAAGTATATGATACGTATGGTTGTAATGAAGGTTTTTTAATAGCTAGTGAAAAAGATTTAGAATATAAATACATCATGTCTCCTCATGTGTATTTAGAAATTTTAGATGATGATCATAATCCTGTTCCAGATGGAGAAATAGGTAATGTTGTTGTAACAAGATTAGATGCTTTTTCAATGCCATTAATAAGATATAAAATAGGTGATTTAGCAATTAAGTTACCAAAAGAAAAATATCCAGAAAAAAGATTGTATAATTATCCTTTATTAGAAAAAATAGTAGGTAGAGAAACAGATATTGTTGTTTTGTTAGATGATAGAAAATTGACAGTGCATTCATTTACTGGTATTTTTGAATATTTTACAGAAATTAAACAATTTCAAGTTATACAAGAAAAAAAAGGAAGAATTATCATTAAATATATAAAATCAGAAAGCTTTCATATTGATGTTTTAGAAAGAGCAACATCAGAAATGCAAAAACATATTCGAGATGCTAATTTTATAATTGAGTATAAAGAAGTCGATTTTATAGCTCCTTCAAAATCAGGGAAACCTCAAATAGTAGAAAGTACTTTAAAAAAATAAATATGAAATTAACAATTATAGCAGGAGCAAGACCAAATTTCATGAAGATTGCGCCTATTATTCATCAAATTATTAAAAGAAAAGAGGAAGGTGTTTCTATAGATTATAGATTAGTGCATACTGGTCAACATTATGATGAAAAGTTAAGTACTATTTTTTTTAAAGAACTAAATATTCCTGCACCAAATGTTAATTTAGAAATTGGTTCTGGTACACAAGCAGAGCAAACGGCGGGTATAATGGTGGCTTTCGAAAAAGAATTATTAGCAAACCCTACAGATGTAGTTTTGGTTGTTGGAGATGTTACTTCTACCATGGCTTGTGCTATAGTTGCTAAAAAACTAATAACAAAAGTGGTACATGTAGAAGGTGGAATTCGTTCTTTTGATTTATCTATGCCAGAAGAAATTAATAGAATGGTTACCGATGCAATTACTGATTACTTTTATGTTACTTCTGAAGTAGCTATAGAAAATTTAAAAAATATAGGTATTACAGAGGATAGAATTGTGTATGTAGGTAATACAATGATAGATACTTTAATCTCTAATTTAGATAAATTAAAAAAACCACCTGTTTTTGATGAATTAAATTTAAGCGATAAAAATTATATGGTTTTAACCATGCATCGACCAGCAAATGTAGATGAAGAGTTTAAATTAAAAGCTTTTTTAGAAGCAATTATAGAAAACTCTAATAATATTCCCATTATATTTCCGACACATCCAAGAACAAAATCCATATTAAATAAATTAGATATAGATCTAAAAAATTTACATTTAATTGATCCGTTAGGTTATTTAGAATTCAATTATTTGGTAAAAAACGCTAAGTGTGTAATTACAGATTCTGGAGGAATTACAGAAGAAACAACCTATTTAAAAATACCTTGTTTAACATTAAGAGATAATACAGAAAGACCTGAAACGATAATAATTGGTACCAATGAATTGGTAGGTACAAATCCTAGTGCAATTAAAAGAGCATTAGAAAGAGTTTTTGCAAATGATTGGAAAAAAGGAGGAATCCCTAAATTTTGGGATGGTAAAACTTCAGAAAGAATTATCAATCATATTATTACAATTTAATGGGGAAAAGTATTGTAATTATTTCAAATTATTATCCACCAGAAATGGGGGCAGCTGCTAATAGAATTAAAAATTTAGCAGAAGGATTGACAGAAAAAGGGAATGATGTTACTATTATTTGTCCTTTGCCTAACTATCCTATTGGGAAAATATTTGAAAAATATAAAAATAAATTTACAGTAAATGAATCTATCGAAGGCATAAAAGTAAAAAGGTTTTGGATATATCCATCTAAATCAGAAAAAGCAATTGTTAGATTGTTTAGTATGTTATCTTTTGCATGGTCTTTTTGGTTTTCTATTTTTAGTTTTATAAGAAAAAAACCAGATTTATTTATCATTCAATCTCCACCTTTATTAGTGGCGCTCTCTGGTTTGCTTTTTAGTAAATTATTAGGATGTAAAAATGTTTTAAATGTTTCGGATATTTGGCCTTTATCAGCCTTAGAATTAGGAGTGATAAAAAAAGGTTTCTTCTATAGTTTTTTAGAAAAAATAGAAAAAGTAAATTATAAATTGGCAGATAAAATAATAGGACAATCTGAAGAAATAATAACGCATATAAAAGCAGTTGTAGACAAAGATTTTTTGGTTTATAGAAATGTTCCTAATATTAAAAAGTATTCCGTAAAGGAGAAAAGTGAGGGTAATTTAAAAATTGTTTATGCCGGTCTGTTAGGATATGCACAAGGCATTTTAAATATTTGTAATGAAATTAATTTTAAAGAAATTGGTTCAGAATTACATATATATGGTGCAGGAATGGAAGAAGAAAAAATCATAGAGTTTGCAGCAAACCCAAATAACAATGTTTTTTTCTATGGTGTAAGAACCGCTAAGGAAATTAAAGAAGAAATTAGAAAATACGATATTGGTTTTGTTCCTTTAAAAAATAAAATATATGGAGCTGTACCTTCCAAAATATTCGAATTAATGCAATTGGGAGTTCCTATTCTATATGTGGGTTCTGGAGAAGCAGAAGAAATTTTAGGAAGTTACAAGTCGGGCTTGTATTCTGAACCAGGTGATTTAAAAAGCTTAATTAAAAATATTTCTATTTTTAAAGAAATGAATAATACGGATTATAGGGTATGTTCAAATAATAATAAAAGTGCTCATTTAAATGAGTTTAACTTAGAAAAACAAATGGATAAACTTCAAGATTTTATAAATTAAAAATATTAAATGCTTTTTAACTCAATAGATTTTGCCGTTTTTTTACCGATTGTTTTTATACTATATTGGTTTGTCTTTTCTAAAAAAACACAGCAACAAAATTTAGTGCTGTTAATAGCAAGTTATGTCTTTTATGGTTTTTGGGATTGGCGCTTTCTTTTTCTAATCTTTTTTAGTTCTATCATAGATTTTTTAATAGGTAAAAAACTAAATGAAGTTACTAATGTTTCTAAAAGGAAACTTTTTTTAAGTGTAAGTATTGTTGTTAATTTAGGACTTCTTGGGTTTTTTAAGTATTACAATTTTTTTCTAGAAAGTTTTGCTTCAGCCTTTACTTTCTTCGGAAATTCAATATCAGAACAAAGGCTTACTATAATTTTACCTGTTGGAATCAGTTTTTATACTTTTCAAACGTTAAGTTATTCTATAGATGTTTACCGTAATAAACTAAAACCTACCAATAACTTTATCGCTTTTTTATCTTTTGTAAGCTTTTTTCCGCAACTAGTTGCAGGTCCAATAGAAAGAGCATCAAATTTATTACCCCAGTTTTATAATAAAAGAACTTTTTCTTATGATAAAGCTGTTTCTGGAGTACAATTAATTGTTTGGGGCTTTTTTAAGAAAATAGTCATTGCAGACAATGCCTCAATTATAGTAAATGGAATTTTTAGTAATTACCAAAATCAATCTTTTGAATCGTTATTAATGGGGGCATTTCTATTTTCATTTCAGATTTATGGAGATTTTTCTGGGTATTCAGATATAGCCATTGGTACTGCCCGCCTTTTTAATTTTGATTTAATGGTGAATTTTAAGTTTCCTTATTTGTCAAAAAAACATTGGTGATTTTTGGAAACGTTGGCATATATCTCTTTCTACTTGGTTTCGAGACTATTTATATATTCCTTTAGGCGGAAGTAAAGGAACGTTGCTAAAAGCCATAAGAAATGTTGGTATTGTTTTTATTGTAAGTGGGTTTTGGCATGGTGCAAATTGGACTTTTATTTTTTGGGGATTTATTCATGCGGTTTTATATATTCCACTTTTTATTGCTTTAAAAAAGCGAAGTAATAAATCGAAAACGGAGAACATTACATTTAATTTTTTAAAAATTATAGTAACTTTTATTTTAGTGATGTTTTCTTGGGTTATTTTTAGATCTCTTACTATTACAGATGCTATAAATTACATCACAAGAATTTTTAGTTTATCTAACGGAAGTAAATTTTATGCATCAACCAGTAAGTATTTAATTATTACCGGTATTACGCTTTTTAGTATTCTTTTTTTAATAATTACAGAATTTTATAACGATAAAAAAGGAAGAATTGAAACGTATTTTAAATCTTATTTTTTGGTTTTCTTATGTTTAATAATCGCTTTTTTAGGTGCTATAAAAAATCATGCAGATTTTATCTATTTTCAATTTTAAAGAATGAAAAAATTTTTAATAAAAACATTTTATTATGCTACCTTAGTCTTTGTTTTAGGCAATGTTGTTGCTTTTAGTGCTAACTATTTCTTAAAAAAATCTAGTTTTTATAAAAGTAGTTTTTTAGTGAATGAATTTAATTCTGATAAAAAATTAGATTACTTTGTAGTAGGTTCTAGTAGAGGTTTAACAACCCTTAATTCTAATTTAATTGATGAAAAATTAGGCTTAAAAGGTGTTAATTTATCTATGGATGATACTGATTTAAAAACGCAATCATTAATGATTCATCATTTTTTTGAATCGAATTACAAAGCAGATTATTTAGTTTTAGTGCTAGACGCTAATCACTTTAAAAAAACATCATTAGAATTGGGTAATAATGATTATCGTTTTGTGCCTTTTATAGATAGAGATTATGTGAAAAATCATTTTAAGAAATATGAAAAAAGTACTTTAAATATTTTAACAAACTCTAATTATAATCCTTTTTTCGCATATTCTTATTATAATTTAGAGTTATTATTACCTGCTACTTTGAGCATTATTAAACCTAAATTTAGAAATAAATTTGATAAATTCGGTAATTATTCTTATCCATCTTCTGGTCATGAAAATAATAATGCTACTTTTAAAATTAAAGAAATTGACACAGAAATTACCAATCCTATAATTAAAGATATTAAAAATTATTTAGATGAAAATAAATGTAAATTAATTATTTATATAGCTCCTTATCAGTTAGAAAAGTTTACTTTTAATAACAAATTAGAGTATTCTATTATAAATAGCTCTTCTGCTTTAGTAAATAAAAATGAATTTTTTTATGACAAAATACATGTAAATAATAAAGGAAGAGAGCAGAGTACATTAATTTTTATAAATAATTTTAAATTACTTATTAATTAGTAATCTTTTTATAAATTTGTTACCTCTCATATAGTATATTAAGAACTCTTTTTCGATTATATATATGTAGTTGAATTAACTTAAAAAAGTTAAACAAAACAGCATCATTTGACAACAAAAACATCATACTTTAATGTATCAGAAAGAAAACTTTTTTTAGGAATAATAGATGTCTTTATTCTTATTTCTAGTCTGTATCTAGCCTCTTTATTTATCAATTTTACTTATATAAAATTTACTAGTAATGCCATTCTTAATTGGTTATTCTTGTTAGTTTTTTATTTCTTAATTTTTGGACAAATTTTTCAGCTGTATGGTTTAAATGTATCAAATAATAAATATTTAACTGTTAGAGCTGCTGTTCTTACTGTGTTTGCAACTACAATATTTTATATTTTCACACCTTATTTTTCACCTGAATTACCACC
The DNA here is from genome assembly GCF_023555435.1 of Polaribacter sp. Z014. NCBI lineage: Bacteria > Pseudomonadati > Bacteroidota > Flavobacteriia > Flavobacteriales > Flavobacteriaceae > Polaribacter > Polaribacter sp. Z014. Next base: position 79,049 of record NZ_JALCZP010000010.1, read on the forward strand.
AAATAGATTACAGATTGTTTATTTTTTCTTACTTTCTTTTATACCTATTTTACTTTGGCGATTTATATATATGTCTTTAATATTTTCTCCTAAGTATTTTAAATCTATTGTTTTTGTAGGTAATTCAGAAAGAATTAAAAAATTATTGACTCAAGTACATAATGATTCTTTTCATGATGTTTTTGCTTATTTATCGGATAAAGAAATTAAAGGAATAAAAGGGTATGTAGATATCACTAAAACAACGATAACTCCAATAATTGCAAATAACGCTATTACAGATGTTATTGTTTCTAAAAAAGATCTTTCTGAAGAGGTAATCAATCGTTTAAACAAAGAACTTGTTGTGTTATTTGAACAAGGAGTAAATATAATTAGTTACGAAACTTTTTATGAAAATGTAAATGCTAGAATTCCTAAAGAATATCTGAATCATAATTTTTATAGACATATTAATTTTAGTAAAAATAATACCAATAACTTTTACCTTTTTGGTTTAAGGTTAGTAGATATACTAATTTCTTTAATAGGTGGATTGGGTTTTTTATGTATTATTCCATTCATTGTTATTGGAAATTTAATAGCAAATAGAGGCCCTTTGTTTTATACGCAAGTAAGAGTTGGGGAAAATGGTAAGGTCTTTAAAATTTTTAAGTTGAGGTCTATGATTAAAAATGCAGAAAAAGGTGGTGCTGTTTGGGCTCAAAAAAACGATGTGAGAATTACTGCTTTTGGTAAGTTTTTAAGACGAACTAGATTAGATGAAATGCCTCAGTTTTTTAATATATTAAAAGGAGATATGAGTTTAATTGGTCCCAGACCAGAAAGACCCGAGTTTGTGAAAGATTTAGAAGCTAAGATCCCTTTTTATGCAATTAGGCATGTTATAAGACCTGGTTTAACCGGTTGGGCGCAAGTAAATTATCCGTATGCGAATACAATAGAAGAACAAGAAACCAAATTGCGTTACGATTTATATTATATTAAGGAACGCAGTGCTTTTTTAGATTTTAAAATATTTATTATGACGTTTACTACAGTATTATATTTTAAAGGTCAATAATTTTTTTTGATAAATAGAAATATCTCACAAAAAGAAATATTAACAAGGGAATTATAACCACAGGAAAAACCTGAATTTCTGCCACCCAAAGAATAGGAATTATTACTAAAAATAAAAGTAGCATTAACATATATTTTTGCAACCATTTTGGTTGATGTGTTTTTAGTAATACAAAAGCTATAATTATATTAGGTGCAAAAGCCCACAACAAGTTAAAGTTATTTGGAGCGGTAGAGTGCGTAGAGAAAAACCATAGAAAAAATAGGACACAACCAATAAGTCCAGTGGTAAAAAATAAGATAAAATCTAAGGATTTGGTTCTTTTATCACTTTTGAAATCTTTATACGTAATATAAATTCCGAATAGCGCTAAAAGGCTAAAGATTAAAAACGGACTAAAAAGAGAACTCTTCGCTTCTTTTTCCTTAAATTTTAAAAGAACAATTTCATTCTTTACCAATTTTTTTGGTTGATTTTTGATAAAAACAGTAGCGTCTTTAAAAGAACTATACACATAGTCTGGTAAGTACATATACTGTTCAAAAGTGGCTTGTTCATCTAATTTTGTGCCTGCAATTAAATTTAAACCAAATGTACCCCAAGAATTCCAAGGAATTTCATGATTTGTTAATTGTCTAAATGTGAGGTTTTTTTCTACGTTGTTGTCATTAAAAACTACTTTATCTCCTAATATAGATTTTGTAATATCTCTTAATTTTGTGGCACAATTATCAAAATAAGGATCGTATTGATAGTTACTGTTTTGGGGTTGGGCATTATTTTCTAAGAATTTAAAATAGGCTTGTTTTTCTGGCTGATTTAAGTTTAATACTTGTTCTTTTAACCAACGTTTGTCTCTTCTATAACTAGCTATAAAGTATTTAAAATCATAGCGAGCTAAGCTATAAATCATATTTCCTTTTGCAAAATTAGTATAAAAATTAGGCTGATTAAAATCAAACATTCCGTAGTTATAAATTAAATCTATTTTTAAAACGGGATCTTTAATTCTAATGGCAGAATGCCCAAAAGCTTCGTATAATTCTTCTCCTGGTCCGGCAGTAACAATACTTACTTCTCCATATTTAGAAAGTTGTAGTTGTGCTTTTAAAGGTGAATAAATGGAAAGTAAAAATATGAAAAGAAAGTACTTTTTGTTCATGAAAATTAAGGTCTAAAAAAACTATAATCAATAGTAATTGAAAAAATATTTGAATATAAGGCGTTACCAACACTACCAATATTGGTTAAAGCATAATCTATTTTTATGCCATTGTATTTAAAACCAACTCCAAAATTGGGTTGCATCGAAAGCGATTTTGAGTTGTCGAATTCTGTGATGTATTGAAAATTACCAACTCCTGCTCTTAAATAAACCAATGCATCATAATCTACTTGAAACCCCATTGCTGGGTCTATACTTACAACGTCCGAAGAAAAAATATCATTGGTTTTTGCAAAACGCATATTGGCATTTACTTCGGTTAATAGGTTAAACATGCGTCCTATTTCCCAATTTTTAGCAACCCCTAATTGTAATTTTGGTTTTGTAATTTCTGTTGTTTCTGGTAAATCTTGATTTTGCCCAGGAATAGCATCCTTAATTTTATTGAATTCATCTTCATTTATGGCCCAACTGTTAAAGGTGGTGGTAATGTCTCTTGCCATCAACCCGAATTTCCAAGAATTACGTTCAAACTGAATTCCGGCATCAAAACCAAATCCATAGGAAGAAGCAAAATCACCAATAATTCTTCTTACAATTTTTGCATTCACTCCAAATTTTACATCCTTAAAAAGTAAATTTCTAGCGTATGCAAAATTAAAGGCATAATCTACCGAAGAAAAAAGTTGAATTCTATTATAATCGATATTTCCATCACTGTCAATTAATTCTGTAGTATTTAGAATGTCATCTACACCAAAACGAATTATAGAAACTCCAACGGCACTTTCTTTGTCTATTGGCATTGCAAAACTAACATGATTGTAATTGGCTATTCCCGCAAAATAAGAAGCGTGCATTAAAGAACCTTGATAGTCTTCTATACCAACCAATCCTGCTGGATTCCAGTAAATAGAATTTACATCATTGGTTGTAGCAACAACACTTTTGCTCATTGCTAAACCAGCAGCATCAACCCCAATAGTTAAAAATTCATTGGAATAATTTCTAAATGCTTGTGCAGATAAAAGTAGTGGTGTAAACAGTATAAAAAATAATATTTTTTGTTTCAAAGGCTTAAAATTATTTGTAACAAATATCTAAAAACATACTAAAATAACAGTAGTTTTTTAAAGATATTGTTTAGGAGATATTAATATGAATGTTTTCTCTTATAAATCTTTCTATTCTTTGCTCTAACCACTTGTTTTTAGCGTTGTAAAAAGAAGAGACAAACCCACAATGTCCTCCAAAATTTGTAGTTTCTAAAAAGAAATTTTTAGAATTATGAGCTTCATCAATAGGAAAACATGTATCAGACAAAAAGGTGTCGTCTTTAGAGTTTATAAGTAATGTTGGTATTTTTATTTTGGATAAATGCGGTTTAGCGCTCGCTTTTTCCCAATAATCTTCCGCACTATCAAAGCCAAATACAGGAACGGTGTATAAGTTTTCTAAATGTTTAAATCGGGTAGCTTTTGCTAATTTATCTTTATCTAATTGAAATTCAGGAAATTTTGCTGCTTTTTCTGAAATTTTAGTCTTCATACTTTTTAAAAAACGCTGTAGATAGATTTTGTTTTTAAGTTTTTCTAATTCAAACTCTCCTGAAGCAATATCAATAGGAACAGAAACGGCAATTCCTCCTTTTACTTTTGATGAAATATGATCAGACTGTTCACCTATATATTTAAGCGTTAAATTACCTCCTAAACTAAAACCAATGAGTATGATATTCTCATAGTCATAATTATCTAAAAGATGATGTACTACAAAATCTACATCTTCTGTTTTTCCGCTGTGATAAGTGCTTAAAAGTAAATTATCATCGCCAGAACAACCTCTTAAATTTAAACAAACGGTATCTAATCCTTTTGTATTTAAGTGATTGGTTGTAGATACGATATATTTAGATTGAGAACTTCCTTCTAAGCCATGAATAAGTAAGACTAAGGTTTTAGATCCCACCAAAGAAAAATCTAGATCCATAAAATCATGGTCCCAAGTAGAAATCCTTTTCCTTTCATAGTTACAAGATTCTTTTGTGAAAACAGATCTGTAAATAGTGTTAAAATGACCACTTTTAAAAGGGAAAGGAGGAGCGAAGTCGGATGTAAATACGGGCATAATTTTATAATTATTACAAATATCTTAAAAAAAATATAGAATAATGAAATCGACCAAATATGATTTCTTATTTTAGCCTATAAATCAAACTTTAAAATGAATTTCAAAAAACACATTCCTAATTTATTAACACTTGGTAACCTTTTTTGTGGAACAATTGCAACAATTTTTGCGGTTGAAGGAGATTTTGTCTTGGCAGGTTTATTTGTGCTTTTGGGAATATTATTTGATTTTTTTGATGGATTTGCAGCTCGGTTATTACACGTTTCTGGGGAGTTAGGAAAACAACTAGATTCTTTGGCAGACATGGTAACAAGTGGAGTTGTACCCGGAATTATTGTGTATAAATTATTAATTGAAAATTCTTCTGGCTTACATGATTTTAACGAACATAACTACCTGCCTTATTTGGGATTAATACTAACTTTAGGAGCTTGTTATAGATTGGCGAAATTTAATATTGACACAAGACAATCGGATTCTTTTATTGGTTTGCCTACTCCTGCAATGAGTTTGTTTATCATTTCTTTACCTTTAATTCAAGAATATTCAACAATTGAAGTAGCTCAAAATTTAATAGGAAATAATTACTTTTTAATAGCTATTACAGTATTGTTAACTTATTTAATGAATGCAGAATTGCCTTTGTTTTCTTTAAAGTTTAAGGAATACTCTATCAAGAATAATTTGGTAAAGTATTTGTTTTTAGTAGTATCTTTATTGATGATTATCTTCTTACAGTATATTTCGATTCCTTTGATAATAATATTCTACGTTGTTTTATCTGTAGTGAGTAATTATAGAAAAAAGGAGTTAATTTAGAAGTAAATATATAGTTATTAACGTAAAACATTTCTTTTCTCTAGCACTTTTATGAGATATAAATATTAAAAATAAATGATTAAAAGAACAATCTTTACTATTATTCTTACAACTTTAATACTCTTCATTTCCTGTAAAGAAAAGGATGCAAAAACTTCGAATACTAAAGAACCAAAACTTGAGAAGCAAATTTTAAAGGATTACAAACCTGCTGATTCTATAGATAAAAAGGTTGCTATTGATTCGGTTTTCAAAATAGATCATTATATCTGTTACACTTTTAATGATGATAAATCTAAAAGAATTTGGATAGGTTTTAGTAAAAATAAGGAAACGGTCAAATTAAAATATGAAGGACAAAAAGAACCTTTAATTCTTAAACATTCTAAGGAAGAATTTATTGAAGGAGGTGCGCATCCAACTATAATTAATTATTATGATGAAATATATAATGGTAAAGTAAACGGAGCATATAAACTTACCCATTCAGGAATTTGGGATTACGTAAAATATATTAGAGGAAAAGATAAAAAGGAATTTAACTTTACAATTGATCATAATTCAAATCCTTATGGCAGTAGCCCTTGTTTTTAACTAATATTAAAAGGAGTGTAAGTTGTTTATTTTCTTGTTAAAAAATCTTCTTCTTTTTCAATTCGAAGTCTTTACCCAAATATACTTTTCTAACCATTTCGTCTGCAGCTAATTCTTCCGGAGTTCCGCTTTTTAAAATGCTTCCTTGGTACATTAAATAGGTTTTATCTGTAATAGCTAATGTTGCTTGTACATCATGATCTGTAATTAAAATACCGATATTTCTGTCTTTTAAATGCGCAACAATACTTTGTATATCTTCAACAGCAATGGGGTCTACACCCGCAAAAGGTTCATCTAGTAAAATAAAATTGGGGTCAGAAGCTAAACAACGCGCAATTTCTGTTCTACGTCTTTCTCCTCCGGATAATAAATCTCCCCTGTTTTTACGAACATGGCCAATATTAAACTCTTCAATAAGTGATTCTAACTTATCTTTTTGTTGTTTTTTAGTTAAATCTGTAAATTGTAAAACAGACATTATATTATCTTCTACAGATAATTTTCTAAAAACAGAAGCTTCTTGTGCAAGATATCCAATCCCTTTTTGGGCACGTTTATACATGGCGTCTTCTGTAATTTCTTCATCATTTAAGAAGATTTTACCCGAATTTGGTTTTATCATTCCAACAATCATATAGAAAGAAGTTGTTTTTCCAGCTCCATTAGGCCCTAAAAGTCCGATAATTTCACCTTGCTGAACTTCTAAAGAAATTCCGGTTACAACTTTTCTACTTCCGTAGATTTTTTCTATATTTTCTGCTCTTAAAATCATATTTTATAAATATGTGTAATTGTTTAATTGTTGAAACGTGTAATTGATTGGTTTGTGTAAAAGTAATAAATTATGTTTTTTAAAATCTTAATAGATTCATAACATTCATTTTTTTTATTGATTACTGCAACTGAAAACTGCTTACTTATTTTCTAGCATTTCCCAATACTCAACGGCTCTTCTTAAATGCGGAATTACTATGGTACCACCAACTAACGTAGCAATAGACATGGTTTCCATTATTTCTTCTTTAGTAACTCCGTTTTTCATGGCAGCTTCTAAATGATATTGTACACAATCATCACATCGTAAAACAGCAGAAGCCACTAAGCCTAAAAGTTCTTTTGTTTTAACGGGTAAATGCCCTTCTTTAAAAGTATTTGTGTCTAAATTATATATTCTTTTAATTACTTTATTATCAGATTCTAGAATTTTATCGTTCATTTTCTGACGATAATCATTAAACTCTTTTACTTTATCGTGCATCTTTTTGCTGTTTTTTTATTACAATTTTTGAAACTCTAATACTCACTTCATATAAAATAAGAATAGGAATCGATACGATTACTTGACTAGCAACATCTGGAGGTGTAATAATTGCTGCTAAAATTAATACAACCACCAAAGCATGTTTTCTATATTTCTTTAAAAAATCTGGCGTTACCAAACCAATTTTTGTTAAAAAGTAAATTAATACAGGTAACTCAAATAAAATGGATACTCCAAGTAACATATTGGTAACAAGTCCGATATGTGAGTCTAGTGTAAAGTTATTCTGAATTAAATCTGTAATTTGATAGTTATACAAAAAGTGTATAGAAATTGGCGCAATAACATAAAAGCTAAAAGCGATACCACAGAAAAAAAGAAAAGAAGCCGCAAAAATAAATCCTCTAGATTTATTTACTTCATTTTTAGTTAAACCAGGAGATACAAATCGCCAAATTTCCCATAAAAGATATGGAAAAGACAAAATAATACCCAATATAAATGAAGACCAAATAGAGTTCATTAACTGTTGGGTTGGCTTTAAACTAATAAGGTGGTCATTAAATTCAACATTACAAAAGCTACTATCAAAACCAAAATAGGTAAAAAAGTCACAAAATAGTCGATAGGTTATAAAATCTGGTTTTCTATGTGCTAATAAAAAGTTTTCATAAACTTCTTTTTGAAACACAAATAATACAATAGCAATAATAAATATTGCGGCAGCGCTTCTTACCAAGTGCCATCTTAATTCTTCTAAATGACCTAAAAAGGACATTTCTTTTTGTTTTTCTGCCATTAGAAAATCCCTTCTTTAATTAAATCATGTAAATGTACAACTCCAACATATTTGTTTTTATCATCAACAACTAACATTTGAGTAATACTGTTTTTTTCCATAGTATTTAGAGCGTCAATTGCCATGGCGTCTTTATCTATGGTTTTAGGGTTTTTACCCATAATATCTTTTGCTGTAATTTTAGAAATTTCAGTGGTCTTAGAAAGCATTCTTCTAATATCACCATCTGTAATAATTCCAACTAACTTGTCAGTATTCATCACAGCTGTAACCCCTAATCTTTTTTCAGAAATTTCAACAATTACCTTTACAATGGTATCTGTTTCATTTACTTTAGGTACTTCATTATTTTCTACTAAATCAGAAACTCTTAAATATAAACGCTTACCTAAAGCGCCTCCTGGATGATATTTAGCAAAATCTTTACTGGTAAAACCACGTAAATTTAATAAACAAACAGCCAATGCATCACCCAAAACTAATTGAGCAGTTGTACTAGTTGTTGGTGCTAAGTTATTAGGACAGGCTTCTTTTTCTACATAAGCATTTAAGGTAAAATCTGCATGTTCTCCTAAATAGGAATCTACATTACCTGTAATAGCTACTATTTTGTTTCCATAATTTTTTATGAAAGGAACCAAAACCTTAATTTCGGGAGTATTTCCACTTTTAGAAAGACAAATAACAACATCGTCTTTTTGTACGTTTCCTAGGTCTCCATGAATGGCATCTGCAGCATGCATAAAAATTGCCGGCGTACCAGTAGAGTTTAAGGTAGCAACTATTTTGGTAGCAATGTTTGCACTTTTACCAATTCCTGTTACAATTACCCTTCCATTCGAATTTAAAATAAATTTAACGGCTTCTTCAAAGTCAGCGTCAATTAAATTTGCTAAATTAGCAATAGCATTACTCTCTGTTAAAATAGTTTCTTTGGCTGTATTTATAATTGTGTTTGTCTTTTTCAAATGTTTGGTGTTTTATCAGAATAAAAAAAAGTTATATCTTTAGATTAAGAAACAAGCAAATTTACTATAAATAATAGTTAGAGCAAATATAATAGTATGTTTGTGAATTGTTTTAAAAGTTAAACGAATATTTAATATAAATGGATTTATATACCCCTCTAAAAAAGTTCTTTGGATTTAATAAATTTAAAGGTCTCCAAGAGCAAGTGATTAAAAGTATTGTTGAAAATAATAACACTTTTGTAATAATGCCAACAGGTGGAGGGAAATCACTTTGTTATCAGCTACCTGCTTTAATGGCAGAAGGAACTGCTATTGTAGTTTCTCCATTAATTGCTTTAATGAAAAATCAAGTAGATGCAATTAGGGGGATTTCTGAACATAATGGTGTGGCGCATGTTTTAAATTCATCTTTGAATAAAACAGAAGTAGCTCAAGTTAAAGAAGATATTGCTAACGGAATTACAAAATTATTGTATGTAGCACCAGAATCTTTAATAAAAGAAGAATATGTTACTTTTTTAAGAACGCAAAAAATTTCTTTTGTAGCTATTGATGAAGCGCATTGTATTTCTGAGTGGGGACACGATTTTAGACCTGAATACAGAAATTTAAAACACATTATTAAAGCCATAGATAATGTGCCTGTTATTTGTTTAACAGCAACAGCAACAGAAAAAGTACAAGAAGATATTTTAAAAACTTTAGGAATTCCGGATGCAAATAGGTTTAAAGCGTCTTTTAATAGACCTAATTTATTTTATGAGGTAAGACCTAAAACAAAAGAAGTAGAAAAAGATATTATTCGTTTTGTGAAACAAAGAATGGGTAAATCTGGAATTATTTACTGCTTAAGCAGGAAAAAAGTTGAAGAAGTTGCTCAGATATTACAAGTAAACGGTATTAAAGCTGTTCCGTATCATGCAGGTTTAGATGCAAAAACTAGAGTGAAGCATCAGGATATGTTTCTAATGGAAGACTGTGATGTAGTAGTTGCTACGATTGCTTTTGGAATGGGAATTGACAAACCAGATGTTCGTTTTGTGATACATCATGATATACCTAAAAGTTTAGAAAGTTATTATCAAGAAACCGGACGTGCAGGGCGTGATGATGGAGAAGGATATTGTTTGGCTTTCTATGCATATAAAGATATAGAAAAGTTAGAAAAATTTATGGCGAGTAAGCCAATTGCAGAACAAGAAATTGGGCATGCATTATTACAAGAAGTGGTTGGTTATGCAGAAACGTCTATGAATAGACGTAAATATTTACTGCATTATTTTGGAGAAGAGTTTGATGCTGAAAAAGGTGATGGAGCAGATATGGATGATAACTCTAGAAATCCTAAGAAAAAACACGAAGCCAAAGAAGATGTACAACTTTTATTAAAAGTTATAAAAAACACCTTACAAAAGTATAAATCTAAGGAAATTGTAAATACGATTGTAGGAAAAGAAAATGCCCTATTAACATCACATAAAACACATTTACAACCCTTTTTTGGAAGCGGAAAAGATAAATCTCCTCTTTATTGGATGGCTTTAATTAGACAGGTTTTGGTGGTAAATTATATAAAGAAAGAGATAGAGCAATATGGTGTTGTTAAATTGACAGAAAAAGGAGCGGAATTTATAAAGAAACCTACTTCTTTTATGATGACGGAAGATCATTCTTATAATGAAGAAAATGATAATACGATCATAACAAATGCTAAATCTTCTGGGGGTGTTGCAGATGATAAGTTGGTAAAATTATTAAAAGATTTACGTAAAAGGGTAGCTTCGAAACAAGGAGTACCTCCATTTGCTGTTTTTCAAGATCCATCATTAGATGATATGGCATTGAAATATCCAATTACTTTAGCAGAACTTTCGACAGTTCATGGAGTAGGTGAAGGGAAGGCAAGAAAATTTGGTAAAGATTTTGTGAAACTAATAGCTACTTATGTAGAAGAAAATGATATTCTAAGACCAGATGATTTAATTGTAAAAAGTACCGGTACAAACTCTGGATTAAAGCTTTTTATTATTCAGAATACCGATAAAAAATTACCTTTAGAAGATATCTCTAAATCAAAAGGACTTGAAATGAGTGAGTTGATAAAAGAGATGGAAGTTATTATTTTTTCTGGAACCAAATTAAATATAGATTATGCTTTAGACGATTTGTTAGATGAAGATCAGCAGGAAGAAATTCATGATTATTTTATGGACGCAGAAACAGATAACATACAAGAAGCTCTAGATGAATTTGATGGAGATTATGATGAAGATGAGTTGCGCTTAATGCGAATTAAATTTATAAATGAAGTGGCTAATTAATGGCTATACTAAATTATTATAATCAAAAAACTAAGATAAATTTATCTTAGTTTTTTTTTGAAATTTATTTAAGTGTTTATGAAATATCTTAATTTAATATATAGACTAACGAAAATATTGAAATAAAGATCCACAGTGTAAGTGCCAGTATTATTGGTTTTATTCCTGTAGATTTTAAGTCTTTTATAGAAATACTAGAGCCTACAAGAAATAAAGTTAGTAATAACAATCGTTTTGATATTATAACAATAAATTTAGTAGTTGGTTCAGGTAAAAGGTGGTAACTATTTATCATAATAGCTACAATAAATAGAAGAATAAAATAGGGTATTTTAATTTTTTCTCCTTTTGTTTTAAAAAGAAACATTGAAAAAATTGATAAAGGAATAATCCACAGTGTTCTAGATAGTTTTACGGTAGTCGCTATGCGCAAAGCTTCTTCTCCGTACTCTAAAGCTGCTCCAACAACAGAACTTGTATCGTGTATTGCAATTGCACACCACAAACCAAATTGCTCTTGTGTTAAGTTTAGAAAATGCCCTACTGCAGGAAATACAAACAATGCAATAGAGTTTAATAAAAATACAATTCCTAAAGCAATACTTATATTTTTACTTTTTGCTTTAATAACAGATGAAATAGCAGCAATTGCACTCCCTCCACAAATTGCAGTTCCAGAGGTAATAAGATGTCCTAACTTTAAATCTATTTTTAAAAGCCTTGTTAACAATAAACCAATGGTCACCGTTAATAGAATAGAATAAATAGTTAGCCCAAACCCTGCTTTACTTGTAGCTAAAGTTTCTTTTATAAACATTCCGAAGCCCAATCCCACAACAGAAATTTTTAGTAAATAATGAATAGCTTTGTGACTATATGTCTGGAATGGATTGTTGAAAATTATGGTATATACAAAACCAATTATTAATGCTGTTGGGCTGTTTACAAAACCTAAAAGGGTAATTAGTACTAGAAGAAAGTAAACTGTTTTTGAGATAAAATCTTTCATATCATTGTGTATTATTTGATACAAAAGTAGCAGGTATTAATTACTTTAAAGCAAATTAATTAGCTATATGAGATAACTAAAAGTTATAGCTGTTTCGGGTAAATTTTTTAAAATAATCAAAAGTATTAGAAAGGTATCCAGTTCTATTAACAAAATAGAACCACCTTTCAATACTTAAATCTTTAATGTCTATTATTTTGAGTTTATTACTCATCAAATCGTCAGAAATAGAGTGGATAGAGAGTAGGGCGTAATGGTCTGAATTGTATAAATAATTTTTAATGGCTTCCGTACTATTAAAAGACACAACAGAATTAAGTTTTTTAATTTTATGATTTAAAAGGAAGCTATCTATAATTACTTTTGTTCCAGAACCCTTTTCTCTTTCAATCATGGGGATTTTTTGCAGCGTTTCTATATCAATATTCCTTTTTTGAAAAGTATTATTATTTGCATTTGTTACAAGTACAATTTCGTCTTTAATAAATTTCTCAAAATGTAATTTAGGGTTTGATATACTTCCTTCTGTAATTCCAAAATCTATTTCTTCATTTAAAATTAAGGCTTCAATATTTTCAGAATTATTGCTTATGATGTTAAATTTTGTTTGAGGAAATTGCGTTCTAAATTTGGCTATTACTTTAGGAATAATGTAGTTAGACAAGGTGGTGCTTACACCAAAGTTGATAAAATTTGGTAAATCATCTTTTTTATGAAGAAATTTTTCGTCCATTTCTGCATAAATGGCTAATATTTTATTCGTATAAATAAGAAAAGATTTTCCTTCAGTTGTCAATTCAATCGAGTTTCTTTTTCTTATAAATAAGGTGGTTTTAAACTCTTGCTCTAAATTTTTAATGGACTTAGATATGGCAGGCTGAGAAAGATATAATTGCTCAGCAGCTTTTGTAAAACTTAAATGTTTAGCTACAACTTTAAATATATGTAATTTGGTTTTCATTAGTTTGTGTACAATACCTTACTTTTAAATGTACAATAATTTCTACAGTTTTAATCAATATCATTACAACGTAAAAACGGTAAGTAAAACACCTAAAACGATAGCTATAAATTTCTGTAAGTTAAATTTATGGTTTTCAGAGCCTTCAAAAAGGATGATGGTAGAAATATGTAAAAACACCCCAATAATTAAGGCCGTTATTTCTGTAGCATACGTTGTAAAAAAAGTAATTTTATCTCCTAAAAGTAGCCCTAAAGGACTCATTAAAGCAAAAACAATTAAAAAAAGATAGGTTATTTTTTTAGAATATTTCGTCTGAATTAAAAAAGTAGTTAATACAATGGCAATAGGTATTTTATGAACCACAATAGCCCATAATAAGTTATCACCGCTATGATGAATAGGTAAGCCTTCAGAAAAAGAATGGATGCATAAACTAACAAATAACAAGGTTGGGAATTCTTTGTTATCAGAATGAATATGAATATGACCATGTTCTGCTCCCTTAGAAAAAGATTCTAAAACAGACTGAATAATAATTCCAACTAAAATAAAAATACCTATTTTTTTATATTCTGTAGTTTCAGAATAAACTTCTGGTAATAAATGTAAAATAGTAACAGCTAATAAATAGGCGCCACTAAAAGCTAATAATAAGCGCACAATTTTTTTACTTGGTTTTATAATAAAAACTAAGATAGAACCAATAAAAACAGCTACTATTAATAAGATGTAACTCATTTTGCAATAATAATTAATCGATCGGAAGTGTTTCCTTTAAATGTATTTAAATTGTAATCTCCAAAAACGGATGTAATAGTAAAACCAACTTTATTAAAGAAGGTAGTCATTTTAGCAAGATCTAAATATTTTACTTGTTCTGTGTAAGAATGCGCTTCACCATCAGCAAAAAAAGAAATATGCTTTAAGATAAATCCATCTTTAATCTCTCTTTTAATTTTAAAAGTAATATTATCTACAATTTTTGTTTCTTTAGTTACTAAATTTAGTTTTACTTTTTCTGCATTTAAAAAATCAAATACAAAAAAACCATTTTTATTTAAACCTTTTTTAATGTTTTCTAGAATTAAAATATCTTCCTTATCATCATCAAAATAGCCAAAACTTGTAAACAGATTAAAAACAGCATCGTAGGTATGATGAAAAGGTTTGCGCATGTCATGCACATTAAATTTTAACGTATCATTTTCGAATTTTTTAGCAGAATTTATACTGTTTTCTGCCAAATCACCCCCAGTAACTGTATAGCCCAAAGAATTCAAAAATACAGAATGACGCCCTTTACCGCAAGGTAAATCTAAAATATGCGTTGTTTTTGGCAAGTTTAAAAAAGAGGTAATATTTTTCATAAACAATTGAGCCTCATCATCGTTTCTTTCTTTGTATAATGTGTGATAATAAGGGGTGTTAAACCAATCTGTAAACCAATCTTTCTGTTTCATTTGTCTGTGTAATTTTGCAATACCTTTTTTTATATTATCTTATAATTGTGTTTATAAGTATTGGTTTGTTTTGCTTACTAAGAGTCTGTAAAAGTAACCAAAACTTACGTTCTGTAAAATGAATTTCTTAATTAGTATAAATCCTATTTATAAATAGTATTTTTGCAGTCAATTTTATGGGTATGAACAAAGATTTTAAAATGACGGCAACAACACTTTTCGGTTTAGAAGGTGTGTTGGCAAAAGAGTTGAAAGAACTAGGAGCACAAGATGTTAAAGAAGGCATTAGAATGGTTTCTTTTAGAGGAGACACCGGTTTTATGTACAAAGCAAATATTGCATTAAGAACGGCTGTAAGAATTTTAAAACCGATAAAAGTTTGTAAGATTTACGATGAAGAAGATTTGTATGAGGCAATTCAGAAAATTAAATGGGAAAACTATTTAGAAACTGAAGGTACTTTTGCTATCGGAGCCGTAGTAAATTCTAAGAATTTTACGTCAAACTCACATTATATTTCTTTAAAATCTAAAGATGCTATTGCAGATTATTTTAGACATAAATATAGTAAAAGACCCAATGTAGATTTAGATTACCCAGATTTAAAAGTACATATTCACATACATAAAGAGTGGTTAACCGTTTCTTTAGATTCATCGGGAGATTCTTTACATAAAAGAGGTTATAGAACCGCTACTAATATTGCACCTATAAACGAAGTTTTGGCTGCTGGTATGGTTTTATTATCTGGTTATACTGGCGAAGAAAACTTTATAGACCCAATGTGTGGTTCTGGTACTATTTTAATTGAAGCTGCCATGATTGCTAATCATATTCCGGCAAACATCAACAGAAAATTATTCGCTTTTGAGAATTGGAAAGATTATGATGAAGACTTGTATTTTACCATTCAAGAATCATTATTAAAGAAAATCCGTTCTTCTCATTTTAAAATTATGGGATTTGATAAAGCACCATCTGCAGTACAAAAAGCACAGGCAAATGTAGAAAATGCTAATTTAGATGAGTTTATTGGTGTGCATCACGTTAACTTTTTTAATTCTAAAAAAGAAGTTTTTGGTAACACTACCATATTATTCAATCCGCCATATGGCGAGCGTTTAAATATAGATACCGAAGAATTTTATAAGAAAATAGGAGATACGCTTAAAAACAATTACCCTGGCTCTACAGCTTGGTTAATTACATCGGATACAGACGCTTTAAAATGTGTAGGACTAAGAACTTCTAAAAGAATAGCCCTTAAAAACGGAGATTTAAACTGTAAGTTTGTAAAGTACGATTTGTACGAAGGAACTCGTAAATTTAAAGAACGTAAAGAAGATACTGATACAGAAGTAGAAACAGAAACGGAAGATTAGACTCTTTTTGTTATTGTAATTTTACAAAACAATCTGTTTATGAAGGAGTAAAGAGGTTATTTAAAAAAGATTAAATTTTGTTACAGTGAAGTTCAATCTTCATAAGAATCTGAAATAAATTCAGATTGACAAAAAACGACTTTTTTAGATAACCTCTTTTTTTTTGAAGCTATTTCCTGCTTTCCGCACTCGCTTTTTTTATCCTAAAAAGGAATAAAAAAGAGCTCAAACAATTGCTTCAATCAGGGCTAAACTAGTTTGCTAGTTTCAGTAACAATTAATAGATTATTTAATATAAAAAAACGTCTTATAAGCTGAATAAAATTAGCTTGATAAGATATTTCTCTATTTATAGCTAACGTTAAAATTAATATATAACGTTTTATATTCATAGTTAGCTAAGCTCGTTTTTTTTAGTTAAAAAATCAACAGTAAAAACACTAATTTTACTTTAAATGAAATAAGGTTTCGCTGTTATTTTAAACAATAAAAACCCAAAACAATTAAGTTTTGGGTTTTTTTATAAACTGAAGCAAGTGTTGGTACCTGCTTATTTTTTTCCTTTTTTCTGTTGTGCAGCTTGTTGATCTTGCGCTTGTTTCATAGCAGAATCTATTTTTTGACGGAATTTACTTTTCTTTTTTTCCGGTTTCTTTTTGTTTTCCTCTATCTGAGCATGAATTTTAGCTTCATCAATTACGTAGTGTTTAATTACTAACATAATAGTAATCGTTAACAGGTTAGAAACAAAGTAGTATAAACTTAATCCACTTGCATAGCGATTAAAGAAAACTAACATCATAATAGGAGAGAAGTAAATCATATACTTCATCATTTTACCCATGTCTGGCATTCCTTCTTGCGTTGGTGCTTGCATGTTTGCTTGCTGACTTTGGTTCATTTTCATGTAAAAGAAAATTGCAACAGAAGCTAGTATAGGAAATAAACTTACGTGATTTCCGTAAACAGGAATCTTAAAAGGTAAGTTATAGATAATATCGTAAGAAGATAAATCTGGTGCCCATAAAAAGCTTTGTTGTCTTAAAGCTAAGTTTGTTGGAAAAAATTTAAACAATGCAAAGAATACAGGCATTTGTAATAGTGCGGGTATACAACCAGATAACATACTAACACCAGCTTTTCGCTGAATAGCCATGGTTTCTTGCTGACGCTTCATTGCGTTTTCTTTACCTGGATATTTATCATTTAAGGCTGTTAATTCTGGTCTAATCACCTTCATTTTTGCACTTGATAAATAAGACTTATATACTAATGGAGACATGATAATTCTAACAACAACGGTCATTAAAATAATAATTAATCCATAGTTAGATAAAAATCCTTTTAAGAAATTAAAAACAGGGTAGAATACGTTTCTGTTTAAGAAGCCAAAAATTCCCCATCCTAAATCTGCTGTTTGATCTAAATCTGTACCTTTAAAAGTTTTTAATAAATTATAATCACTAGGGCCGTAAAACCATTTCATATTATAATTTAATTCTCCGTTCGTTAATTCTAAAGGTGTCTTTAACTCATAACGTTTTGTAAAAATACTATCAATTTCCTCATTTTTAACTAATTCAGTAGAAGTTATAGTTGCATTATTAAAAGGGGTATCCGTTAATAAATTAGACATAAAAAAATGTTGTTTGTAAGAAACCCAGTCAACATCGTTAATAACTTCAGATTTGCCAGCGTTTAAATGATCTACTTCATCTTCTGTTTTATAATAAAGATGAGAATACATGGTGTTTTCTGTGTATAAACTTTGTTCATGTCTGTAACCATCTAAAGACCAATTTAAATTAATTGGGTTAGAAGAGTTAATAACCGAGTTTAAACCTTGAGAACGAACCACAAAATTAACCATGTAATTTTTTGGTTTTATTTCATATCTATATTCAAGAAATTGAGTGTTAGACACTTTTAGTTTCATAGAAACAACAGTGTTTTCTCCATTTTTAGTAATGGTTGGCTCAAAGAATAAATCTTTAGTATTTAAAATTCTACTATCTGTAGTTCCAAAATTAATATTAAAAGAGGCGTTCTTATTCTTTATCATGTATAAAGGCAAGGAATCATAGGTTTTATAATTCTTAATTTCAGCCTCTATAATTTGTCCTCCTTTGTTACTAATAATTAATTTAACCAATTCGTTTTCTAGAACAGAAGTTCCTTCTTTTCCATTAATCGCACTTTGTGCAAATGCGCCTAACTTATCTGTAAAAGCAACTTGTTTTAAAGAGTCATTTTCAAAAACAGGTGTGTTTTCTGTTAAAGTATTAGTTGTATTGTTTGTAGTTTCTACAACTTGCTCTGTATTCGTAGGAGTATCAATTGTTTCATCTGGTTTGTTAGTGTTAATCCAGTATAATAAAATACCTCCTAATAGTACCATTCCTATAAAAGAATTGATATCGAATTTTTTTTGTTCCATGTGTTATTTTAAAATGTCAATTTGTCATTTAATCAAAAATATCTTTTGATTAAAACGCGACAAATGTAGTGAAAAAGAAGCTTTATATCGTTTTTGCTACTTTAAATGTTATACCTACTAATAGTTCAAATAGTATTCCTTTTTTTTACAAATATGATGTTCTCTTTTTAAATAGTAAGATTATATTTTTTTAACACATAGAAGCATAGGTTAAATATTCTATGATGCTATGTGTTAATTTAAAAGTTAGAATTTTAAATCTTAGACTGTTTTAAAGCTGCTTTAATAAAATCTACAAATAAAGGATGCGGTTTTAAAACGGTACTTTTATATTCTGGGTGATATTGAACACCAACAAACCAAGGATGCGAAGGTATTTCTACAACTTCTACCAACCCTGTTTTTGGGTTAAACCCTGTTGCTTTCATTCCGCCAGCTTCAACTTGTTCTAAATAAGCATTGTTAAACTCAAAACGGTGTCTGTGACGTTCGCTTATCAATTCAGTTTTATAGGCTTTAAATATTTTAGAATCTTTTTTCAATTCACAATCCCAAGCACCCAAACGCATGGTACCACCTTTTTCGGTAACCCCTTTTTGGCTTTCCATTAAATTAATAATAGGTTCTTTGGTGCTTTTGTTCATTTCTGTAGAACTAGCATTCTCTATACCTAATACATTTCTAGCAAATTCAATCACTGCCATTTGCATTCCTAAACAAATTCCGAAGAAAGGAATATTATTTTCTCTTGCATATCTTACTGCTCTAATTTTACCTTCAATACCTCTATCACCAAAACCAGGAGCTACTAAAATACCATTTACACCTTTTAGTTTTTTCTCAGCATTTTTAGGTGTTAAATTTTCAGAATGTACCCAACGTACTTTTACTTTTGTTTCATGCGTAGAACCTGCATGAATAAAAGCTTCTGTAATAGATTTATAAGAATCTTGCAACTCAATATATTTACCAATTAAGGCAATTTCTACTTCGTGTTTTGGGTTTTTATGTTTGGTTAAAAACTCGTTCCAAACTTTTAATTCTGGTTCTCCTTTAGAAGAAAGCTTTAATTTATTTAAAACAACGGTATCTAAACCTTGTTCTAACATTAAATTAGGTACGTCATAAATAGTTTCTGCGTCAATAGACTGAATAACGTCATCTTGTTTAACATTACAAAATAATGCTAGTTTACGTTTAATGTCGTCAGAAATTTCATGTTCTGTTCTACACACTAAAATATCAGGACTTACACCACTTTGCATTAACATTTTTACAGAGTGTTGCGTAGGTTTTGTTTTTAACTCACCAGCAGCAGCTAAATAAGGGACCAATGTTAAATGTATAACAATGGCATTTTCCTCTCCTTTTTCCCAAAGCATTTGTCTTACCGACTCTACATAAGGTAAAGATTCAATATCACCAACTGTTCCACCAATTTCTGTAATTACAATATCATAATCACCAGTTTCCCCTAAAATTTGGATTCTGCGTTTAATTTCATCGGTAATATGTGGTATAACCTGTACCGTTTTTCCTAAAAAATCACCTCTACGTTCTTTATTAATTACAGATTGATAAATTTTACCTGTAGTTACGTTATTAGATTGACTGGTAGGAATGTTTAAAAAACGCTCATAATGACCTAGATCTAAGTCTGTTTCAGCTCCATCATCTGTAACATAACATTCTCCATGTTCGTACGGATTTAAAGTTCCTGGGTCTATATTAATATAAGGGTCTAGTTTTTGGATAGTTACAGAAAAGCCTCTTTGCTGTAGTAATTTTGCTAATGATGCAGCAATAATTCCTTTTCCAAGCGATGATGTTACGCCTCCTGTTACAAAAACGTATTTAGTATTACTCATGGTATTCTTAGGTTTGCGCAAAAGTACTAACTCTAATATTTATGGCAAATAAAAATTGGTATTTATTTTTATATTTCTTCTATTTAAAATAGTATAAATTGCAATAGTTTTTGAATTGTTTAAAATAAAAAAAAATATTTTGAAAAAAATCTTACTAATATTAAGTCTTTTAATGTTTTCAAGCTGTGCTATTATTTTTCCAAAAGTATTTCAGCGTAAATCAGCAAATTTTACTTTTAATAATTTATGGTTTAATACACAATTAGACCATCATAAAAGTGCTCGCTATTTATTAAATACAACTCAACTGAGCATTAATGCATTTATTGGTGATGATTATAATGAGCAATTAGTAAATTTTGTCTCCAAGAAATTAGGGAATAATGTGTTTACAAAAGAAAGTTATAAAACCTCTGATGATAAAATAATTATTCCTTTTACGATAGAATACGAACTCACAAAAGAAAATATTGAACTTTTGCAAAAAACAACAGATTTAGATTATATAATCTTATCTAAAATACTGACTCCAGATTTAATAAATAAATCAAATGATCCGCAATATGATTTTTTAAAATACAGATCTAATGTTTTAGGAGGTTCTGTGGTTTTTGTTAAAATTTTTGACATTAAAAATAACAATGTTTTAATAGAAATGAGATGTAAAAGTGTGGTTTATGATGATGAAAACTTTAATTTTGATACAAATAGTTATGAAAATGACTCTAGAATATCCACTTATAAAAGTGAACAACAGTTGATAAAAAAGAGTTTTAAAAGAATTTTTAGAAGAATTGAATAAGTTTTAATTACAAATTGGGTTTATGTATTGGGTATTTTTCTTATTTACATTAGAAACATTACTCTTTTAAAAACTCAACTAATTTAGAGTATTTAGTCAACTTTATTTAAGATTAATTAGATAACAATATTTTTTTAAAGAAAGGTTTCAAAAATAAAAAAGGAAAATTAATTATTTCTTTTATTTAGGATATCAGATTACTTATAATAGATAACCTTTTTAAAAGAGAATACAGATATAGATTATGTGATTTTAACAAAAAGGTTATATTTAAAAGATCTGAATGATGTTTCTTTTGCTTAGAATAGTAAAGGACGGTTCAATGATTCTAATGCTGATGCGATGTCTTTTGTGAAAATTATTGATTTAATAAATGGAGGTATTTTGTTTTATATGAATTGCAAAGACGAAGTTTTTATTATAGAAAATAAAGATATGCAGACAAGAGCGCTAAGACCACAACCAATTTCAAATTATAAAAACTTTTATAGTTTATCAGAAAATACAATGAAAAAACTTCTTAAAAAGATAAAGTAATATTTTTTGATTTTTTTTTAAAATAGTGTTTGTCATAAATAAAAACAGTTGTATATTTGCCAACGCTTTAAATGAGTAGAATTTTAAGCAGTAAAATAATAATACAAGACATTTAAAAATACAGATAATGCCAAAAAGAACTTACCAACCGTCAAAGAGAAAGAGAAGAAATAAACATGGTTTCATGGAAAGAATGGCTTCTGCTAATGGTAGAAAGGTTTTAGCTAGAAGAAGAGCTAAAGGAAGAAAGAAAATTTCTGTTTCTACGGAAACTAGACATAAAAAATAAATGATTAACAATTGTTAATATAAGGTGTTACTTTTTTTAAGTAACACCTTTTTTTATACCCAAGCACTAACTATTTTTGTAAAACTAAATAACACAACAACTTACAATGCCAAAAAGAAAAGACCTCAAATCAGTTTTAATTATTGGATCTGGACCAATTGTTATTGGACAAGCATGTGAATTTGATTATTCTGGCTCACAATCACTACGTTCTTTAAGAGAAGATGGAATCGAAACTGTTCTAATTAACTCTAATCCTGCAACAATTATGACAGACCCTTCAATGGCTGATCATATTTATTTGTTGCCTTTAACAACAAAATCAATCATTCAAATTTTAAAAGAGCATCCACAAATCGATGCTGTTTTACCAACAATGGGTGGACAAACTGCATTAAATCTTTGTATTGAAGCAGATGATAAAGGAATTTGGGAAGATTTTAATGTAAAGTTAATTGGTGTAGACATTGATGCCATTAATATTACTGAAGATAGAGAACAATTTAGAGAGTTAATGTTAAAGATTGATGTGCCTATGGCGCCTCAAGCAACAGCAACTTCATTTTTAAAAGGTAAAGAAATTGCACAAGAATTTGGCTTTCCTTTAGTAATTCGTTCATCTTATACTCTGGGTGGGGCAGGAGCTTCTATTGTTTACAAAGCAGAAGATTTTGACCAACTTTTAAGTTTCGGTTTAGAAGCATCACCAATACATGAGGTGATGATTGACAAAGCGATGATGGGCTGGAAAGAATACGAGTTGGAATTATTACGTGATAAAAACGATAATGTTGTCATTATATGTTCTATCGAAAATATGGACCCGATGGGAATTCATACCGGAGATTCTATTACCGTAGCACCGGCAATGACACTTTCTGATAGAACTTTTCAGAAAATGCGTGACATGTCTATTAAAATGATGCGTTCTATTGGAGATTTTGAAGGTGGTTGTAATGTACAATTTGCAGTTTCACCAGACGAAAAAGAAGATATTATTGCCATTGAAATTAATCCTCGTGTTTCTCGTTCATCCGCTTTAGCGTCTAAAGCAACAGGATATCCTATTGCAAAAGTAGCTACAAAATTAGCCATTGGGTATACATTAGATGAGTTACAAAACGGAATTACAAAATCTACATCGGCTTTATTTGAGCCAACATTAGACTATGTAATTGTAAAAATACCACGTTGGAATTTTGATAAATTCGAAGGTTCAGACAGAACTTTAGGTTTACAAATGAAATCTGTTGGAGAGGTAATGGGGATTGGACGTTCTTTTCAAGAAGCATTACACAAAGCAACGCAGTCTTTAGAAATTAAAAGAAATGGTTTAGGTGCAGATGGAAAGGGATACACAGACTATAACCAAATTATAGAAAAATTAACCTACGCAAGTTGGGATCGTGTTTTTGCAATTTATGATGCAATTGCTATTGGAATTCCATTAACTCAGATTCATGATATCACAAAAATTGACATGTGGTATTTAAAGCAATATGAAGAGTTATTTCAACTTCAAAAAGAAATTTCTACCTATAACATTGATACTTTAGGAAGAGATTTATTACTAGAAGCGAAGCAAAAAGGATACGGAGATAGACAAATAGCGCACATGTTGGGTTGTTTAGAAAGTGAAGTATATACTAAAAGAGAAGAATTAAAAGTACAACGTGTTTTTAAATTAGTAGATACTTGTGCAGCAGAATTCAAAGCAAAGACTCCTTATTATTATTCAACTTTTGAAAATGAGATTGAAACTGCAGACGGACAAATTACAATTGCAAACGAAAGTATTGTAACTGATAAAAAGAAAATTATCGTTTTAGGTTCTGGACCAAATAGAATTGGACAAGGAATTGAGTTCGATTACTGTTGTGTACATGGTGTTTTAGCAGCTGCAGAATGTGGTTATGAAACGATTATGATTAATTGTAATCCAGAAACGGTTTCTACAGATTTTGATACGGCAGATAAATTATACTTTGAGCCTGTTTTTTGGGAACATATTTATGATATTATTCGTCATGAAAAACCAGAAGGAGTTATTGTACAATTAGGTGGACAAACTGCTTTAAAGTTAGCCGAAAAGTTAACAAAATATGGAGTTAAAATAATTGGAACTTCTTTTGAAGCATTAGATTTAGCGGAAGATAGAGGACTTTTCTCTGAATTGTTAAAAAGGAATAATATTCCTTATCCAGAATTTGGTATCGCAGAAACAGCAGATGAAGCTTTGGCTTTAGCAGATGAATTAGATTTCCCTATTTTGGTAAGACCTTCTTATGTTTTAGGAGGACAAGGAATGAAAATTGTCATCAACAAAGAAGAACTTGTTAAACATGTAGTTGATTTATTGGGAAGAATGCCTGGTAATAAATTATTGTTAGATCATTATTTAGATGGTGCCATAGAAGCAGAGGCAGATGCCATTTGTGATGCCGATGGTAATGTGTATATTATAGGTATTATGGAACATATAGAACCTTGTGGAATTCATTCTGGAGATTCTAATGCTACGTTACCTGCTTTTAATTTAGGTGAATTTGTGTTGCAACAAATTAAAGATCATACTTTTACAATTGCGAGAGAACTAAAAACGGTAGGTTTGATAAACGTTCAGTTTGCAGTTAAAGATGATATTGTTTATATTATTGAAGCAAACCCAAGAGCCTCTAGAACAGTACCTTTTATAGCAAAAGCATATAAAGAACCATATGTAAATTATGCTACAAAAGTAATGTTAGGAGAAAAGAAAGTAACAGATTTCGATTTTAAACCGCATTTAGATGGTTTTGCAATTAAGCAACCTGTATTTTCTTTTAACAAGTTTCCTAATGTAGACAAAAAATTAGGCCCAGAAATGAAATCAACAGGAGAGAGTATCTTGTTTATAGATAACTTAAAAGATGATGATTTTTATAATTTATACTCTAGACGTAAAATGTATTTGAATAAATAAAATACAAGTATATAACTTCTTAAAAACATCCATTTATGTTGAATTTTTTTCAATAATTTGGATGTTTTTTTGTGTAGTAAACTTTATATTTAACTTATATCTCTGAGTGAATACGTTAATTTTTTCAGAAAATAAATGATTATTATTTAAATGAATGAACATTTATTCATAACTTTGTTGACGCAAATTATTTAAAGCATGGCACGTAAAATTGATGAGGATAAAATAGCAAGAATCAAAGAAGCTACGATGCGTACAATTGTAGAAAAAGGGATAGAATCTACTACTATAGCAATGATTGCTAAAAAAGCAAATGTAAGTGGTGGCTATTTATATAGAACGTATGCCGGAAAACAAGATTTAATAAACGAATTATTTCATGACAAGGTAGATTTTCTTTATAATGAGTTAGAAAATTTATTGGCATTAAACCAAAATAGTATTAAACCATTACTTCAAACATTTATTAAAAATAGAATTAGTTATTTTTTGAAAGAGCCGAATGCTTCGAAGTTTTTTTATCAATTATTACACAATGAAAACTTTTTTGCTTCGGATGAAATTAAACATAAGAGTGCCGATTTAATCATAAAAATTAAAAATATTGGAGTTAAATCTGGAGAAATTTCAGAGGATACCACCGTTTATCAATTGCATTATCACATTTTAGTATATGCGGTAGATTATATCAACTTTACACGAAAAAATATTTTTGGAGAACAAGAAGTAACTATCAATGATGTAGATAAATTAACTAAAAATATTTTAAATATTTTAAAATAAATGAATATCAATATAAAAATTAAATAAATGAAATTGAATAGAATAGGAGTGTTTTTCTCCTTTGTATTATGTTTTATAACAACGTTTACAAACGCACAAGATATTACATTAAGGCAAGCGTATGATTTAATGTTGTCTAAAAACGGAAACGTAAAAGCATCTAACTTTGAAGTAAAAGCGATGGAAGAAGAACACAAAGCGACAAAGGGATTGCGCTTACCAACGGTTAGTGTTTCTGGTACTTATATGCACTTAGATAAAGATATTACTGCAGACTTAAATGAGCAAAAAAATATGGTGGGTGGTTTATTAGGTATAACAGACCCTACTGCAGTTTTAGGTGATTGGGATTTTACTTTGCAAGAAAAAAACTTAGGTTTTGCTACAGCAAATGTATCGATGCCAATTTATGCTGGAGGAAAAATAAATGCAGCCAATAAGGCATCAGAAATAAAATTAGCATTATCAGAAACCAAGCATAAAATAAAAGAAGATGAATTAACTATAAATTTAATAAATTATTTTTTTAAGTTAAAATTAGCGCAAGAAGCTGTACAATTAAGACAAGAAGTGTATAACGTTATTTTGTTGCATAATAACCAAGCAAATAAGTTTTTCGAAAACGGAATTATTCCGGAAGTAGAAACTTTAAACGCTAAGGTAGCCTTGTCTAATGCAAACAGAGAATTGTTAGCTGCTAAAAAAGACGTTGATTTAGCTACAACTGCAGTGCAGAATTTAATAGGAGTAAATTCAATTTCTGGACTTAATAGTGAATTTACGAAACCCACAATTGTAAAACCTTTGCAAGAGTTTACCAATGATATGTTGTCTGATAATGAACAGTTAAAAATCATTGAAAAAAATCATGAGTTAGCAAAAGTAGGCGTTCAAGTAGAAAATAGTGATTATTTTCCGAAAGTGGGAGTTTCTGGAAAATACATTCTTTGGAAAGATAATTTACCTTTAGTAGATACAAAATGGTTTGTAGGTGTTGGTGTAGAGTGGGAGTTGTTTAATGGTTTTCAAAGAGAACATAAAATAAAAGCATCAAAATATAAAATTTCTCAAGTTGAAGAACTTGATAAACAAGCGCGACTAAATTTAACTACGTATACCGAAAAGCTCTACAATACCATGCAAAAAGAACTAGAACAATACGAAAGTTTAAATGCTGATGAAGCATTGGCAAATAGATTAAAATTTATGAGAACACGTGCTTTTGAAGAAGGAACCGGAACTTCTTTAGAAGTTGTGGATGCTACTTTAAAATTATCAGAAATTAAATTACATAAAATAAAAGCCTTATACGAGTACAATGTAGCTTACGGAGAGTTAATGGTACTTACAGGAAAAACAGCAGCGTTCTTAAATCAAAATTAATAGTAAAATGAGAAATCCAAAATTTATAAAGTCATTAATTGGTGTTGTAATTATTTCAATTATAGTACTTACAGGCGTGTGGTTTTTAACGAAACCTAAATCTGTTATTTTACAAGGTAGAATAGAAGCAAAAGAAATTTATTTGTCTTCTAAAATACCTACACGTATTAATTCTTTTGAAGTAAAAGAAGGAGAAAGTGTAAAAAAGGGACAATTATTAGCAACGCTTTTAAGTCCAGAAATTATGGCAAAAGAGCAACAAGCTTTAGCGTTAAGAGATGCTGCAAATGCCCAAAAAAGTAAAGCACAAAACGGAGCAAGATCAGAAGAAATTAGAGCTGCAAAAAGTGTCTATGAAAAAGCAACGGCAGCTGCCAATGTAATGAGTAAAACATACACACGTATGGCAAACTTATTTAAAGACGGTGTGATTTCAGAACAGCAACGAGATGAAATATTTGCAAAAAAAGAAGTTGCCTTAAAAGACCAAGAAGCTGCGTTAAGTATGTATCAAATGGCAAAGAAAGGTGCTAGAAATGAAGATATAGAAGCCGCTTCTGCTTTGGTTAAACAAGCCGATGGAGCTTTAACTGAGTTAGAAGGTTATAAAAATGAACGTAATATTATTGCACCTATAGATGCAGAAGTTCTTAATTTTTTACCAGAAGAAGGAGAATTAATAGGAGCAGGATATCCTGTGGTTCATTTGGTAGATTTGGCTAATAGTTATGCTATTTTAAATATTAAAGAAACCAGTCTTTTCAATTTTAAAAAAGAGGGTGTTTTTGAAGCAACGATTCCTGCTTTAAATAATAAAAAGGTACAATTTAAAACGTATTACGTAGCTGCTTTGGGTGATTATGCAACTTGGAATGCAACAAAAGCAACCGGAGATTTTGATGTGAGAACGTTTGAAATTAAAGCTGCACCACTTACAAAAGAAGTAGCATTAAGACCTGGAATGAGTATTTTAATTGATTATTCTCAATTTAATGAGTAAAATGAAACCCTCTTTACGGATTGCAAAAAGAGAAATAGCGCTGTTATTTAATAGCAAGTCGTCCTTTATGCTTGCCATAATATTGCCTTTTGTTTCTATTTTGTTTTTCAATGCGCTTTTAAGTGAAGGTGTTGCCAGAGATTTACCTGTAGCTATTGTAGATTTAGATCATACGGCAACGTCTAGAAATGTAATTGCGCAATTAGATGCCGCTCCAGAGATTAAAATAGGTTTTTTTCCTATGAATCAACAAAAGGGAGAAGAATTAATTCGGTTGGGAAAAGCGTATGGTGTTATTACCATTCCTCAGAATTTTGAAGCAGATTTAAAAAGTGGTAAACAAGTAAATATTATCAATCAATACAATAGTAATTTATTATTGGCTGGTGGATTAGAATATAAAGCCTTTCGGAAAGTTATTGGTACAATATCGGCAGGTGTAAATATAGAAAAGCAACGTAAAAAAGGAGTTTCAATGCAACAAGCATTGGTAAATTATCAACCTATAAAAGCTAATAATCATGTATTGTCTAATCCGTATACAAATTATTCTTATTATTTAAATACCGGGTTTTTAACAATGTTTTTTCAGTTATTTGTGATGTTAACCACTATTTATTGTTTTGGAGCAGATTTAAAGTTTAGTAAAGGAAATAAGTTGTTAAGCATTGCAAACGGTAGTATGCCTGCTATTATTTTAGGAAAAGTGTTACCTTATACAATTTGGTTTTTGTTGGTAGGTATTGTTACGTTGTTAAGTATGTATGTTTGGCAAGATTTTCCGTTTTCTGGAAGTAAAATAATGGTACTTGTTGGGTTACTTTTATTAATATTAGCCAATCAATCATTCGCTTTGTTTTTTATTTCGGTAGGTAGTAGTTTTAGGGAAGCCTTAACAATTGGTTCTGGTTTTGGTGCAGTAAGTCTATCTTTTTCAGGGATTACATTTCCAATTTTTGGAATGCCAAAAATATTGCAATGGTTAAGTCAGATTTTTCCATTTACACATTTTTTTGAATTATTATTAGACCAATCACAGCGGGGGTTTCCAGTATTTTATTCTTTAAAATCAATAATTATCTTAGTTGTTTTATGTATTGTGCCAATTTTTTTAAGTTGGTTTAAATTAAAAAGATTGTTTTTAAAAGGTAGTTTTAAGCATAACATTTAAAATGAAGAATTACTATAAATCATATTATAAAGGAAAAATCTCATTTTGGAATACGTTTAAAACAGAATGGAATTCAATTAAATCGGATAAAGCGGTAGTAAGTACTTTTTTATCTGTAACACTACTTATTTTAGTAGTGTATACGTATATATACTCTAATCAGATAATTAAAGAAGTTCCTGTAGCCATTGTAAACCAAGATGGTACTAAAATGAGTAGAGATTATATTGCTATGTTAGAAGCTACTGAGGGCACAAAAACAATAACCAAATTCACAGATTTAGAAGCCGCTAAGGTAGCTTACTATTCTAGAAAAGTTCAAGGTATTGTTATGATTCCAAAGAATTTTGAAAAGGATATTAGAAGTGGTAAACAAACTACGATTACAACTTTTTCTGATGCTGCAAATATGTTGTTTTACAAACGTGTTTTAGGAGATGTAACTACGGTTAGTGGATATTTTAGTGCAGGAATAGCAATAAAAAAAGAGATGGCGAAAGGTGTATCTTTAGATGAGGCTCAGAAAAATTATACACCAATAAAAGCAATATCTACCAGTTTATTTAATACAAATTCTGGGTATGCAACCTACTTAATACCAATGTTAACGGCGTTGATTATTCAATTGGTATTGTTGATGGGCATTGGACTTTTAAGTGGTTCTAGAAGAGAAACCATAAGTACGCATACAGAATTTCCAAGAATATTACATAAAGGAGGTGTAATAGTTATTTTATTGGCAAAAGCTTGTTTATATACTTTAATTTATTTGGTAATTATTCCAATTCAAGTTGGAATTGTTTATTCTATATTCGGAATTCCAGTACGTTCTTCATTATTTACCATCTATGTATTTATAATTCCGTATATATTTTCTGTAGTATTTTTAGGCATTTCTATCAGTTCCTTTTTTAAAAGAAGAGAAGATTCTATTGTTTTTTTAGTGTTGCTTTCTATTCCGTCATTAATGTTAAGCGGATTGTCTTTTCCTGCGGAAGGATTTACGCCGTTTTTTAAATTTATATCAGAAATAATTCCATCAACACCAGGTATGAATGGCTTTGTAAAATTAACGCAAATGGAAGCTTCCTTCTTAGATGTAGTAAAAGAATGGAATCATTTATGGTTTCTAACAATTATTTATTTTGTGATTGCCGCTATCTCTTTAAAATTAAGAGCAAAAAAAGAGGTAATGTTAAAAAAGGAATTATAAAATATGGATATTGCTTTTTTTTGATTTGAAATACTTGAAATAACTAAGCTTTTCTTAATCTTTCTCAAATTTCTATTATCTTCGTTTTTCTAAAAAAAGAAACTTAAAATGAGTAGAAATATAAAAGACTATATAGTTATTGGTTTAAAAGGAATGGCTATGGGAGCAGCAGATGTGGTTCCTGGCGTTTCTGGAGGTACAATTGCTTTTATTTCTGGTATTTATGAAGAATTATTAGGTTCTATTAGCAACGTAAATCTGGGTTTATTTAAGACCTTAAAACAAGATGGGGTAAAAGCTGCTTGGACACAACTAAACGGAAACTTTTTAGCTTCGATATTTATAGGGATATTTATAAGTATTCTTTCTCTTGCAAAAGTTATTAAATATTTATTAGAGAATGAGCCTATTTTATTATGGTCGTTCTTTTTTGGTTTGGTATTGGCTAGTATTATTTACATAGCAAAACAAATTACAAAATGGAACGTTATTTCTTTTATAGTATTAGTTTTAGGAGCTTTTTTAGCCTATTATATTACAACTTTAAATCCTTTAGTTTCAGAAAATTCTTCTCCTTTATTTATATTTCTTGCAGGAGCAATAGCAATTTGTGCAATGATTTTACCAGGAATTTCAGGTTCTTTTATTTTAGTATTATTAGGTGCATATAAGCCCGTTTTGGATGCTTTAAATAACAAAGATTTTAAAACAATTTTAGTGTTTATGGCAGGTGCAGTTGTTGGTTTATTAACTTTTTCTCGTATTTTAAAATGGTTGTTTAAACATTATAAAAATATAACATTAGCAGCTTTAACTGGTTTTATAATTGGTTCTTTAAATAAAATTTGGCCTTGGAAAGAAACCTTAACATGGCGTACAAATTCTCATGGAGTAGAAGTACCCTTTAATCAACAAAGTGTAAGTCCTTTTTCTTTTAGTGGAGAAGCAGAATTAACCATGGCAATTGTATTGGCTGTTGTTGGTTTTGTACTTATTTTAGGAATGGAAAGATTAGCAGTGGATAAAAAATAAATGGTAAAAGAAAGAACTTTTTTACAGAAATTAAGCCTCTTTTTTAAAGGGTTGGCTATGGGAGCTGCAAACAAGGTTCCCGGAGTTTCTGGCGGAACTGTTTCTTTTGTGCTTGGTTTTTATGAAGAGTTAATTTATTCGTTTAGAAAGATAAATTTAAAAGCTTTTAAATTACTTTTTAATGGTCGTTTTAAAAGCTTTTACAGCTATGTAAATGGCCCATTTTTGCTATTAATAATGGGCGGGAGTATCTTTAGTTATTTTAGTGTTTCTTTAGTTTTAGATTATTTTTTGGCAAACTTTGAGTTGTATGTTTGGAGTTGGTTTTTTGGAATGATAATAGGTTCTATTTACTATATTGGTAAGGACTTTGGAGATTGGGATTTTAAAAATATACTTTCCTTAATTATTGGAGCTACTATAGGAATAGGAATAAGCTTTTTAACACCAGCAACAGAAAATGACAATCTTTGGTTTGTTTTTGTTTGCGGAATTATAGGGGTTTCTGGTATGACACTTCCTGGGCTTTCTGGGTCTTTTATTTTAATCCTTTTAGGAAATTATGTTTTGTTATTGGTAGATTCTGTAAACGTATTATCTAGTGTAATTGCAAGTTTATTATCAGGAGATTTTAAAGTTTTGTCAGATCCAATTAAAATAAGATATTTAAAGATAATTGGTGTTTTTACAGCAGGTTCTGCTTTCGGTTTGGTTTCTATTAGCCATGTTTTAGGATATGTTTTAAAACGTTGGCATCAAATTGTAAATGCACTTATTATTGGTTTTATTACCGGTTCTTTGGGGATTGTTTGGCCTTGGAAAAAAGTAATTTATTTACAAACAGACGGTAGTTATTTAATTGATAAAAAAGGAAATAAAATAGTAGAAAATTACGAACGATTTGTTCCTGATTTTTCGAATACAGAAACGTGGTTTGCTATGTTTTATATAGCAATAGGTATTTTGTTAATTTTAGCAATAGATTTTTATGGAAGAAAGAAAAAATAAAGTTTTTGGTTTATTAGGAAAAGATATTGAATACTCTTTTTCGCGTGGTTATTTTACAGAAAAGTTTGAAAAACTGGATTTAAAAAAATGTAAGTATGTTAATTTTGACATACCAAAAATAGAAGATTTTCCGTCCTTAATAGAAGAAGGAGGAGATAAACTAAGAGGTATTAATGTTACCATTCCTTATAAGGAAGTTGTAATGAAATACTTAGATAAATTAGATAAAACGGCAAAAGAAATCGGTGCGGTTAATACTATTAAATTTACTAAAAGAGGAAACCTAAAAGGCTATAATTCTGATGTGGTTGGTTTTGAAAAATCGATATTTCCGTTGATAAAAAAACAGCATAAAAGAGCTTTAATTTTAGGTACTGGTGGTGCTTCTAAAGCCATTGCGTATGCTTTAAAAAAGAATGATATTAAATTTAAATTTGTTTCTAGAAACCCAGAAGGTAAAAAAGAAATTTCGTATCAAGATTTAACGGAAACTGTTATGGAAAAGTATCAGATAATTATCAATTCTACACCAGTTGGTACTTCGCCAAATACGGATAGATGTCCAGATATTCCATATCAGTTTATTACAGAAAACCATTTGTTATACGATTTAATTTACAATCCAGAAGTAACTACTTTTTTAGCGAAAGGAAAAGCACAAGGAGCAACTATTAAAAATGGATATGAAATGTTGCAGTTACAAGCAGAAGAATCTTGGAGAATTTGGAATACGTAACAAAAATTGTATGAAAGTATAGGAGTTCTATTTTTGTTGGCAAGTTAGCGCGTTAGGGATTGCATTGGAAATCCTTTTTATGAAGTATGAATAAAAAGATTGTAAAGGAAAGCCCGACCTGCAAGGGAACGCCCAAAAAATAATTAAACGCTATATTTTTATAGTTAGATAGTTTGTAGATTTAGTAAGTTGTCTGTATCTTTATAAGATATATAATAGTGTATTATAGTAGACCTTAAACATTGTAGATATGTTAGAAAATAACGATGAAAACGTTGAAAAGACGGAAAAGAAAATAGTAGAAGTTGTAAATGAAACTTCAAAAGTTGAAGTTGAAGAAATTATAAAGGATACGGATGATACCGTTGTTGCTGTTGAGGAAATAGAGAAATCTATTGCTGTAGATGCTGAAAAAGATACCGAGAAAGAGGAAGAATCTGATGCGGTAGATTACTCTAAATTATCTTTAGAAGATTTAGTTGCAGAACTTAAAAAAACACTTTCTGATAACCCTGTTCAAAAAATTAAAAACCAAGTAGAAGGTATTAAAAGTGCTTTTAACCAACAATTTGGTGCTCTTTTAGCAGAAAAGAAAGCTGCTTTTTTAGAAGAAGGTGGTAATTCTATTGATTTTCAATTTTCTAGCCCTATAAAAGCTGATTATAATACG
Organism: Polaribacter sp. Z014; assembly: GCF_023555435.1. Lineage (NCBI taxonomy): Bacteria > Pseudomonadati > Bacteroidota > Flavobacteriia > Flavobacteriales > Flavobacteriaceae > Polaribacter > Polaribacter sp. Z014. The sequence continues at coordinate 112,881 of NZ_JALCZP010000010.1, forward strand.
CTGTTGTCTGATTACAAAAAACAGCGAGATGCTCATTATAACGATTTAGATAAGCAATTGTCTTCTAATTTAGAAAAAAGACTTTCTGTTATTGAACAATTAAAAGATTTAATTGAAAATGCAGATACAGCAACCATGTATAAAAGTTTTAGAGAGTTGCAAGATTCTTGGAAAACGATTGGTCCTGTTTCTAAAAACCACTACAATGATACTTGGAAAACATTTCATCATCATGTAGAGCGTTTTTACGATTTACTACATTTAAGTAATGATTTTAGAGATTTAGATTTTAAACATAATTTAGAAGAAAAATTAAAAATCATTGATAAAGCAAATGCATTAGCAGAAGAACCAGATATTAATATTGCTTTTAAAGAACTTCAGAATTTACATAAAATTTGGAAAGAAGATATTGGACCTGTTTCTCAAGAAATGAGGGAAGATGTATGGAAGACATTTAGTATAGCTACTAAAAAAATTCATGATAGAAGACATGATCATTTTAGAGAAATGCGTTCTAAACACCAAGAAATTATAGAAAAGAAATTAGTGGTGGTTGAAAAGCTAAATGCTTATGATACGGCTAATAATAAAACGCATAACGATTGGCAAAAAAGTATTAAAGATATAGAAGAATTAAGACAAGAGTATTTTAATGCTGGTAAGCTTCCGTATTCTAAAAGTGAAGAAGTTTGGCAAAAATTTAAAGCGGCTACAAAGAAATTTAATAGTGCTAAAAATGTTTTTTACAAACACGAAAAAAATGATCAGCAAGAGAATTTAAAGAAGAAAATGGAGTTAATTGAACTTGCAGAATCTTTAAAAGAAAGTGATGATTGGGAATCTTCGACAAATACTTTAAAGAAAATACAAGCAGATTGGAAAAAAATTGGTCATGTACCTCGTAAATTTTCTGATGATATTTGGAAACGTTTTAAAGCAGCTTGTAACCATTATTTTGATAGATATCACGAACAAAAGAACTCTTTAAATAAAGAACAACAAGAAGTTGTAGATGCTAAAAAAGCATTTTTAGAAACAATAAAAGAGTTAAAAGAACCTACGAAAGACGAAATTTTTGAAGTTATAAATAACTGGAGAGAATTAGGTGTATTGCCAAGAAACGCTAGGCATATAGATGGTAAGTTTAATAAATTAATAGATAGAGCTTTAGGAGGTTTAGATTTAGATAAGAATGAAGTTGCAATGTTAAAGTTTACACATGTTGTAGATAGCCTTGCAGCAGATAACGATGTTAGAAAGTTAGATTCTGAGCAAATGTTTGTTAGAAAGAAAATTGATGAAGTTGTTAAAGAAATTCAGCAATTAGAAAACAATTTAGGTTTCTTTTCTAATGCGAAAGCAGATAATCCTTTGGTGTTAAATGTAAGAAATAGAGTAGAGGAGTTTAAGGTAGATTTAGCTCTTTGGAAAGAGAAGTTAAGCTATATTAAGAAATTAGATTACTAATTTACTTAGACCTTTTTATAAAAACAAAAAACTCGAAGCGAATGGCTTCGAGTTTTTTTGTTTATAGGCTGTGCTCCAAAATTGTATAAGTAAAGTTATTTATTTCGTGGACACTATCCTAAAATCTGTGTAAGTTAAAAAACTCAGGGTTAAATTATTTATAGTTTAATCCTGTTTTCAAATATAGCTAAAAATTGATTAAGT
>NZ_JALCZP010000110.1:0-719 GCF_023555435.1 Polaribacter sp. Z014
AACCGAAGGCAGTTGCATTTTTACTCACTTCAATTTTCCTACGGAAAATAGCCGTTCATAAAAATCGCAACTTTCCATAACACAACAACGTTGTAAAAAACTTGCTGAAAGTATAATTTAAGAACAACAGATATTTAAAAACACATTTAGCTTTAAAGTCTGAAAACTCAAAAAAGCGAAATAAAACGTTTGAAAAATTAGTTTTTTGAAACACTCTCTCGCGAATCAAAATTTCGAAAAAAATAGAAGGTTTTTAGAATTTTAAGGAAGGAAAAAATAGTTCTTTTCGTTCGGAATTTTAAAACTCAAAAAAAAGGAAAAAGTTTGCGGAATTTAGCTTGTTTGAAAATATCTGAAAACTTGAAACTTCATTACTGTTTGAAACTAAAACCGCTGAATTGACAAAATATTGAGCAAAAGTCGGAAAAATTCGTTCCTAAAGACAAATTTAAAAAGGCTGAGAGATTTCTATGAGTAAAATAAAGGTTTACTCATGTTCTGAATTAAAAACTTGTGAAAACGCTGAAAAATCAAAATTAAGGAATTTACTCAGAAACTCTAAAAAAGAGAAAAAAGAAATAGGAATTTTATAACTTATAAAGTGGAAATTAAACACGCATTTTACAACACCTTGTATAAAAAATTGCTAAATTTGGCTTAATCAAAGTTTGTTGCATTTCTGTCAACTTCTATTTTCCTTCGGAAAATAGCCGTCGACT
>NZ_JALCZP010000111.1:0-708 GCF_023555435.1 Polaribacter sp. Z014
GGTGCAAACTTACAACTCATTTTTATTCTGACAACTATTTTTTTACCTTTATTTTGGTTTAATTTTACATACGGTTTTAAGAGGCTTGTTTTTAAGTATTTATGAAGAAACTTTTTTTGAGGTTATTTATTGATTCATAAAAGGATTGAGGATTATTTTTAGAGAATCTCCTCACTTAAGCTATACACCATCTAAAACAAGAAAGAGTTCTATATTGAGTTTTGAAGGTATTATGCTTTTATTATTGCTTTTTTTTGTAATTCTTCTGCTTAGCTACGGACTTTTATTCTAAAAAGGAAACTTCATTATTATAATAATTATGCTTTTTAGCTCTAAAGAAGTTGTTTGTGTCTTTATATATTAGCGAGTTCTTCTTGATTCTTCTTCATAAAATATAAATAATAGTAATCTATATAGGATTGCAATGCTTAAAATGAGTTTAGAAATATTCTTTTTAAACACATAGCAACATAGAAAACATAAATTTGTTCTCGACTGCGCTTGAACTGACAGTATATTAAGAAACTTGAAAAATTGGTTTTATTTGCTTATCGATAATTGTCTATATATAAGGTAGTATTTTTGAAATGACAATTACGTTAGCAAATTAGCTGTGTTAGGGATTGAAACGGCATCCTTTTTATGGTGGTATTGAAGCGGTAGCGAAAATAATACCTTAAAAAGATATAGTGCAAAGCCCGACCGCGC
>NZ_JALCZP010000112.1:0-690 GCF_023555435.1 Polaribacter sp. Z014
GAATTCTGATTTACAAACTAAAAAAAAGCCAAAATTATATTTTACTAAATGACTTGTATTCGGCTCGATTCAACAGTTTTTGCCAACGTTGTTGTGTATTGAAAGTTGCGACTAAAATGAACGGCTATTTTCCGAAGGAAAATAGAAGTTTATAAAAAAGCAACTACTTTAATTTAGGCACTAATTTAGCAATTTTTAATACACGGTGTTATATTTTTGTTGCGAAACATTTGAGTAAAAACATTTTGATTCCTTTTTCAACTTTTCAACATTTGAGCGATTTCCAACATATTAACTTTAAAACACTTTTTCTGAAAAAAAAATCTCGAACAAATTCCGATTTTTTGGTTTCGAGTTTGAGTAAATTCAAACGTTTTGATTCCGCAAAATCTTTCAATTCCGTTTGATTGGTAATTCGCGAGTGAGTGTTCAGCAGAATTCAGTTTTCTCAAAATTTCTAAATTTCAAACTTGAGTAAATTCCGCCAGGTTTTTTAATTCAGAATTTGAGTGATTTTTCAGGTTTTGTTTCACAAATTAGAGAACTAATAAACTAAATTAATTCAGCATTTTGATTTTCCCGAGCAATGAAATATAACGTTGTTGTGTTATGGAAAGTTGCGATTTTTATGAACGGCTATTTTCCGCAGGAAAATTGAAGTGAGTAAAAATGCAACTGCCTTCGGTTAAG
>NZ_JALCZP010000113.1:0-688 GCF_023555435.1 Polaribacter sp. Z014
TGAACGGCTATTTTCCGCAGGAAAATTGAAGTGAGTAAAAATGCAACTGCCTTCGGTTAAGCTAAAAATAAGCAATTTTTTATACACGGTGTTGCCTAAAGTTGTTTTTTTATTTTTCCAATCTTACTTATTATTTTCTAAATTCAGCGTTCGAGTGAAAATTCCGCAACATTTTATATTTTTTTGATTTTCAATAAATTCTCAGCCTTTCTAAATTTTCACTTTAAGATAATTTCGCACAGTTTTTACTCCACATTTTGCTTAATTCCGCTATTTTGGTTTTTCAGCGTTTGAGTGTTTTCTCACGTGCTTAATTCCGACAACAATTTTTACTTTATTTAATTTTCAGAAAATTCTCAGCCTTTCTAAATTATGTTTTAGAGAAAATTCCGCACAGTTTTTGTTCTGTATTTTACTCAATTCCGCAAAGTTCAGTTTTTATATTTTCATTTTCTTGAACTTTTTAAATTCTATAAAAAACGAACAAAATTCTTTCAGAATTTTCCAATCTTCAGAGAGTGTTAAACTTTTAAAATTCAAGAGTTTTATTTGTTTATTTTTTCAGAAGTTTGAGTGATCTGAACAATTTTTGGCAACGTTGTTTTGTATGGAAAGTTGCGTTTTAAGTCGACGGCTATTTTCCGCAGGAAAATAGAAGTTGACAGAAATGCAACAACCTTTGATTAAG
>NZ_JALCZP010000114.1:0-683 GCF_023555435.1 Polaribacter sp. Z014
AACTCAGCAGAGTAAATTCCGTCTTCTAAAGCAGAAAAATCAAATGTTCTAGAATAGTCTCCAGAATTTTGAATGTCATTATTATATACAGTTAAACCGTTGGCATTTTTAATAGTTAAAGTTTGACCTTTTTTTACATTAGTAAATTCAACCTTAACAGTTCTCTTAGCTTCTTTAGAGTTGGTATTATCTTTGTCCTTTGCGTTAGTTATTAATGTTCCGAACATTAAAGCAACTAATATTATTTTTTTAATTTTCATTTTATTTGTCATTTATATGATTAATAACACTATAAAGGTATGGTGGTAATTAAGTTTTAAAAACATCAAAATTGGTACAATTATGTGTTATATTATCACTATTGATTGATGTTAATTTATTGTTAAGTTAAAATAGCATATAATAGTGGTAATTTTATTTATTTTAAAAAAAAGTGTTTCAAATAAAAAGCGAGTCCTTTTGGACTCGCTTTTACCATTAAACTATAGCAGTAGTTTAACGAAACAATTAACTAAATTTTTATATTGTAAATTCTTTAACGTAAGTTCTGTCATCAGAATTAATAACAACTTTATAGTTTCCAGATTTTTTTTCTGATAACTTATAAATTCTTTTTAAGATATTTTCTCCTTGTATTGTGTTAGATAGAACTACTTCATTATTAAAATATATAACAACTTTTA
>NZ_JALCZP010000115.1:0-668 GCF_023555435.1 Polaribacter sp. Z014
TGGTTGCTTTTTCCTGAAAATATTGGAAGTTATCTTTCCATAGATGAAACAGCATTTTCTAATGGAGATTTATATACTATCGTGACTAATAAAAACGCGAATGGAAAGAAAGGTGCTTTACTAGCCATGATTAAAGGCACTAAAGCTGAAGATGTTATTAGAATCCTTGATAAACTCTCTTTAAAACAACGAAAAAAAGTAAAAGAAGTAACCTAAGACATGGCAGGAAACATGGGGTTAATCGTTAAAAAATCATTTCCCAAAGCAGTACTAGTTATAGATCGATTTCATGTGCAAAAATTAGCTTTAGATGCTTTGCAGGAAATAAGAATTAAACATCGTTGGGAAGCAATAGATAAAGAAAACGACGCCATAGAAAACGCTAGAAACAAGTCCGTAAAATATGTTCCCGAACTACTACCAAATGGAGATACCCTAAAACAATTATTAGCTAGAAGTAGATATCTATTATATAAATCTAGTAACAAATGGACTAACTCCCAAAAGGAAAGAGCTGAAATGCTTTTTAAAACTTATCCAGATATAGAAAAGGCATACAATTTATGTCAAAAATTATCCTGGATTTATAATCAAACAAAAGATAAAACTGTTGCCTTAATTAGACTTGCTAAATGGGATGAAAATGTAAGACAAGCGAAGTTTAAAAG
>NZ_JALCZP010000116.1:0-648 GCF_023555435.1 Polaribacter sp. Z014
GTAAAACCTACTTCTGGCATAAAAGTTAATACTCCTGCTCCATCTACACTCCAAACTCCTTCTCCTGGTACAACTAAACTAGTATCCTGTGTTCCTGGTGTTGATGGATCTAAATCTATCGTTCCTGGTACAACTGTATCTCCATTAGTATCATCTAAAACAATATTGAAAATAGCTGGACTTCCTACTGTATTTCCTGCACTCGTATTGTCTTCGGCTACTGGTACATAATCTATTGTTACCGTAGCATCATTTGATACATTACCATCATTGTCCTCTACATTATAAGTAATATCTGTTGGGTCATCGGTAAACCCTGGTAATGGAGTAAATGTAATTGCTCCTGTAACTTCATCTACTTTCCATGTTCCTTCTCCTGGTACAGTAACACTTGTTACATCTCCATTCGAATCAAAATCATCTGTTGTTGCTCCTGATGGAGTTACCAAACTTACGGTAGTTACATCAATAGTCCCATCAGGATCTGAATCTTGTCCTGGTGTTCCTGGTACTGGGTTCAACGTTACTACTCCTGCTGCATTTGATAAATCTGCATCTGCAACTGCTGTTGGTGATTGTATATCGTAATCTATACTTACCGTTGCAGTATCACTTAAGCCTGTTCCATTCTCTGTTAATGTGTAAACG
>NZ_JALCZP010000117.1:0-640 GCF_023555435.1 Polaribacter sp. Z014
GTATGGAAAGTTGCGTTTTAAGTCGACGGCTATTTTCCGCAGGAAAATAGAAGTTGACAGAAAAGCAACAAACTTTACTTAGGCACTAATTTAGCGATTTTTTATACAAGGTGTTGTAAAATGCGTGTTTAATTTCCACTTTATAAGTTATAAAATTCCTATTTCTATTTTCTCCTTTTTAGAGTTTCTGAGTAAATTCCATAATTTTGATTTTTCAGCGTTTTCACAAGTTTTTAATTCAGAACATAAGTAAACCTTTATTTTACTCTTAGAAATCTCTCAGCCTTTCTAAATTTGTCTTTAGGAACGAATTTCTCCAACTTTTGCTCAACACTTTGTCTATTCAGCGATTTTAGTTTCAAATAGTAAAATAAGTTTCAAGTTTTCAGATATTTTCAAACAGGTTAAATTCCGCAAACTTTTCCTTTTTTTAGCGTTTTAAAACTCAGAGCTTAAACAACTTTTTTACATTCTTAAAATTCCCAAAACCAATAAAAACCTTTCAAAATTTTGATTCGCGAGAGAGTGTTTCAAAACCGATTTTCTCAAACGTTTTTTCCGCCTTTTAGTTTTCAGACTTTTAAAGCTAAATGTATTTTAAAATGACTTTTGTTCTTAAATTATACTTTCAGCAAGTTTT
>NZ_JALCZP010000118.1:0-610 GCF_023555435.1 Polaribacter sp. Z014
TTATAGATCGATTTCATGTGCAAAAATTAGCTTTAGATGCTTTGCAAGAAATAAGAATTAAACATCGTTGGGAAGCAATAGATAAAGAAAACGACACCATAGAAAACGCTAGAAATAACTCCTTAAAATATGTTCCTGAACTACTACCAAATGGAGATACTCTAAAACAATTATTAGCTAGAAGTAGATATCTATTATATAAATCTAGTAACAAGTGGACTAACACACAACAGGAAAGAGCTGAAATACTTTTTAAAAATTATCCAGATATAGAAAAGGCATACAATTTATGTCAAAAATTATCCTGGATTTATAATCAAACAAAAGATAAAACTGTTGCCTTAATTAGGCTTGCTAAATGGGATGAAAATGTAAGACAAGCAAAGTTTAAAAGCTTTAATAGCATTGCTAGAACAATGTCTGTACATTATCAGAATATACTAAACTATTTTGACAATAGAAGCACAAACGCTTCTGCAGAATCTTTTAATGCCAAAATAAAAGCATTTAGAGCACAATTTAGAGGTGTTAGAAATATCAAATTTTTCCTTTTTAGACTCTCAAATATTTATGCATAATTTCTGAATCCCACAACTTTTGGACTTGATCC
>NZ_JALCZP010000119.1:0-594 GCF_023555435.1 Polaribacter sp. Z014
TCGCTATTGTAAAGGGTACCAAAGCTCAGGATGTCATTGATGTGATTCATAAAATTTCAAGAGAAAGACGAAACATGGTTAAAGAAGTTACTGTAGATATGGCTGGAAATATGAATTTAATTGCTAAAATATGTTTCCCGAAAACAGACATTGTAACTGATAGATTTCATGTTCAAAAACTAGCCTCAGAAGCGGTGCAAGAAGAACGTATTAGTTTAAGATGGGAAATCATAGATCAGGAAAATAAAGCAATATCAGAAGCTCAAAAAACAGATAAACACTATCAACCAGAACTTCTTAGAAACGGAGATACTCATAGACAGTTGCTCGCTAGAAGTAGGTATTTATTATTTAAATCCAAAACTAAGTGGACACCAAGACAAATTGAAAGAGCAGAAATACTATTTCAGTTATATCCAACCATTGAGAAAGCATATAATCTCTCACAGGGATTAAGATATATTTTTGAAACAAATTCAGATAAAAATGTAGCTAGATTAAAATTAGCACATTGGTATGATAAGGTACATAAATCAGAATTTAAATCCTTCAACACCATAGCTAAATCTATACAAATACATTATGATGCAATAC
>NZ_JALCZP010000011.1:0-104802 GCF_023555435.1 Polaribacter sp. Z014
CTTAAAGCAACGGTCTGGTAGTTCAGCTGGTTAGAATACCTGCCTGTCACGCAGGGGGTCGCGGGTTCGAGTCCCGTCCAGACCGCGAAAAGCACTTCATTTATGAGGTGCTTTTTTCGTTTAGCGATTTTTTTTAAGTTTCAAGCAAATAATATTTGATAGGAATGATGTTTAAAAAATATAAATCACAAAAAAAACACATCAATAGATGTGTTTTTTTTATATATGAAAATTGTATCTTTCTATATTAAAATCCCTGAGCAATTTTATCTAATTCACTACTGTCTAGTATAGAAATATCTTTTCCTTTAAATTCAATAATTTTCTTCTTTTTTAAGTCAGATAGCAAACGAATTGCAGATTCTGTTGCAGTACCTATAATATTAGCGATATCTTCTCTAGAAAGGTGGATGTTAATGGTGTTTTCGGCATTTGTACCAAATTTGCTGTGCAGTCTTAAAAGAGTTTCTGCTAAACGTTGTTTAACGGTTTTTTGAGCCATATCAACAATAACATTATCTGCTTGTTTTAGGGTTTGAGCCATGTCTTTAAGCACATTCATTGTAAAGTTTGAGTTTTTAGATAAATCCTTTAGAATTTCTTCTTTAGGAATAAAACAAACTTCCATATCATTTAAAGCAACTGCTTTAAGGTTAGAGGCTTCATCAGAAATTAAACTTCTTTCTCCTAGTAAATCGCCTCTAGTTACTAAGCCAATAATTTGATTTCTACCATTTTCACTCATTTTAGAAACCTTACAAACACCATCTTTGATACAGAAAATACCTTTTAAGCGTTCTCCTTCTTCAAAAATAGCTTCTCCTTTTTTTATAACTCTAGATGTTTTACAATTAGACATCTTTACCAATTCCTCTTTAGTTAAGTGTTTTAAGGAATTAAGTTGACGAATAATACATTGCTCACATTTACTCATAATGACTAATGGTATTGGGGTGTCAAAGATATTAAAAAAGTGATATATATCATGTTTTAAAGTGCTATTCTTATTGTAAATTTGCAAAAGGCAAAAGAGTAAATATGAAATCTACACAATGTTATCACTGTGGCGATTCTTGTGATGATAATTTAATTGAATTTGATGGTAAAAGTTTCTGTTGTAATGGTTGTAAGACTGTTTATGAGATTTTTTCTGAGAATGATTTAACTTGTTATTACAATTTTCAAGACAATCCTGGGGCAATTCCGACTGAAATTCAAGGGAAATATGATTTTTTAGATAACGTAGAAATTGCGGAAAAATTATTAGATTTTAATGATGGTAATACGCAAATAGTAACACTATACATTCCGCATATTCACTGCAGTTCTTGTATATGGGTATTAGAGAACTTACATAAATTAAACCCTAAAGTATCTTCTTCTCAAGTAGATTTTCCAAAGAAAAAAGTACGAATTACTTTTAATTCTGATGAAACTTCTCTAAAAGAAATTGTTCTTTTAATGAGTTCTATTGGGTACGAACCGTATATAAGTTTAGAAGATTATGAAAGCGGAAAAAAATCAGTAGATAGAAGTTTAATCTATAAATTAGGTATTGCAGGTTTTGCTTTTGGAAACGTAATGTTTCTCTCTTTTCCAGAATATTTTGAAGTAGATGGTTTTTGGATAGAGAAATACAAACATGTTTTTAGATGGTTAATGTTTGCTTTCTCTTTACCTGTTGTTTTTTATGCTGGACGAGATTATTATATCTCTGCTTATAAAGGATTGCGTTCTAGAATATTAAATATAGATGTGCCTATTGCACTCGGAATTTCGGTTTTATTTATAAGAAGTGTTACAGAAATTATTTTAGATTTAGGAACAGGATTTTTTGACAGTTTAACCGGTTTGGTATTCTTTTTATTATTAGGAAAGTTTTTTCAGCAGAAAACGTACAATTTCTTGTCTTTTGAGCGCGATTATAAATCTTATTTTCCAATTGCTGTTACTCGGGTGTCTAAAGAAGGAAAGGAAGAGAATGTTGCTATTTATGATATTGAAAAAGGGGACAGATTACTGATTAGAAACCAAGAATTAATTCCTACAGATGGTATTCTCATTAATGGAAAAGCAGATATAGATTATAGTTTTGTTACTGGTGAAGCAGTGCCAGTGTCTAAAAAGTCTGGAGATAAATTATTTGCAGGTGGTAAACAACTTTCTGGAGTTTTAGAAATGGAAGTTTTAGCCTCCGTTTCTCAAAGTTACTTAACACAATTGTGGAGTAATGATATTTTTAATAAAGATAATCAATCGCATTTTAAAACCATTACAGATAACGTTAGTAAAAATTTTACGATTATAGTGTTGTTAGTTGCTGTTTTGTCTACATCCTATTGGTTGTTTTTTGATGCTAGTAAGGCGCTAAATGTATTTACTGCGGTTTTAATTATTGCTTGTCCTTGTGCAATTGCTTTGGCAGCTCCGTTTGCTTTAGGTAATATGCTGCGTATTTTTGGTAAGGAAAAATTTTATTTAAAAAATGCCACGGTTGTAGAGCAATTGGCGGGAATAGATACCATTATTTTTGATAAAACAGGTACCCTTACAACACATAAAGAAAATACGAGTTCTTATGAAGGAACTCCATTAGATCATCAAGAAAAAAGTATTTTAAAAAGTTCTTTAAGAGCTTCTAATCATCCGTTAAGTAGAACGTTGTATAACGATTTAGGAGAGGTTGAGGTGCTCACTATTTCTAATTATAAAGAAATCTTAGGAAAAGGTATTGAGGTGAGTTATAAAGATGTTAATTTAAAATTAGGTTCGTCTTCCTTTGTTAAAAATAATGAAGATAAATCAATATTAGATACCTCGGTTTATATTAGTTTTAATAAGGTTTATAAAGGTAAATTCATATTTAAAAATTCATATAGAGAAGGGGTAAAAGCTTTGTTTGATTCTTTAAAAACCATGTATCATTTAGCAGTTGTTTCTGGAGATAATGAAGGAGAGAGAGTTTATTTAGAAGAAAATTTACCAAAAGGAACAGACTTGTTATTTAATCAGAAACCAGAAGATAAATTAAAGGTTGTTGCAGATTTTCAGAAAAAGAATAAAAAAGTAGCCATGATTGGTGATGGTTTAAATGATGCTGGGGCATTGGCACAAAGTGATGTTGGTATCGCTTTGTCAGAAAATATTAATGTGTTTTCTCCTGCTTGTGATGGTATTTTAGATGCATCAAAATTTAATAAAATTGGGAGCTATATAAGTGCGTCAAAAAAAGCTATAAAAGTTATTAAATACAGTTTTATATTATCTTTATGCTATAATGTAATAGGATTGTATTTTGCTGTAACAGGGCAACTAATACCGGTTATGGCGGCAATTTTAATGCCTTTAAGTTCTATTAGTATTGTGGTTTTTACAACTATTTCTACTAATTTAATTGGAAAAAATATAAAATAATTATGAGTGTACATATCGAAGCGAAAAAAGGAGAAATAGCAGAAACGGTTTTATTACCAGGAGATCCTATGAGAGCAAAATGGATTGCAGATACCTTTTTAAAAGATATTAAGCAATACAATGATGTAAGAGGAATGTTAGGCTTTACAGGTACGTATAAAGGGAAAAAAATATCGGTACAGGGAACAGGGATGGGAATTCCGTCTACTTTAATTTATGCTACAGAATTAATTACAGAATATGGAGTTAAAAATTTAGTTAGAGTAGGTTCTGCAGGTTCTTATCAAAAGGAAGTAAAAATTAGAGATATTGTTTTAGCCATGGCGGCTTCTACCAATTCTGGATTAAATACCATCCGTTTTAACGGAGCAGATTATGCGCCAACAGCAAGTTTTAAGTTATTTCAAAAAGCAATAGAAGTGGCTAAAGAGAAAAATATAACCGTAAAAGCTGGAGGGATTTTAAGTTCTGATGAGTTTTATGCAGATGAGTTTGATAGTTATAAAAAATGGGCAGATTATGGTGTTTTGTGTGTAGAGATGGAAACTGCTGGTTTGTATACCGTTGCTGCAAAACACAATGTAAATGCCTTGTCTATTTTAACTATTTCTGATAGTTTGGTTACCAAAGAAAGAACTACTGCAGAAGAAAGAGAACAGACGTTTAAAGAAATGATAGAAATAGCTTTAGAGTTAGGAGAATAAAATTTTGCCTTGCGTATTGCTGAACTCAAAATAAATAATTGAAAGGTCTAAAGGCAATTTCTTTAGAAGTTAATTAAGCCTTAATCACACTAGACCAGACAAAACGATAATACATGAAATCACTAGTACAAAAATACAACATTCCAGGACCAAGATACACCAGTTATCCAACGGTACCTTATTGGAACAAGGAAGGTATTGATAAACAAGATTGGATACAATCTTTTCAAACTTCCTTTAAAGAAAGTAATTCATCAGAAGGAATTAGCATTTATATTCATTTGCCTTTCTGTGAGAGTTTGTGTACATTTTGTGCATGTCATAAACACATTACAAAACGTCACGAAGTAGAAGATGAATACATAGAAACGGTTTTAAAAGAATGGAAATTATATGTTGATTTGGTAGATGAAATTCCTGTTGTAAAAGAATTGCATTTAGGTGGCGGAACTCCAACTTTTTTCTCAAAAGAAAATTTAAAATATTTAATGGATGGTATTTTTGAAATCGCAAAAAGGCATCCAAAAGCAGAGTTTAGTTTCGAAGGACATCCAAATAATACCACCAAAGAACAATTACAAACGTTGTTTGATGAAGGTTTTACTAGAGTTAGTTTTGGTGTACAAGATTATAATGAAAAAGTACAGAAAGCAATTCATAGAATTCAGCCTTTTGAAGCCGTAGCACAAGTTACCAAATGGTCTAGAGAAATTGGATATACTTCTGTAAGTCACGATTTAATTTTCGGGTTACCACATCAAACAAAAGAAAACGTCATTTATAGCATTAACAAAACAAAAGAATTACAGCCAGATAGAATTTCATTTTACAGTTATGCACACGTCCCTTGGGTAAAAGGAGTAGGACAAAGAGGTTTTAATGAAGATGATTTACCTAAGGATGATGAAAAAAGAGCTTTGTATGAAATAGGGAAAGAACTTTTTGCAGAGTTAGGCTATGTAGAAATTGGTATGGATCATTTTGCTTTAAAGACAGATAGTTTATATAAAGCAACCATCAACAAAACATTACATAGAAATTTTATGGGCTATACCGCTAATAAAACCCAGTTAATGATTGGTTTAGGGATGTCTGCAATTTCCGATTCTTGGTATGCGTTTGCACAAAATGTTAAGACGGTAAAAGAATATCAAAAAATTGTAAATGAAGGAGAGATTCCAATTTTTAGAGGTCATTTATTATCTGAAGAAGATAGAGTTATCAGAAAACATATTTTAAATATTATGTGTCATTTTTCCACTTCGTGGGAAGAAAAAACTATGAAAATCAATAATATTGAAATGCATTTAGGATTATTAGAAGAAATGGAGCAAGATGGATTGGTTAAAATTGATGTAAAGTCAAAGTCTTTATCCATCCCAGAAGAGGCAAGACCCTATGTTAGAAACGTTTGTATGGCTTTTGATGTGCATTTATTAAAAAATAAACCAAAAACACAGCTTTTTTCTATGACTATTTAACAAAAAATTAAGATATTTGTTAAACATGATAAATGTCATGTTTTATGAAAGTGACCAATACTATTTTTGAAAATCTATTATCAGGCAAGATATGAGCGTAATATACCTACTACTAACTATTAGTATACTAGTAGCAATCTTATTTTTTATCGCATTTATTTATTCAGTTAGAACTGGGCAATTTGACGATTCTTATACGCCATCTGTGCGCATGTTGTTTGATGATGAGTTAGTAAAAGATAAAAAAGAAAAATCAACTAAAGACTAAATATTAAATTATGGAAATGCAACAATTTTATTACGATAATAAGATCGTAAAGAAATTTATCTATGCCACGTTATTCTGGGGAATAGTGGGGTTCTCTGTGGGGTTAATGCTCGCATTTATGTTTTTGTTCCCTTATTATACAGAAGGAATCTCATGGTTAAGTTTTGGGCGTTTAAGACCATTACATACCAATGCTGTAATTTTTGCCTTTGTAGGTAATGCAATTTTTGCAGGGGTTTATTATTCGCTTCAGAGATTGTTAAAAGCAAGAATGGCAAGTAACTTTTTAAGTAACTTTAATTTTTGGGGTTGGCAGTTAATTATTGTTGCAGCAGCCATTACTTTACCTTTAGGGTATTCTTCATCTAAAGAATATGCCGAATTAGAGTGGCCAATAGATATAGCCATTGCAGTTGTTTGGGTTGTATTTGGAGCCAATATGATTTGGACCATCTTACAAAGAAGACAACGTCATTTATACGTGGCAATTTGGTTTTACTTAGCAACATTTGTAACAGTTGCTGTATTGCATATTTTTAATAGCTTAGCGTTACCTGTTACCTTTTTAAAATCTTATTCTGTGTATGCAGGGGTACAAGATGCATTGGTGCAATGGTGGTATGGGCATAATGCCGTAGCATTTTTCTTAACCACACCTTTTTTGGGGTTAATGTATTACTTTGTTCCAAAAGCAGCTAACAGACCTGTATATTCATATAGATTATCAATTGTTCACTTTTGGTCATTGATTTTTATTTATATCTGGGCAGGACCTCACCATTTATTATATACAGCATTACCATCTTGGGCACAAAACTTAGGAGTTGTGTTTTCTATAATGTTATTAGCACCTTCTTGGGGAGGGATGATAAACGGTTTATTAACATTAAGAGGAGCTTGGGATAAAGTTAGAACAGACCCTGTTTTAAAATTTATGGTAGTTGCAATTACTGGATACGGTATGGCAACTTTTGAAGGGCCAATGTTGGCTTTAAAAAATGTAAACGCAATTGCACATTATAGTGATTGGATTATTGCACACGTACACGTTGGTGCATTAGCTTGGAATGGTTTCTTAACTTTTGGTATGTTATATTGGATGATACCAAGATTGTTTAAAACAAAATTACATTCCTTAGCATTAGCAAACGCGCATTTCTGGATTGGTACTTTAGGTATTATAATGTATACGTTACCAATGTATGTTGCAGGTTTTGTACAAGCTTCTATGTGGAAACAATTTAATCCTGATGGATCTTTAACTTATGGAAACTTCTTAGAAACTGTTCACGAAATTATACCAATGTATTGGATGCGTGCTATTGGAGGAAGTATGTATATCATTGGAGCATTTATAATGTTGTACAACGTAATTAGAACGATTAAGTCTGGTAGTGATGTTACAGATGAGTTAGCAGAAGCAGCTCCATTATCTGTAGTGCCTACATATAGAACTAAAGGAGAAGGTTGGCATACTTGGTTAGAAAGAAAACCAATCAAATTAACAATTTATGCAACGATTGCAATTTTAATTGGAGGAGCTGTTCAAATTATTCCAACAATATTAGTAAAATCTAATATACCTACTATAAGTAGTGTAAAACCTTATACACCATTAGAATTACAAGGACGTGATATTTATATTAGAGAAGGTTGTGTAGGGTGTCACTCTCAAATGATTAGACCTTTTAGAAGTGAGGTAGAACGTTATGGAGAGTACTCTAAAGCGGGTGAGTTTGTATATGATCATCCATTTTTATGGGGATCTAAACGTACAGGACCAGATTTACATAGAATTGGAGGGAAATATTCTGATAGCTGGCACTTAAACCACATGTATGATCCACAAAGTACTTCACCAGGTTCTATTATGCCTTCTTATAAATGGTTAATTGTTAACAAACTTTATACAGGAGATATAGAAAGTAAGATGAAAGTGATGGTTACTTTAGGAGTTCCTTATTCTGAAGAAGAAATAGCAAATGCCCAACAAAGTATGTTAGCGCAAGGAACTGAAATTGAGGACAACTTACACTCAGATCCAGATTTTGCAAAAAATTATGAAGCTGATAAAAAGTACGCTCAAGAGAATGGAGAACCTTTTATAGAAATGAAAAATAGAGAGATTGTTGCCGTTATTGCATACATACAACGTTTAGGTACGGATATAAAAGTGAAAGACGAACAAAAAATAACTAAAAACTAAGGCGATGTTAAAATTTGTAAAAAATTATATGGTAACCATTTCAGGTGTAGAAATATATCCTTTAATATCATTAATCATATTCTTCACTTTCTTCATGGTCTTGTTTTGGTGGGTTTTTACAGCAAAAAAAGAATATATAAATAAGGTAAGTAATTTACCTTTAGATAATTAAAAAGAAAAAAAATGAAAAAATATTTTCAATCTACGGTATATATAATCTTTGTAATTGTTACGTTTTTAGCGCTTGCAAAGTCGTTTATGGTGTACAAAAACCCATTTAATGTTTATGAGAATCCTTTAGTTTGGATTGCAATTATAGGCTTTGTTTTGGTTGTTGTTTTAAAAGAAATGGTGAACGTAATTGCCATTAATAAAGCAACAGAATTACAAAATGAAAAACTAGGAATTGTTCCTGAAGAAAGTGATGCTTGGATTAAAAAGTTACTACAATCTTGGACAAGAACTAAAGGTATTGAAAGTGAAGAAGAGATTATTTTAGATCATAATTATGATGGAATTAGAGAACTAGATAATACTTTACCACCTTGGTGGGTGTATTTGTTCTATGCATCAATTGTCTTTGCTGTAGTATATTTGGTGAGATTTGAGGTTTTAGATGGAGACGACCAAATAGTAGAATATAATAAAGCAGTTGCAGAAGCAAAAATATCGTTAAAAAAATACAAGTCTACAGCAACAGATTTAATTACTGCAGAAAGTGTAACTTTATTAACAGATGCTAAAGACCTTGGAAGAGGTAAAGCAATTTTTAAATTAAACTGTGCATCTTGTCATATAGCAGATGGTGGTGGGGCTATTGGTCCAAATCTAACAGATGAATACTGGATTTTAGGAGGAGGAATCAAAAATGTTTTTACAACTATTTCTAATGGAGGTAGAGATGGTAAAGGGATGATTGCTTGGAATAAAACATTAAAAGCAGCAGATATTGCTAAAGTTGGTAGTTATGTACTTTCTTTACAAGGAACTTCACCAGCAAACCCAAAAGCTCCTCAAGGAGAAAAATGGGTAGATGAAGGGGCAGAAGTACAACCAGATACAGAACTTAAAGAAGGAAAAGAAAGTACAGGAACAGAAGAAGTTGGTCAGGTTTTAGAACAAGCTAATTAGTAAATATGGAAACTCCAGAAAGCGAAAAATTTAGAGATAGTATTGGTACCATTGATAAATCTGGAAAACGTTCTTGGGTTTTTCCTAAAAAGCCTAGCGGTAAATTCTATAAATATAGATCGTACGTAAGTTATTTTCTGTTAATTTTTCTTTTATCAGCACCCTTTATTAAGATAAATGGAAACCAGTTTTTATTGTTTAATATTTTAGAACGTAAATTTAATATTTTTGGATTTCCGTTTTGGCCACAAGATTTTCACTTATTAGTCATTTCAATGATTGTGGGTGTTGTATTTATCATTCTATTTACAGTAATTTTTGGACGTATTTTCTGTGGATGGATTTGTCCTCAAACCATTTTTTTAGAAATGGTTTTCAGAAAGATAGAATATTGGATTGATGGAGATAGAGGGAAACAAATTCGTTTGGATAAACAACCTTGGAATGCAGAAAAGATTAGAAAAAGACTTTTAAAATGGTTTATTTTCTTTGTGGTTTCTTTTATAATAGCCAATGTGTTCTTAGCGTATTTAATTGGTGGAGATACACTTATCAGTTACATTACGGGGAACCCTTTTGATAATATTAGTACACTTATTTCATTAACAATTTTTACTTGTGTTTTCTATTTTATTTTTGCTTGGTTTAGAGAACAAGTATGTATTATAGCCTGTCCTTATGGTAGGTTACAAGGTGTTTTGTTAGATAACAAAACGATAAATGTTGCGTACGATTATAAGAGAGGAGAAAGAGAAGAGGGAAGATCTAAATTTAAGAAAAATGAGGATAGAGAAGCTTTAGGTAAAGGAGATTGTATAGATTGTAAACAATGTGTAGTTGTTTGTCCAACAGGTATAGATATTAGAAACGGTACACAATTAGAGTGTGTAAATTGTACTGCCTGTATTGATGAATGCGATCATATAATGGATAGTGTTGGCTTGCCAAAAGGATTAATTAGATATGAAAGTGAAGATAACATCGAAAAAAAGAAGCCTTTTAAATTAAACGCTAGAATTAAAGGATATTCTGCTGTCTTATTTATTTTAATAGGTATTTTAATAGGAATGTTATTTTTAAGAAATGATGTTGAAGCTACAATTTTAAGGTTGCCTGGACAGTTGTATCAACATAAAGAAAATAATATTATTAGTAATGTTTATACCTTTAAAGTAATTAATAAAACAACAAAAGATATAAATGATGTAAGTTATAAATTACTTTCTCATAAAGGGACCATAAAATTAGTTTCTAATCATAATTTTGCGGTGCCAAAACAAGGTTTAGCAGAAGGTACTTTATTTATAGAAATAAATTCAGCGACCTTAGAAAAAGATAAAATTAAATTAGAAATTGGTGTTTATAGTGGTGATAAATTAATTGAAACTACCATAACAAATTTTTTAGGACCAAGAAGTTATAAGTAGTGTAAGTATGTTTACAAATATGCTTACTGCAAGGTTTTAAAATACTTTTTATCGATTATTAAAGTATACCAAAAAGAACTATAAATAAATCTACAGGTTATTTTTTATCGATAAATGAAGTTTTTAGAATGTTGCATTCCGTCATGGATGATTATAAACTAAACTTCTGAAGACAGAGTATAAAATAAAAATTATAATATTATGAAATTTAATTGGGGAACAGGTATTGTTATTGCAATTGTAGCTTTTATGAGTTTTATTTTATACATGGTTATTACTATGAGTACCGATAAGAGATATAGTTATGACTTGGTTACAGAAAAATACTATCAAGAAGAATTAGGTTTTCAAGATGAAATTAATGCAGAAAAAAATGCATTAGAATTAAAAGACAAAATAACTATTCAAAGATCAGAAGAAGGTTTAAAAATAACATTTCCAAAAGAATTTTCTCCAGAAAAAATTAAAGGTAAAGTGTTCCTATATAGACCGTCTAATAAACAATTAGATTTTGAAATACCTATTTCAATCTCTAATACATATTTGCTCGTGCCTGAGAAACGTTTATTAGATGGTCGTTGGAACATTAATTTATCTTTCAAATATAACAATAAAGAATACTTAATTAAAAAAGAAATACAATATTAATGTTTTTATCGGCAATAATATTTGGGTTATTAGGTAGTTTTCACTGTGTAGGTATGTGTGGACCCATAGCTTTTATGTTGCCCATTGATAGACAAAACACTACCAAAGGTTTTTTTCAAATACTAAGTTATCATTTTGGACGATTATTTAGCTACAGTCTTATAGGATTGTTATTCGGTTTTCTAGGTAAAGGATTTTATTTCTTCGGATTTCAACAACAGTTATCTATAATCGTTGGTGTTAGTATGATTTTGATGGTTCTATTTCCTAAAATTTTTTCAAAAGTAAATTTTTCAAAGGGGATTAATAAAGTCATTTTTAAAGTGAAGAATGCTTTGGGTAAAGAATTGAAGAAGAAGAGAAATAACACCTTTTTTACCATAGGCTTTTTAAATGGGTTTCTACCTTGTGGCTTAGTATATATGGCTGTTTTTGGAGCTTTAGCAACAACAAATGCTTTTTTCGGTAGTTTATATATGTTTTTATTTGGTCTAGGTACAATTCCTTTAATGACTTCAGTTGTATACTTAGGAAATTTTACAAAAGGGAATTTTAGAAAAAAAATACAAAAATTAATACCCATTGTGGTTGTTTTTATAGGAGTCTTATTTGTATTACGAGGTTTAGGTTTAGGTATTCCTTATGTATCTCCAGCTCCTTTAGTAGATGTTGTCTCTGCAAATAGTTCTTGTCACTAGGTTCCTTTTTTATCACTATCTTTATTGTAATAATAAAGATTAGCTTTCTTAACATAAATAATATACTACATTATTAAATATTTGTATTATAAAGTATTTGTTTTAAGAAAAGGAATATATTTGATAACTTGTAATTATCCCTTATTAATGATATTAAAATATCTAAAATTTTGTTCTCTATTTGCTTTATTTTTTTCTTTTAAGAATATTGCCCAAGAAACATTGCCAATTTATCAAGATTATTTATCTGATAATGTGTATTTGGTGCATCCATCTGCAGCAGGTATTGGTAATTCTAGTAAATTACGTTTTACAGCAAGACAACAATGGTCTGGTATAGCAGATGCACCTGCTTTACAAACTATAAGTTTTCATTCAAGGTTTGGAGAAGAGACAAATGCAGCCTATGGTTTTGTTTTATTTAACGATAAAAATGGGTATCATTCTCAAAAAGGGGTTCAGGCTACTTATGCTTATCACTTACCTTTAAATGATAATGGTCATTATTTTGAACAACTCTCGTTTGGATTGTCTTTTTCTTTTATTCAAAATCAATCGGATCAAAGATCATTTGGTAATGATGATGTAGCTGCAATTATTGAAAGCACTAGTTATTATAATTCAGACTTTAGTGCTGCTTATCATAGAGGTGGATTCTCTTCGTATTTTACTGTGAAGAATTTATTTTTAACAGCTAAAAATAATTTGAATGTTCTTGAGCCTTTAAATTTAAGGAATTATGTTTTTTCTGTTGGATATTATTATGATAAAAATTATTATTTTCAATTAGAACCTTCTTTTATGCTACAACTAAAGGAAGGCACAGGCCAAAAAATATCAGATTTTAATTTAAAAGGATATAAAACACTTAATAATTATCAATTATGGTTAGCATTGTCTTATAGAGTAACTTTTGGAGCCGATGTTGCTGGGAATTCGCAATTTATATCTCCTATATTTGGTTTAAATTATAAAAATGTCATGTTTTCTTATACCTATACAAATCAAATAGGTGATGTAGTTTTAACAAAATCTGGTTTTCATCAAATTACTTTAGGTATTAATTTGTGGACTCGAAATAAAACTTGGCGTAGTACTCCAAATATTAATAATTCGTTTATTGGTTTCTAAAAATCCTTTTCAGTAATTTTTATTCTTTTGGCTTTGTTTGAAACCAACATTTTTAAGACTTCTTTATCTTTGTTTATAAAAAATTGATGCACGCTTTCTTTAGTACTGCTATTAATTAATTGATGTTTTTCTAAAATATTTTTGGTTTGTCTGGCAACAGCCTCACCAGAATCTATAATTTGAATTTTGGTACCTACAAGCTTTCTTATTTGAGGAATTAAATAAGGATAATGTGTACAACCTAAAACCAAGCAGTCTACATTCTGCTTTATTAAAGGATGCACATAAGAGGTTAATAATGCAGTCATTTCTTTAGAGTGCAATTTACCACCTTCTATAAGGTCTACTAAGCCTGTTCCTATAATCTCTTTACGTGTAATTTTTTGATTGATAGAATGAGCTGTTTTCTCAAATAACTCACTGTTTAAAGTTCCTTTGGTGGCAAGTATACCAATTGTATTTGTTTTAGTTTGTAAAGCAGCGGTTTTAATTGCCGGTTCTATTCCTATAAAAGGAATGCTATATTTTTCTCTTAAAACTTTAATGGCGTTTGTGGTTGCTGTATTGCATGCAACAATAATTATTTTACAGTTTTGTTGAATTAAAAATTTTGTATTTTTAATAGATAGGTCTATAATATCTTGCTTGCTTTTTTCTCCGTACGGAGCATTTTTACTATCCGATAAGTAAATAGTATTCTCTTTGGGTAAAAGTGCGTTAACTTCTTTCCAAATCGATGTGCCCCCCACACCAGAGTCGAATATACCAATAGGAAATTTGTTTTCTTTTACCATATACTTGTAAAAATAAAAAAACCTACTGAAATTTCAGTAGGTTTTAGTTTGTAATCTTATTTAGTTTATATTAAAAACCTAATTTAGTTTTTACAGCTCCGTATAAATCTTCACCTTTCTTAACTAATAAACCTTTTCCTACAGAAGCATCTAAGACATATAATACACCTTTAGAAGCTGCTACAGCATCAATAGCTGTTTGTGCTTTTTGTATAATTGGTTGTAAACCTTCATTTTGTTTTTTCTGCATGTCTTGGTAAGCAAATCTTCTTGCTTGTTCAATTTTTGCAGCTTCAGCTTGAAGCTCTTGAGCTCTTTTGTCATTCGTTTCATTCGTTTGACCTTTAGACTCGGCAACATATTTTTGTCTTGTTGCTTCAATTTTCTTTTCCATTCCTGTAATCTCATCTTGGTAAGTTTTACCAAGCTTTTCCATGTCTAATTTTAGGGTTTTTGTTTGAGGCATTTCTGCTACTAATTTTTCAAAGTCTATATGACCTATTTTTTGTGCATTTGCAACACCTGCTAGTCCTAAAGTAAATACAGCGATTAATAGTAACGATTTTAAATTTTTCATTCTTGTTTTGATTTAATTATTATTCTTATTCTTGTTCTTCTTTTTGAGCTTCTTTTTTCTTTCTTAAAGCTTCTTTTTTAGCTCTTAACAATTCTCTTTTTTCTTCTCGTTGTTGTAAGAGTTTTTCTCTTTTTTCTGCTATTAGCTTCTTTTTTGCTTCAACATCAGCAATTTTCTTTGCTTGTGCGTCTTCTTTTTTGCTAATTAATTCTTTTTGTCTATCTGTTAACTCCTTTTTAGGAGTAAGCATTTTTTCTTGTCTTTTTTTATCTTTTTCACCGATTAATCTACTACGGTCTATTGTGGCTAAAACAAGGTCGCTAATATCGTATTTTTTATTTGAATATAGCATGACTAAATCAGTAGATTTATCAAAAACAAAGTCATATTTTTTTCTTTTAGAAATACTTTGAATTGCATTGTAAACTTGATCTTGAATTGGCTTAACCAATTGTTTTCTTACAGAAAACATATCTCCATTTGGCCCAAAGTATAAAGATTCTAGACGTCTTAATTCTATTTGTTTTAAACTAATTTCTTCTTCTTTTTCTTCAATTAAATCTTTTGTAAGAATTGCTTTTTCATTTGCTAAATCTGTTTTTAAGATTTCTATATGTCTAGCTTGTTCATCTAATTTTTTTCTCCATTTAGCAACTTTGCCATCAAGTGTATTTTGTGCTTCTAGATATTCTGGAACATTTTCTAGAATATACTCCATATCTATATAAGCAATTAATTGATTTCTCTGAGACCAAGATACACTAACACTAAGTGTAAGAAAGACTAATAAAAATATTTTTTTCATTTGTATTATGTATTTAGAAAAAACCGTGCCAAAAAAACTTTTTCTTTACAAAGCTATCGTTTTTTTAGAATTGTTTTCCAATTATAAAGTGTGTTTGCCAACCAGATTTTTCAGTTTCCCCAGGCAATGGATCAAATCCATGTGCAAAATCAATTCCTAATAAACCAAATGCTGGCATAAAAATTCTTACACCAACTCCTGCTGAACGTTTTAAGTCAAACGGATTAAATTCTTTAAAAGTATCATAAGAATTACCTGCTTCTAAGAATCCTAAAGTATAAATAGATGCCGATGGAGCGTCTGTAATAGAGTAGCGCAGTTCTAACTGAAATTTATTATAAATTGTACCACCATAATTAGAAGAAAGTCCGCTATTTTCATAACCTCTTAAACCAACTGTTTCTCTACCGTCTAATTGGTAAGCTGCAATACCATCTCCACCCACAAAATAACGTTCTACTGGTGTTGCTCCTAGATCTTTGTTGTAAGAGCCTAAATATCCTCCTTCTGCATTGGTCATTAAAACCAATTTATCTGTAAAAGAAGTGTACCATTTTCCTTTAAAATTTAATTTATAGTATTCTAACCACTTGTATTTATCTATAGCATCTAAGTTACTATCATTATAGTCTTTATTATTCACTAAAGAATATGGAAATGTGGCTTTTGCTCCAATTG
The DNA here is from genome assembly GCF_023555435.1 of Polaribacter sp. Z014. NCBI lineage: Bacteria > Pseudomonadati > Bacteroidota > Flavobacteriia > Flavobacteriales > Flavobacteriaceae > Polaribacter > Polaribacter sp. Z014. The sequence continues at coordinate 15,963 of NZ_JALCZP010000011.1, forward strand.
TAAACTCAGATCCGTAAGTAGGAAATATTAAACTTGGTCCTGCAGAATTTCTTGTTAAAGAAATATTATAAGAAAGATTATTAAGAGTACCGTTGTTTAAGTTTAAACCTGCCAAACCAAAATTATAATCATTAGATTTTAATGCTTGATAACTAATAGATTGAGATAATTGAAAATAATCATCCGGCCATTTTAATCGTTGTCCTAATCCTACAGAAGCACCAATTATACCTAAACTTTTGCTTTTGTCTACATCATAAGTAGTATAATCTAATTGATATTGATTAGATGAGTATACAGAAAATGATAATGATTTTGGTTTTTTACCACCTAACCATGGTTCTGTAAAAGAAAAACTATACGTATTATATGTTCTACTGGTTTGTAGTCTTAAAGATAATGTTTGACCATCTCCCATTGGTAATGGTTTGTAAGCTTCCTTATTAAAAATATTTCTGATAGAAAAGTTATTAAAAGATAAACCTAAAGTACCTATAAAAGAACCTCCACCATAACCACCTTGTAGTTCTATTTGGCTTCCACCTTTTTCTACAACCGTAAAGTCTATGTCAGCTGTTTTATTTTGATAATCTGGTATTACATCAGGAGTAACATTAGAGTCAAAGAACCCTAATTGACCAATTTCTCTAATAGATCTAATAATGGCACTTCTACTAAATAAATCACCTGGTTTTACTCTAAGTTCTCTAAATAATACGTGGTCATTTGTTTTTTCATTACCAGAAACTGTTACTTTTCTGATTCGCGCTTTTTCATCTTCTCTAATTCTAATTTCTACTGTAATAGAATCATTTTTTACTTTTGTTTCTACGGCATTCACAGAAGAGAATAAAAAACCACTATCTTGGTATAAAGTAGAGATATCTTGAGATGTTGGGCTACCGTCACCTTTAACACGTTCTTCTAAAACAGCGCCGTTATAAACATCTCCTTTTTCAATTTTTAAATATTGTTGAAGTTGTTCTGCCGTATATTCTTTATTACCTACAAATAATATTTCTGCAAATCGGTATTGTCTACCTTCTTCTAAATCTAAATTAATATTAATGGTGTTATCATCATTCCAACTAATTTTATCACTAAGAATACGTGCATCTCTATAGCCTAATCGGCTGTATTTATCTAAAATACTTTCTAAGTCTTCTTGAAAATCTTCTTCGATGTATTTAGAGCCTTTCCAAAAACGACCAATTATTTTTTCTTTGGTATTTTTCATCGCTTTTCTAAGTTTTTTACTTGAAAGCGCTTTATTACCTTTAAATATAATGTCCTTAATTTTTATTTTTTTTCCTTTATCAATAAAAATAGCCATATTAACAATGTTAATATCACTAGTGTCTTTTTTAACATCTAAATTAACTTTGGTTTTAAGATAACCTTTATCTGTATATTTTTTGGTAAAGTAGTTTTTAGAGGTAACAATAAGGTTATCTGTTACCATAGCACCTTTTTTAAGCTCTGCATCTTTTTTAAGGTCTTTAGCTTTTCCTTTTTTAATACCTGTAATGGTTACATTGTTTAATTGAGGTAATTCTAATACATCAAACTGAAGGTATATGGTATTGCCATCTAGTTTGGCTAGGTATACGTCTACGTTACTAAATTGCTTACTTTCGTACAACTTTTTAATAGCACTTGTAAGTTTGTCTCCTGGAAGTTTTAGGGGTTGACCATTTCTTAAGCCTGTAAAAACCCTTACGGTTTCTTCGCTAAACTTTTTTAATCCTGTAACACTCATGCCTCCTAAGATATATTCTTTCCCTTTTTCAAAGGAAAGATCTTTTGTAGCAGTAGTATCTTTTTTTACAATTGATAAACTATCTTTTTCATTTTGTGCTTTGGCACTAAAAGTAAAAAATAATGCCGTTAGCATTATTGTAGCAGAAAATAATTTCATAAAAAATTTATTCTGTAATTTGTTCGCTTGTTTTTCCAAATCTTCGTTCTCTATTCTGATAATCTATGATTGCATCGTAAAAATGCTCTTCTCTAAAGTCTGGCCAAAGTATATCTGTAAAATATAATTCGGCGTATGCCATCTGCCATAATAAGAAATTACTAATGCGTTGTTCTCCACTAGTTCTTATCATTAGGTCAACGTCGGGCAAATTAAACGTATATAAATGGTTATTTATAGTATTTTCATCAATTTCTTCGATATTGAGCTCATTATTAACAACTTTTTTGGATATGTTTTTAATAGTATTAACAATTTCTTCTCTAGAACCATAGCTTAGTGCAAAAGTTAATACAATATCTGTATTGTCTTTTGTTTTAGAAATTACATCAGCTAGTACTTTTTGAGCTTTTTGGGGTAGACTAGTAATTAGACCAATGGCGTTTACTTTAACTCCATTTTTCATAAAACCGGGTAATTCTTTTTTTAAAGAATTGATTAGTAAACTCATTAAAGCGTCTACTTCTAATTTAGGACGGTTCCAGTTTTCTGTAGAAAAAGCATAAAGAGTAATTGCTTTTACATTGATGTTAGATGCCGCACTAACAGATTCTCTAACCGCTGTTAAGGCGTTTCTGTGTCCAAAAATTCTATTCATCCCTTTACCTTTTGCCCAACGCCCATTACCATCCATTATTATGGCAACATGTTTTGGTGTTCTTTGTAAGTCAATAAGTAGTTTTTTGTCCATAATTTTTATAATCCGTTTGTGTAACAAGCTGGTCTACCAAAGGTGTAGATTAAAGAAACTCCTGTAAACATATACCAATCATTTCCGGTGCCTTCTAAATTTACATTTGGTGTATCTGTAGAAAGGTAGTCTAAATCGTCTTCAAAAGTATATCTAAATTTTGCTTCAATTGCAAACGCTAAAGTACCAAATAATTTAGACTTATAACCAAAACCGAAAGGAATAGCCAAAGAGGTCTTCTTACCTAATTTGTCTACTTTTCCTGTTGGTAAGTATGTCTTAACGTTTGTATAATTAAATACAGCCAATTCTAATAGTAGGTAAGGTGTCCATGTTTTATCATCTGAAGATAAATCATACTCGTAAAAATTATATTCTATTCCTGCCGCTAATTCATTTATTGTGTTAGAAAACTTGTATGTTTTTCCAGTTGGGTCTAATCTGTCTCTTCTAAAACCAGTGTCTGCATCTGCATCATTACCAGAAATAGGTAGAAGACTATAGCTTGCTCTTAGTGCAATTCTAGGGTTCCAATTGTATTTATAAAAAACACTTGCGGCTAGTTTGTTTGGGTAGAAATAGTAGTTTTTACCAATATCACCAACATAGTTTGTGCCGCCAATAGTAAGGCCTACTTCATGGAGTTGGCCAAAGAAGATGGTTGTAAAACCTACAAATACGAAAAATAATATTCTTTTTTTCATTCTAAAAATAGTGGGCAAATATAGAGATTTCAAATTGCTTTATAAAGTTAATATATAGTCTTTTTTGAATAACAACTTTTTTAAAGAAATATTGTAAGGAGTTTGTTAAACATTTGTTTTGTTTCTAATGTCTTCTCCCCATAAAAGTTTGCTTCTTAATGTCTTTAAAAAAGATTGGTTTTTTGGAAGTATACTTTTTATTGTAAAATCGGTTTTTTCTATAAAAATGGTCGTGTTGTTTGGTACACTAGATACTCTAGAATCTAAAGAGATTAAAAAGCTTTTTTCTCTAGAATCTACTTTTAATTCTATTTTAGTTTCATCAGAAATTACCATAGGCCTCGCATTTAAATTATGAGGAGCAATAGGTGTGATAACTAAATTTTTTGAATCTGGTAAAATAACAGGTCCATTACAACTTAAGGAATAGCCCGTAGAGCCTGTGGGCGTAGAAATAATTAACCCATCGGCCCAATAATTAGTTAAATATTCACCATTTAAATACGTTTGTACACCTATCATAGAAGTGGTATTTTTCTTAGCGATGGTTACTTCGTTTAATGCAAAGTTAAGTTCTGCAAAATCCTTGGTTTTTGGTTCTGTCCTTATAGATACAAGTGTTCTTTCTTGAAGAGTGTAATCACCTTTAATAACAAGATCTATACTTTCTTCAATAAGGTCTTTGGGAACAATAGCGAGAAAACCTAATCTACCCGTATTTATACCTAATATAGGGATGTCTAAATCTCTAATATGTGTTGCAGAACGTAAAAATGTTCCGTCTCCACCAATGGTAATCATAATATTAAAAGAACTATCTAAATCGTTAAAACTAACAAAAGATTTATACACATCTTTTAAAACGTTATTTTCTACCAAAAGGGTATAAAATTCACTTTCTATATAAAAATCAATCTGTTTTTTTTCTAAAACGTGTAATAATGTTTTAATTTCCTTTTCTGATGAAATGGCGTAAGACTGACCGTAAATTGCTGCTTTCTTCACTTTTTTGTTTTTTTTGTAAAAGCCTTTTAAAAGGTTTACATTTCTAAATATTTCTGTAAATATTCAGACCTACTTTTTAAATCCTCTAAATAAATATCATTTTCATGCATAGATATAATTTTATAATCATATCTTCTAAAGGTTTGCATAATTTCATTTATTTCATCTGAAATTACTTTGATAGTAACTTGAATAGTGTCTGTATTTTTTTCTGAGATATACAAACCTAATAATTTTCCGCCGCTAGCTTCAATAATTTGTACAACTTGACTCATAGAATAATCATTGCTCAATTTTTCTATAATTAAAGTTTCGCTTTCTTCAACCATAAAAGGGCTTGTGGAAAAAACATCTAAAACGTCTCTTAAATCAAAATAACCAATATAATCTTTATATTCATTTAAAACAGGAATGATGTTGGTGTCATTGTCTGCAAAAATTTTTAATAGTTCTAAAACAGTTGCTTTTTCATCAGCAAAAAAAGAATTTAATAAATAAGCATGTTCAACTAATTCATCCTCATTGTTTTCTATAGTTTGTAGGTCATCTTCCGCAAAAGAACCTAATAGTTTATTGTTTTCAATAACAGGAAAATGTGTTATAGGGTAATTTTTAAACACTTTTTGAGCGCTTTTTACAGCATCTTTTAAGCGAAGTGGTTTTATTTCTTCTAATATATAGTCGTTCATATTCATGCTTTACGAATATAGGATAAAATGATTTAATAAATTATATTTGCAGCCTAATTTTAGACAATGACAAAGTTAAGTGTAAATATTAATAAAATAGCAACTTTAAGAAATTCTCGTGGCGGAAATGTGCCTAATTTATTAAAAGTTGCCAGCGATATTGAAGAATTTGGTGCTCAGGGAATCACAATTCACCCAAGACCAGACGAAAGACATATACGTTATCAAGATGCAAGAGATTTAAAAAATATTGTGACTACAGAGTATAATATTGAAGGAAATCCGATAAAATCTTTTATGGATTTGGTGTTAGAAGTAAAGCCAACGCAGGTTACTTTGGTGCCAGATGCTTTAGATGCTATTACGTCTAATGCGGGTTGGGATACTATTACACATCAATCTTTTTTACAAGAAGTTATTAGAGAATTTCAACAAAACGGAATTAGAACTTCTATTTTTATAGATACAGATGCTAAGTTGCTAGAAGCAGCTGCAAAAACAGGTGCAGATAGAGTTGAGTTATATACGGAAGACTTTGCAACTCAATATGATTTAGGGAATTTTGATGCTATAAAACCATATACAGAAGCGGCTGTTTTAGCTAACAAATTAGGTTTAGGTATTAATGCTGGGCACGATTTAAGTTTAGATAATATTAAATTCTTTAAAGAGAATATACCTCATTTGGCAGAAGTTTCTATAGGCCACGCGCTTATTGCAGAAAGTTTGTATTTAGGTTTAGAGAATGTTGTAAATATGTATTTGCATCGACTTAAGTAATTTAACAGTATTCAGTTGCCGTTTTCAGTCACAGTGTCATTTCGAAATGAGCTTTTTTAGCGATTGAGAAATCTCAAGAATAAAACTTAGGTCTCGAACACGATTGACCTGACAAATTATATAATAATCAATTCATATAAATGTCTAATAATCCAATATTACATTCAACAATAAAAGGAGAAGGAAAACCATTATTAATCTTACATGGCTATTTTGGAATGTCTGATAACTGGAAAACTTTAGGAAATCAGTTTGCCAAAGATTATCAAGTTCACCTTATAGACCAAAGAAATCACGGACGTAGTTTTCATGAAGATGAATTTAATTATGAGGTTTTAGTTGAAGATTTGTATAATTATATACAACACTATCAATTAGAAAAAGTAGATATCATTGGGCATTCTATGGGCGGAAAAACAGCAATGTTGTTTGCTGTTACGTATCCAGAATTGGTTGATAAATTAATTATTGTTGATATTTCTCCAAGAATGTATCAACCACATCATAATGCTATTTTGGCAGCATTAAATTCTATTGATTTTTCTGTAGAAAATACTAGAACTTTGGTTGATAATAAATTATCAGGATTAATTCCAGATTTTGGTGTGCGTCAGTTTTTGTTAAAAAATGTGTATTGGAAAGAAAAAAGACAATTAGCATTCAGATTTAATTTAGAATCTTTAACAGAAAATAATGCAGAGATTGGGGAAGCGTTGCCTTCTTTTACTGTTTTCGAAAAGGAGACGTTGTTTTTAAAAGGAGAAAAATCTGAGTATATCACAAAAGAGGAAGAACCAATTATAGAAGCTCATTTTCCTAATTCTAAAATTGTAGAAATTAAAAATGCAGGTCATTGGTTGCATGCAGAAAATCCGAAGCAGTTTTATGCAGAGGTTTCTGAGTTTTTGAAGTAAAAGAAAAGGTTTCGCTTTCTATAATGATATAACGTCTGTTTTAATGACTTTTATCAGAAGTAAGCGAGGTTAGTTTTTTTACCATTAGAAACAAACCAAATAAATTTAGAAACTATACCTTTGAGTCTTTAATTTTTCAATCTTTTAATAAAAAAAATGAACATAGAAAACGCACAAAAACAAGTAGACGATTGGATTAAAGCTCATGGAGTTCGTTATTTTAACGAGTTAACCAACATGGCACAACTTACAGAAGAGGTTGGTGAAGTTGCACGTATTATAGCAAGACGCTACGGAGAGCAAAGTGAAAAAGAATCTGATAAAAATAAAGATTTGGGAGAAGAATTGGCAGATGTTATGTTTGTGGTTTTATGTTTGGCAAACCAAACCGGAATTGATTTACAAGATGCTTTCGAAAAGAAATTAGATATTAAAACCAAACGTGATCACGATCGTCATCACAACAATCAAAAATTAAAATAATGAGTTTATTAGAAAAAATAAAACAGCCTCTTTTTTGGATTAATTTTGCAAAAGTTGCCATTCCTTTTTTTGTTATTGTAACAGTAGTTTCTTTATTAATAGCTAGTTCTAGCGATTTGTTTTCTGGAGATTTTGCTAAAGTTTCAGAAACCAATTTTGCAAATGATAAATGGAAAAACTTTTTTGGGTTTAAGGTTGTTTTTAGTGCTGTTTATGGTTTTTATATGACCAATAAAAAAATGGTATAATATTTTAGTGTTTTTTAAAATCCTTTATTCCGGCTTTTATTTCTAAATCTAAATGATTTTTTCTTGGTGTAATAGGGCAAGAATACTTGTCGTTATAGGCACAATAAGGGTTGTAAGTATTGTTAAAATTTAAGATAACAGTAAATTCTGGCGTAATATCTGTGATCATTACATCCATATAACGTCCACCACCATAAGATGTTTCTCCAGAAGTATCATCTGTAAAAGGTAAAAACAAATAGTCTTTATATTTTTCATCATCTAAATCATCTTGACTTTGGTAAATGGTTAATTGACAATTTATTCCTTTTAAAGCAAAGTTTAGTAAACCATATTCTTTATATAATGGTTTTCTATCTGTGGTAGTTGTCATTTTAAACGTAGGCGCATTTTCTATTTTTATAAAATTCGCTTTTACTATAAAAGTAGAATCAACCTCAAAGAAGTTTAATCCTTTAAAATTCTTTAAATCTTTCTTTTTTAAGGGGGATTTCGAAGCGTCTTTATAACTAGCGTTTAATTCTTGTTGATATATAGTTTTTCCTATTAAAGGGCGTTTGCCTTGAGAATTACAAGATATCAATAGAAAAGTTACATAGAGTATAAGTACTATTTTTTTCATTATAATTTATTTACAATTCAAAAATACAATATTCAATTATTTTTATGTAGTTTTGAATCATTAATAAAAACAGAAATGAACAGAGTCTTAACATATATTACCAAGTTATCGTGGATAAACCACAGTAGTCGGTATGTTTATATGTTTTGATGATTTCAATATAAAATCAAATAATTATAAAAGTCCGACTTCACAGTCGGACTTTTTTATTTTTAGTAGTATTTCAATGCTAAAAAAAATTGATTCGTAATAATTATACTGAACTTCTTTCAATGATTAAATATTAATATAAACCAAAATGATAAAACTATATAACAATTACATTAATACTTTTAGAGGGCTTTCTAAAGAAGTTTGGTGGTTATCATTAATCACTTTTGTTAATAGATCTGGTACAATGGTAATCCCTTTTTTATCCTTATATCTTACAAAAAGTCTTCATTTTTCTTTAGCAGATGTTGGTTGGATCATGTCTTTCTTTGGGTTAGGTTCTGTAGTTGGTACTTGGATTGGTGGTAAATTAACAGACAAAATTGGTTATTACAAAGTTATGTTAGTGAGTCTTGTGCTCACGGGAATTCTATTTGTTTTTCTGCAATATGCAGCAACTTTTAATGAGTTTTGCTTTGGTATTTTTACAGTAATGCTGGTTGCAGATGCTTTTAGACCTGCAATGTTTGTTGCTTTAAGTGCGTATAGTAAACCAGAAAATAAAACACGTTCTGTTACGTTAATTCGATTGGCAATTAACTTAGGGTTTTCTGCAGGACCCGCAATTGGAGGTTTAATCATTACAGGTATTGGGTATGTAGGCTTATTTTGGATGGATGGAATTACCTGTGTATTAGCCGCTTTTTTATTGCTACAAGTATTGCATCCTAAGAAAACAAAAATACAAGATGAGGTAAAAGTAGAAAACCCTGTTTCTGCTTATGACGATAAAGCTTTTTGGATTTTCTTTTTAGCGATGTTTATTTTTGGATTTGTATTTATGCAGTTTTTTTCTACAATTCCTCTGTATTATAGTGAAAATCGTCATTTATCAGAGTTTGATATTGGTTTGCTAATGGGGTTAAGCGGACTTTTTATTTTCTTGTTAGAAATGCCTTTGATAAAATGGTTGGAAGATTTAAAAATGTCTAAAATTAAATTAATAGCTTCAGGACTTTTTTTGGTAGCCTTAAGTTTTATTATTCTAAATTTAACAGGTTGGGTTGGTATTTTAATTATTGGAGTTTTATTAATTTCTATTGGAGAGATGATTGCTTTTCCGTTTTCGAATGCTTTTGCAATAGAACGTGCTGCAAAAGGAAATCAAGGAGAATATATGGCTTTGTATAGTATTTCATTTTCTTTAGCACATATTTTTAGTCATAATGTTGGTATGCAAATGGTTGCTGAATATGGTTTTGATACCACTTGGTTTGCCATGACAATTTTTGCGCTTGTAGGCGTTTTAATTTTAGGATATCTTTTACGAGTATTAAAAAAGGAAGTTTTATAGGTAAACAATCCATCAAATTTTATTGATGGATTGTTTACGTTTTATCTTAGAAGGATTATTTTAATACTGTAAACTCAATACTAGAATCTGTAAAAACGGTATGTGTTTGTGTTTTAAAATCTTTTTCGTCTGCTTTGTAAATATTGTCTACATACGTTTGCGGATTCAAATCTATTAAAGGAAACCAAGTGCTTTGAACTTGTATTTGTACTTTATGTCCTTTTTTAAACGTGTGAAAAACATCTTGTAATTTTATATTTACATCGGTTTTTTTGTATGGTATAAAAGGTTCTGGATGTTCAAAACTATTTCTGAATCTACCTCTTAAAACTTCACTTCTAACCATTAAATGATAATTGCTCATTTTTAAATGATCTTGTAGTTTTTCGTTATTTTCTTCTGCATCCGCAGGATGAACATCAATTACTTTTACAATCCAATCTGCTGCAGAACCTGTAGTTGCTACTTTTAATTTTGCTAAAATATCTCCGGCTAAAGTAAAGTCTTCGGTTAAAACATCCGTTTCAAAAACCAAAACATCTGGTCTTCTTGCCGCAAAACGTTGGTCGTCTGTCATGTATTTACGTGGCGTAAAAACCGTTTTTATATCTTCGGAATACGGAACAGGATGTTTAATATCACTAATAAAATTTATTTTTTCTGTTGATTTTTTGTCTGAAGTCAATTTCTGGTTTTTAGACAGAAACCAATCTTCTTTAAATGCGTTTTTAGGAGGCCAAGCATCGTAAGACTTCCATTCTTTTTTACCAGTATCAAAAACATAAGCCTCTGGTAACCCAGAATTTTTGTCGCCATTTCCTTTTAAGAAGTGATTAAAGAATTTTGTTTCTACATCAGACTGAAATTTTAAAGAAATAGAATCTCCAAAATAATAATTTCCAACAGAGTTTGTAACTTTAGAACTAGCCCATTTTCCGTGATCCCAAGGTCCAAAAACCAAGGTGTTATAATTGTCTTTTTCGTTTTTTTCTATGGCTTTATAAGTAGATAAAGGTCCATATAAATCTTCTGCATCAAACTCTCCTGCAACTATCATAGTAGCAACCGTAGAAGGCACTTTGTCTAAATGCTGAATAATACCTTTACTTTGCCAAACGGAATCATAATTTGGATGTTCTACAATTTCTTTCCAGAAAAAATCATCAATTCTATCTTTATTTTCAGCTGTTTTAACACCTAATCGATCATACTGAAAATATTCGTTTAAGTTTTTTAAAGGCCCTTTATCTAAGAAAAATTGATATTGATCCTGGGAATCCATTTTAGGAAACGAATACCAAGCCGTATCTGTTGGTGTGTCTTTGTAGGTTCCAAATAAAGAAATTGCTCTAAAATAACTTAGCATAAAAGCTCCATTATGATGAAAATCATCAAAGAAAAAATCGCCAATACACGCTTGTGGAGAAGCTGCTTTTAAGGCAGGATGCGCATCAATTGTAGAAATTGTAGCATAATGCCCAGGATATGATATTCCCCAAGTACCTACATTTCCGTTATTGTTTTCTACATTTTTTACCAACCAATCAATCGTGTCGTAGGTGTCAGAAACCTCGTCAGATTGTGTTGCCGTTTTATTGGGAATATAAGCGCGCATATTGTCATAAACACCTTCACTCATCCAACGGCCACGAACATCTTGATACACTACAATATTCAATTCTTTCATTAGATAAATATTAGGACCAATTTTAGTTTTCATTTTACCTTCTCCGTAAGGCTTAGAACTATAAGGTGTTCTTTGCATTAAAATAGGATATTTTCTACTAGTATCTTTCGGAGAATAAATGGTGGTGTGCAGTTTTGTACCATCTCGCATAACAATATCTACTTCTTTTTTTGAGTAATTATCGGATACAAAAGTGTCTTTTTTGGCTTCTTTTTTTACGATAGAGTTGCAAGAGTTGAGTAAAAAAAGACTTAAAAATGATAAAAGTAAAAGTTTCTTCATATAAAGGTGAATTAGTTTTGCTAAATCTACAAAACATAAAAGAAGTGGTAAAAATTCTAATGTTAAAATAGCTTCCAATAAAAAAACCTTCTTGATTGCTCAAAAAGGTTTTGTGTAAAGTATTTTTTAATGTCTAATTGTTATTTCTAACCATTCATAGAAATTAAAAACTCATCATTATTTTTAGAGAATTTAATTTTGTCATTAATAAATTCCATTGCTTCTATAGGGTTCATGTCTGCAAGATATTTACGTAAAACCCACATTCTTTGTACGGTTTTAGCGTCTAATAATAAATCGTCTCGTCTTGTAGATGATTTAATTAAATCGATAGCAGGGTAAATACGTCTATTAGAAATATTTCTATCTAATTGAAGTTCCATATTACCTGTTCCTTTAAATTCTTCGAAAATTACTTCGTCCATTTTAGAACCAGTTTCTGTAAGTGCAGTTGCAATAATGGTTAATGATCCACCATTTTCTATGTTTCTTGCTGCACCAAAGAAACGTTTTGGTTTGTGTAATGCGTTTGCATCGATACCACCAGAAAGTATTTTACCAGATGCAGGTGCAACGGTATTGTAAGCTCTTGCCAAACGTGTAATTGAATCTAAAAGAATAACAACATCATGCCCACATTCTACCAAACGTTTTGCTTTTTCTAAAACAATGTTGGCAACTTTTACGTGTTTGTCTGCTGGTTCATCAAAGGTAGAAGCAACAACTTCTCCACGTACATTACGTTTCATGTCTGTAACCTCTTCCGGACGCTCATCAATTAATAATACTATTTGATAAACTTCTGGGTGATTAGCTGCAATTGCATTTGCCACATCCTTTAATAACATGGTTTTACCCGTTTTAGGTTGTGCTACAATCATACCTCTTTGTCCTTTTCCTAAAGGAGAAAATAAATCGATAATTCTTGTTGATAAAGAACTACCTCTTTCTGCTAAATTGAATTTTTCTTGAGGAAATAAAGGTGTTAAGTGCTCAAAAGAAACACGATCTCTAACTAAGTTAGGGTTTAATCCGTTTATTTTGGATACTCTAATTAAAGGAAAATATTTTTCACCTTCTTTAGGTGGACGAACATTTCCTCTAACGGTATCACCTGTTTTTAAGCCAAATAATTTAATTTGAGATTGAGAAACATAAATATCATCTGGAGATGATAAATAATTATAATCAGAAGAACGTAAAAAACCATATCCATCAGGCATCATTTCTAATACGCCTTCACTTTCAATAATTCCATCAAATTCAAAATCTGGATCTTTATAACGATTACCAGATTTATTACCGTTATTTCTATTAGAGTTGTTCTTGTCTCTATTTTGATTTGGGTTTTTCTTTGGTAGTGGCTTATTTGCTTGCGGTTTATTAGCTTGTGGTTTATTTTGATTATTAGCCGGTTTAGGCTCTTTTTTCTCAACCTGTTTAATAACTCTTTCTTTAGTTACTTCCGTTTTGTTTTCTGTCTTTGCTGGAGTCTCTTTAGCCGCAGTTTTTCTAGCAATAGGTTTTCTTTGAGGTATCTTTTCTTGTTTTATTGGTTCTTCTGTTGTTTCTACAGCAGGTGTTGGTGTTTCTATTTCGGTTTTAGTTTTTACAGGTGTAGCAACTTTAGAAACTCTTTTTCTTTTAGGTTTTTCTGTTTTTGGTTTTACTTCAGTTACAGTTGGTGAAGTATCTACAGGGTTTGCAGCTTGTGTATCTAATATTTGATACACTAAATCTAGTTTTTTAAGTTGACTCGTCTTTGATAGACCAATAGATTTTGCAATTACCTGTAAATCAGCAAGTGTTTTTGCTTTTAGTTCTGAGATTTCGAACATTCGTTATATGTTAAGTTAAATTGGAAACCTTATTTAGATAAGATTAATTATAATTTTTTTTTAGAGTTTATGTATTGTATATAGTACTATACAATATTTATTGGGTGGTTATTATATTACAAATATATACAAAATTTTTAAGTTTTAGGTTTTCTTTTTAAAAAAGAAAGTTCTACTTTTGTAAACCTATTTTTTAAGATGATTCAAAGAATACAGAGTATATATTTATTATTAGCAACCGCAGTTTCTGGAGGGTTGATATTTGTATTCAATATTTGGAGTAATCTTAAGGAAGAAATATTTGCTTTAGATTTATTTTTTAGAGATTCTATGCTTTTAAAAGTAATTCCTTTGTTATATTTGCTTTCTGCAATAGTCTCTTTTGTAACAATTTTTTTATTTAAAAATAGAAAGTTACAGTTTGTTGTAGGACGTTTAGTTATTTTGATCAATCTTTTTTTATTAGGATTATTGATTTATGTATCTCTAACTTTACCTGGAGAAGTTTCGATTTCGGAGAAGGGTATTGGGATGTTCTTACCGATTTTAGTTGTTTTGCTTATTGTTTTGGCAAATAAGGCTATTAAAAAGGATGAAGATCTTGTGAAATCTGTAGATAGATTGCGATAAACCTATCATATTAGTATATTTAGTGCGAAAAAAAACCGAGAATTTAATTCTCGGTTTTTTGTTTTCTATATGTTTTCAGAGTTTAAATCTAATTTGAGTTTTTAATTTGTATTTTTAGAGACGAATATATTAAAATCTTACGAGGATTTAATGTGTTGAAAATCAATGTCATAAAATAAGTGTCTCACTGTTTTCAGTGAGGCGTCTAACTGAAAATAGGGAGGTGAAAATTTCACTGTAAATGGGTATTGTATAGTTTTAATTTGTGAATTAAATTTGTAATGTAAAAATGAAAGAAAAGATATACGTTCATGTAGCTGATGACCATAAAATATTAATAGAAGGTATCATCGCTGTAATAAAAACTGATAAAGAGATTGAAATAAAAGGATATTCTTTAACAGGACAAGAGGTGATTGATTGGTTTAGTCAAAAAGAAAACACCGCAGATGTTTTAGTCTTAGATATTACCATGCCAGTTTTAGATGGTTTTGAAGTGTTAAAATATTTTAGAGAAAAGAGAATAGACCAAAAGGTTATAATATTGTCTAGTTATGATGATCTTAAAATTGTTCAAGAAGTTTTAAATCTTGGTTGTATGGGATATATTTCTAAAAACAATGCTGGCGAGCATATTATAAATGCTATAAAAGCGGTTGCTAAAGGAGAACAATATTTTAGTAATGATATTCAAAAGATATTGTTACAATCTTTATCTGGTCAAATGGTTCCTAAGGGAGAAGTACCAGGGAAATTTTTGTTAGATAGTTTAACAGAAAGAGAATTGGATGTTTTAAAATTGATTACACAGGAACATAGCACTATAGAAATGGCTGATATAATGCACCTGAGTAAGAATACAATAGAAACGTATAGAAAGAGTTTGTTAAAAAAATTAAATGTAAAAAATGCAGTAGGCTTGGCAATGTATGCAGTAAAAAACAATATAGTATAGTTCTTATCCCCCAAAAAATAATTATTTATAAGCTTTGATTTTTTTAAATCATTCCCCTAAAAGGCTTTATAGTTAAACCCCTAGAACCCCTAATTGTTGCATACATTCTTGCCTTAGCTAATTAAATAATATAATAATAGTTCTCGAAAATAATTAAATTAAACAAAGTATTAAATCTTAATCCCCCCTTCACATTATGAAAAATTTCAACTTATTTGCCTTATTAGTATCAGTAGTACTAGTTTTTTCTTCTTGTTCTACCAACGAAACACTTTTACAAGAAGAACAATCTTTAGATCTTTTAAAAACATTTACGATTAATAGAGATGCTAACGGAGGATATTTTTTAGATTACAACGTAAATGGTAATGTAAAAACGGAAAACGTTGTTGATGACACTACAAATACAAATTATATTTATTTATATTCATCAGAGAATCTGTTAAGCCGTAAAGTTACGCAAGATCTTACTATTGATGGAAATCAGCTTAAAGTAGGTTTTGTAGATACTAATTCTAGTAATCAGCCCCAAATTACTATTAAAGATAAAAATGCTTCTTTGTCTAAAAATGAAAATGAAGATATGCTTTCTGAGTATAGTATTTCTGGAAATGAAGATGGAACATACACTTTAGATTTTACAGTAAACAGCAAAGTAAAAGTAGATTTTGTTTATAATGATGAGTTGAATATTTATGAAGTTCATTTAGAAGAAGGAAAAACAGATGTAACAACTTTCTCTAAAGTTTTTGATAAAATAGATGGTGAAGCTCTAGAAATTGATTTTGTAAATCATATTCTTATAGAGGGTGATACTGCTGCTAAAACAAATTCTAAGTCTTATGCTTTTACAAAAGAAAGAAGACCTGAGGTAATTATAGATTAAATTAATAAGGATTGAAAACTCTAAATAAATTAATTTTATTATTTTTTTTGGTCGTTTTTTTTAAAACACTGGCTAGTAGAAAAGAAGTTGTATCAAATACAACTTCTTTTTATATGCAATTAAATGATAGTCTTTTAAATAAAAGATTTCGAAATATTAATAAATTATATGAAGAAAAAAAGTTTGATTTAGCATTAAAAAAAGCTTTTAAATTATTAGATAGTTCAAAAAATAAGGATAGAGAAGTGCTTTATAAAACAAATTATTTGATAGGTAATATTTTTTATGAAACATTAAGTTTTAAAGATGGTGTTAAATACTTTAGGGTAAATGTAAAGAGTATGGTTTATGATTCTCTAAGAATAGAGGATCATAATAAAAGCTTTGATGTATCATTATTGCTAATTCAAAATTATCTTCGTTTGGGAAGCTCTTACCATAAACTTAAAGAGCGGGAAGATGTTCAAGATATACAAGATAAAGAGTTAATAACTAAATATAGAGATAGTACTTTATATTATTATAATAAAATTTTAGTTTATAGTGATTTAGATAAAAGGGTATTAGATGTTAAAGCAAAAGCGTATAGTAATTTATCAGCTTTTTATATAAATGATTCCTTATATGATTTAGCCAAAAAATATGCAAATAAATCTATTGAAATTCATAGACTTAATAAAAATAAAGTTAATCACGCTGCTGCTTTAGGTAACTTGGCTAGTATTTATTTAATTCAAGAGGATTATAAGTTAGCAAAAAAGACGTATTTAGAAGCATTAGAATTAATTAGAAATGATAATAGTGCTAAAGCTGTTAGATTTAAAGCAAGTTTATATGCAAACTTATCTTGGTCTATGTATAAACTTAAAGATTATAAGGCTTATGAGTTTCAAGATTTATCTTATGGTATAAAAGATGAATTAAGAGATACTGAATTAAGAGGTATCGTGAAAAAAATTAATGCTGAAAATAACGTTAATACGGTTAAAAAATTAGTTTTAAAAGAGGCAGAAAATAAACGTCTTAAAAATCAAAGGATTTTTTTGGCGATTGTTATTAGTGCTTTTGTAATTATATTATCTTTATTGTTTTGGGTTAATGTGTATAAATTAAGACAAAAGAATTTAGGGCTTCAACTTTCTCAAACCCAATTACTCCAGCATCAAAATATAGAAAAGATAAGATCAGAATCGCAAGTAAGAATTTTAAACGCTACAATAGATGGTAAAGAGTCTGAAAGGAAACAAATAGCAGAAACTTTGCACGATAGTGTTAGTGCTTTATTGTCATCGGCAAATCTTCACTTACAAGCTACAAGAAGCCAGTTAAATGGTGAAATTCCTATAGAGATAGATAAAACTCAAGAGATTATTACAGAAGCTTCTCAAAAAATTAGAGACTTATCTCATACTTTAGTTTCTTCCGTTTTGTTAAAATTTGGGTTAAAATACGCTATAAAAGATATGGCAGATAAGTACTCTAACTCTCAAATTAAGATTGATACAAGAATAGGCGAAACTAGGAGGTATGAACAAAACTTTGAAATAAAAGTATATAATATTATTCAAGAATTTGTTAATAATATTTTAAAGCACAGTAAAGCTGAAAAAGCGATGATTCATTTAAATGAAGCAGATAGCAAACTGTATTTAAGAATTTCAGATGATGGCATTGGTTTTGATAAAAACAAAATCATCAATAAAGACGGTCTTGGTTTAAATCAAATTGAAGCAAGAATACAAATGATGAAAGGAGATTTTCTAATAGATTCTGCTCTAAAGAACGGTACTGTTATTAAAGTAGTATTGCCTATTTTAGAAAAAGAGGCAATTAACCTCGTTTAGCCAATTCTATAATTTCCATGTTTTTTATTTCTCCGTTTTCTAAAGCAAAACGTAACATGGTTCTTACTTTATGAAAACCATGGTTTCCTGCGGCACCTGGGTTTAAGTGCAATAAATTTAGTTTTTTATCGTATTGTACTTTTAGAATATGTGAATGCCCTGAAATAAATATTTTTGGAGGATTTAACTTTATTTCCTCACGTATTCTTTTATCATATCTATTAGGATAACCGCCAATATGGGTTATCCAAACTGAAACATTTTCAATTTCGAACTTTAAATCTAAAGGAAATTCAGATCTTGCTTCGGCTCCATCAATATTGCCAAAAACAGCACGTAAAGGTTTTAGTTTTTTGATGGTGTCGGTAACTTCTAAATTGCCAATATCGCCAGCATGCCAAACTTCATCAGCTTGTTTTACAAACTTTAAAATTTGAGCATCAATAAAACTATGAGTATCAGATAATAATAAGATTTTCTTCATCAAAAGTAATTGTAAGAAAAGATTAACGTCTCTATTAGCTTCAAATGTAATCATAACAAAATAAATTCCGTAATTTTGACAGCTACAAAAACACACTTTCTTGAGGTATTTTATAGAACTTTCTTATAACGGAAAAATTTATCATGGTTGGCAAATTCAACCAGATGTTATTTCTGTACAAGAAAAATTGAACAAAGCAGTTAGTACCATTCTTCAAGAAAAGATAGAAGTTGTTGGAGCAGGAAGAACGGATACCGGAGTACATGCTTCTCAAATGTTTGCTCATTTCGATATCGAAAAAGAACTGAAGGGAGATATTCCGCATAAGTTAAATTCATTACTACCAATGGATATTGTTGTGTATAATGTGTTTTCGGTTGATGATGAAATGCACGCACGATTTGGAGCACTTAGCAGAAGTTACGAGTATAAAATATGGTTAGGTAGAAACCCTTTTTTATTAGACTTTTCTTGGCAAATACATTCACAGGATTTAAATATTTATTTAATGAATGATGCCGCAAAATTATTATTGGAGTATACCGATTTTCAGACTTTTTCTAAAGTTAAGACAGATGTGTATACTTATAATTGTGATGTTACCGAAGCTGTTTGGAAACAAAACGGAAAGGAGTTGGTGTTTTATATTACGGCAAATCGTTTTTTAAGAAATATGGTGAGAGCCATTGTGGGTACTTTGGTAGATGTTGGTTTGGGGAAAATTACAAAAGACGATTTTAGAAAAATTATAGAGAGTAAAAATAGAGGAAATGCGGGCTTATCAGTTCCTGCAAAAGGGTTGTTTTTAACAAATATTAAATATTAGGTTTTGGCAGATAAAACAGGAAAAGCTTTCGATTTACAAATCTTTTTAAGACTGATGTCTTTTGCAAAACGCTATAAATTAAACTTTTTTATAGCTGTTTCTTCTACTATTTTATTAGCTTTTGTAGCTTTGTTAAACCCTTATTTAATAAAAGAAACGGTAGATAAATATATCACAGAAAAAGACACACAAGGTCTTATTAACAATATACTTTTAATGTTTGGAGTAGTGCTAATAGAAGTATTGCTACGTTTTACTTTTATTTATTATGCTAACTGGGTTGGGCAACATATTATTAGAGATATTAGAGCAAAAACATTTCGGCATATTTTACAATTTAAAATGTCTTATTTTGATACCAATTCTGTAGGTAAATTAGTAACAAGAGTGGTTTCTGATATAGAAACTATTGCCGCCTTTTTTAGTAGTGGTGTTTTTACAATTGTAAGTGATGTTTTACAGATGTTTGCAATAGCGGCTTTAATGTTTTATTTTAATTGGAAGTTAGCATTAATTGCATTGGCTGTTTTACCAATTTTAATTTATGCAACGAGAGTTTTTCAGCAAGCTATAAAAGCAACGTTTCAAGAAGTAAGAAATCAAGTAGCAAATTTAAATGGATTTGTGCAAGAACGTGTTACAGGAATGAAGATTGTACAGCTATTTAACAGAGAAAACATAGAGTATAAAAATTTTAAAGAGATTAATAATAAACATAAAGAAGCGTATGTAAAAACCATTTGGTATTTTTCTATTTTCTTTCCTATTGCAGAAATTTTATCATCAATTGGTATTGGTTTAATTGTTTGGTTTGGTAGTAAACAAATTATTGGAGGGTCTGTTCCTGGTCCTGGTACCGTAATGGCTTTTGTGCAAATGGCACAAATGTTATTTAGACCGTTACGCCAGATTGCAGATAAATTTAACCAATTACAAATGGGTATCGTTTCTGGAGAACGTGTTTTTAAAGTGATAGATACACAAAGTAGTATTGTTAAAAACGGAACACAAAAAGCAGAAAAACTGAAAGGAGATATTAGTTTTAAAGATGTTCATTTTAGCTATATAAAAGGAGAAGAAGTGTTAAAAGGCATCTCTTTAAATGTTAAAAAAGGACAAACAGTAGCTATTGTAGGTGCTACAGGTGCTGGTAAATCGACTATTATCAACTTAATTAATCGTTTTTATGAGATTGATAGTGGTACTATTAGTGTTGATAATATTTCGATAAATGAATATGCTTTAGAGAGTTTAAGAAATCAAGTAGCGGTTGTTTTACAGGATGTCTTTTTATTTTCAGATTCAATTTTAAATAATATTACTTTAAAGGATGAAAACATCACTTTAAAGGAAGTAGAAAAAGCGGCAAAACAAATTGGTATTCACGATTTTATTATGACACTTCCAGGAGGTTATCAATATAACGTAAAAGAACGTGGAGCTATGTTATCTTCTGGACAACGACAATTAATAGCTTTTTTAAGGGCTTATGTAAGTAAACCAAGTATTTTAATTTTAGATGAAGCGACTTCTTCGGTTGATTCTCATGCAGAACAAATGATTCAATACGCCACAGAAACCATTACAAAAGGGAGAACTTCTATTGTTATTGCACATAGATTAGCTACTATAAAACAAGCGGATAAGATTATTGTGATGGATAAAGGTTTAATAGTGGAAGAAGGAACTCATAATGAGTTGTTAGACAGAGATAATGGGTATTATAAAAACTTATACGATAAACAATTTAGCATCAAGAAAGCTTCTTAAAATCAATATTTTTGATTTACCTTTGTGGTACAAACAAAACAAATCAAAAAAATGAAAAAAATCGTATTATCAATTTTCGTAGTTGGAGCATTAATGTTTTCTTCTTGTAAAAAAGCTACTGAAGGAGCTAAAGAATTAAAAGATGCAACAACAGAAGCGGCTGGTACAGTTGCAAATGAAGCAAAAGATGCAGCAAATGTAGTTGCAGAAGGAGCAAGTGATGCTGCTAACGCAGTAGCTGATGGAGCAAAAGAAGCTGCTACTAAAGTTAAAGATGGAGCTACTGATGCAGCAAATGCAGTTGTAGAAGGTGCTGAAAGTGCTGTTGAAGGAGCAAAAGAAGCTGTTTCTGGAGCTAAAGATTCTGCATTAGCGGGAATTACTATTCCTAGTTTTGCAAATGAAGCGGTAACAAAAAACTTAACTGAATACGCTACTTATGCAAAAGATTATATTGCTGCTAACGGTAATTTAGGTAAGATTTCTGCTTTAGCACCTAAAGGAGCTGCTTTATTAGCAGAAGGAAAAAAATTAGCATCTAAATTAGATGCAAGTGAATTAATGAAATACAAAAGTGTATTATCTACTATTCAATCTAAAATGGCTCCTTCTAAATAAGGAAAGTTATTTTTAAAATTTAAAAAGGTTCTCAATATTGAGGACCTTTTTTTTATACTTTTTTTTGATGTTTTTTAAATTTTTCTCCAGCTATAACAAAACCGAGAATTGTTCCAAGGAGGATACCCATAAACACCATTATAACAATTACTATAAACCCAGAATTATCATTTCCTAAAAGTAAAAGGCTCAATTTATAGCTTATCAGCCATCCTAAAAATCCTACTAAAATAGCTCCTGAAAATTTCCAAAGTAATTTATTCATAATATAAATACCTTTACATCAAATCTTTTTTAAGTTTGTCATCTAGATCATTATAATCAGCATACAATTCAAAACCACCATCTTTTATATAAGAAATTTCTCCTGTTTCTTCAGAAACTAACAAGCAAACAGCATCTGTTTTTTCCGAAACTCCAATTGCAGCTCTATGTCTTAGTCCAAATCTTGCAGGAATTTTTGTACTGTCAGAAACGGGTAAAATTACCCTTGTAGCAACAATATAATTATCCCTAATGATTAGTGCTCCATCGTGTAAAGGGCTGTTTTTATAGAAAACACTTTCTAAAATAGCTACATTTACTAAAGCATTCATGCTATCGCCTGTATTTATTAGAAAATCTAAAGAATTGGTGCGTTCAATAACAATTAGAGCACCAGTTTTTGTTTTAGACATATTTTTACAAGCTTCTAAAATTGTTTCTGTTTCAATTTCTGAACTAATATCTGTTTGTAAAAATTTTAATTGTTTTAAAAAACTACGTTTGTTGGTAAAGTTTGTGGTACCAATCATTAACAAAAATTTACGTATTTCTTGCTGAAAAACAATAATTAACGCAATAACTCCACCAGAAAGTAAGTAGCCTAAAATACCACTTAACATTTCCATTTTTAAGGCTTGTGTAATTTTCCAGATTAAGAAAATAAAGGCTATACCAATAACAATGTTAATAGCAACAGTACCTTTTAATAATTTGTATATGTAGTATAGTAGTGTTGCAACTAATAAAATATCTAATACATCTAATAAAGAAAACTCAATAAAATCGAACATGAAAATTGACTGATTTTAGGCTAAAGTACTAATAAATTGGCAAAAGTCAATGTCATATATTAATTTCTGCATCGCATAATAATAAAGGGTATTTTTCTCTAATTAATTTAATTTTTTCTAAAAGATTATTATCGGAGTTGTTTGATGCTTTTAACTCTTCTAAAAGACTCTTATAATTTCTTTTGTACAGTTTAATAGCCAATTTATTTCGTAAATGTGCGTAAGCCGAATTTATAATATCGAGGGTAGAAAGATAGGTTCCATAATTTGTTAATCTATCTGTTTTTATTGATATGATTGCTTTTGATGGATGATCTGAAGATAGTTTGTCTCGCTTTCCTGTGCACCAACTGCAAGTGTTTTTATTAATATCAAGTCCACCTCCATTGTCTATAAAGTTAATCGCAATTTGTTTTAACTCTTTTACTTCAATTATTTTTCCATCTACTAATAATGCATTGTGTTTGTTGATGTTTATTTCTAATATATTTCTTTCATTGATGTCTAAATCTGTGGGGTTTTCTTGTTTCTGCGGAATTTTTCTCGATATTCCTGCATCTACACTCATTGTTGTGGTAACAAGGAAAAAGATTAATAATAAAAAGGCGATGTCTGCCATGGAACCCGCATTAATTTCTGGAGATTCTTTTCTACTCATAATTTCTAGTTTTTAAAAGTTAATAAATGGTTTTCAGTTCGAATTATTTCGAATTGATTTATTAAAGTTTGACTAGATTGGTTTTTGACGTTAACATATATTTAACAAAAAGAATGCCAAATATTTTATTTTTAGAAAGGATGTTATTCTTTATGGAACATGAAGAAGAATCTCAATAATTTAATCTTGATGAGATTTCTTAATTGCTAAAAAGTGCTTATTTTTAAATGATACGTTGCTTTTTGTTTGGGAAGTTTGTTCGTAAATATGTCTAGCCCTGATTGAAACGGCATCCTTTTTTTATTTTTTTTAAAAAAAGATATAGTGGAAAGCAGGAAATAGCTTCTAAAAGGAAATCTGATTTACCAATTTTACAGCTTCTACCGCTTCTTTTACGTCATGTACACGTAAAATATTTGCGCCATTTAATAAGGCAATTGTATTGGCAGAGGTTGTTGCGTTTAGGGCTTCTTGTGCAGAAATATCTAACGTTTTATACAACATAGATTTACGAGAAATTCCGGCTAAAATTGGCGTATCTAAACTTTTAAAAAGTTCTAAATTCTTTAAGATTTCAAAATTATGGACATTTGTTTTACCAAACCCGAAACCAACATCTATAATAATATCGTTTAATTTAAGTTGATGTAATTTGTGTATTTGTGCTGCGAAAAAAGAAATGATTTCTTGAGTTACATCTTTATAAACGGGGTTTTGTTGCATGTTTTGTGGCGTACCTAACATGTGCATTAAAATGTAAGGAACTTGTAAATTTGCAACGGTGGTAAACATAGTATCGTCCATTTTACCACCCGAAATATCATTTATAATGGCTGCACCCACATTTATGGTTTCTTGGGCAACTTTACTTCTAAATGTATCTACAGAAATAATGATTTCTGGAAAATTTTGAACTAATAAATTAATTACAGGAACAATTCTTTGTAATTCTTCTTCTTCGGAAATATGTTTTGCACCAGGTCTAGAAGAATAGGCGCCTACATCTATAAAAGTAGCGCCATCAGATATCATTTTGTTAGTTTGATTTAGAAAATCTGATTCGTTTTTATATTTACCACCGTCAAAGAAAGAATCTGGAGTAATATTTAAAATCCCCATCACTTTTGGGGTGGCTAAATCGACTAAAGTACCTTTGCAATTTATCGTCATGCTAACTAACTACTTTATTTATTATGTGACTAATTTTTGGTGCTTTGTAAGTGTTTATTTTTTGCATTAAATCTTCTACGGAAGTACCAATTATTAACATGTCTCTATTGGTTTGTTTTAAGAAACCTTCTGCTATCATTTTATCTAATTGCAATAAAACAGCATCAAAAAAACCGTTTACATTTAAGAGTCCTACAGGTTTTTGTTCAATATGTAATTGTCCTAAAGTAAGTGCTTCAAACAACTCGTCTAGGGTGCCAAAACCTCCTGGTAATGCAATGTAAGCGTCTACTAATTTGCTCATTATTACTTTACGTTCGCTCATTGTATTACAAACTATCATTTCTTCAACGCCAGAGTGAGCAACTTCTTCTTTTTCTAATAATTTAGGAATTACACCAATAACTTCGCCGTTATGAGCTAGAATTGTATCGGCAATGGCGCCCATCATTCCTATTTTACCGCCTCCATATACCAAACCAATTTTGTTGTTTACAAAATGATTTCCTAATGCTACGGCGGCTTCTTTATAAATTGGGTTAAAACCTAAGCTTGAGCCACAAAAAACAACAATTTTTTTCAACTTTATACGTTTTAAAATTCTTTGGTAAAATTAATGAAATGCCTATAGGATTTAGTATTTTTGAACAAATACTTTTTAACAAGAGAAAATGCAAGATACATCTAAACAATACGATGCTGTAATTGAAGAATGCAGGAGTTTATTTATAAAAAAAATGAGTGATTATGGTTCTGCGTGGCGAATTTTACGGTTACCATCTTTAACAGATCAGATTTTTATTAAGGCGCAAAGAATTCGTCAATTACAAGAAAATGAGGTTAGAAAAGTGGATGAAGGGGAGAAATCTGAATTTATAGGAATCATCAATTATTCTATAATGGCGTTAATTCAGTTAGAAAATGGAGTAGTTGCTAACCCCGATTTAAATACGGAAGAAGCCACTGTTTTGTATGATAAACATGCCAAAATTACCAAAGAATTAATGATGAATAAAAATCATGATTATGGAGAGGCTTGGAGAGATATGCGTGTTTCTAGTTTAACAGATTTAATTTTACAGAAATTATTACGCGTTAAGCAAATTGAAGATAATAAAGGTAAAACATTGGTTTCTGAAGGAATTGATGCGAATTACCAAGACATGATTAATTACGCAGTTTTTGCATTGATTCATTTGGGGTAAAAAAAGTTAAAAGTAACAAAGTTCTCTTCATTGCTAGTAACGAAGTAATCCCTTTATTGAAAAGTGAGTATTTGTATCGAGAAGTTTTAAATGTAAGTTTATGAAAAAGTTAGTTTTCTTATTATCTATTTTACTTTTTATAAGTTGTTCTGAAAAAGAATCTCCAACTTATAAGGAAATGAAATCCGATGAAATGTTATCAAATTTCTTTACAGACAATGAATTAAAAGATTTGGTTAAAATTGTTGATTTTTTTGAAAGCGAAATTTGTTTAGATAATAGTTTAACTAAACCAGAAAATTATCAAGCTTTTACAAAAAAAAGTGTAAAGAATTTTTTGGATGATTCTAGAAGTAAACTAAAAATTAATTATACCAATCAACAAAAATTATATAAAAATATAGACACTTCATTCTTTAAAGAAATTTGGGTAATTGTACCAAAAGAAAACCGGGTTTCTAAAGGTTTTAAATTTATAAAAGAAGAACATTATAATATAAATGTTTTGGGAAAATATTTTCAATTTTTAAAAGAAAATAGCAGTAAAGATGAGTATTTTAAAGAAACATATAAAAGCGCGTATATTTCTAATAGTATAAATTTTGCTGTAGCAGCTTCATCTCTCTATAAGATTACACCAAAAGAGTATGCAAGTATTACAAGAAGACTTTTTTTTGCTATTTATTATTTAACAATTAATGAAAATAAACAACATCAATTAAAAATAGAGAAATTATGATTTCAAAAATAGTAGTTCAAATTTCAAGAATTTTAGTAGGAGCCTTATTTGTGTTTTCAGGCTTTGTAAAATTGGTAGATCCAATAGGTTCTCAATATAAGTTTCAAGAGTATTTTTCTGCGGATGTTTTAAATATGGAGTTTTTAATTCCGTATGCATTGCCATTTGCAATACTTTTAATAGTTGCAGAAATATTATTGGGTGTTATGATTTTAATTGGTTACAAACCAAAAATCACTATTTTTAGTTTGTTCGCTTTAATGCTCGTTTTTCTGTTTTTAACTTGGTACTCTGCGTATTATAATAAAGTAACCGATTGTGGTTGTTTTGGAGATGCTGTAAAATTATCTACTTGGGGAACCTTCTATAAAAATATAGTTTTAATTGGATTGGTACTTATTTTAGTAGTAGGAGCAAAACACGTAAAGCCTATTTTTGCTGGGAAAATTCCAAAAGTAATTACATTTTTATCATTGGCCGGTTTCTTATTTATTGTGCAACATGTTTTAACGCATTTGCCTATTATAGATTTTAGACCATATGCAATTGGTAAAAGTATTCCGGAGGGAATGAAGTATAAAGAGGATGGAGAAATTCCGCCAGTACATGATTTTATGCTAGAAGATGAACAAGCAGATTTAGCTCCTGAGTTATTGAAGAAAGAAAAAGTAATGTTGGTGATTATTTATAACTTAGATAAAGTAGATAAAGATGGGTTTCCGGCAATTAAAGAAGCAGCTACTAAGGCAAAAGAAAAAGGATATACTGTTTACGGAGTGTCTGCATCATTTACAGACGATTTAATTCTGACTAAAGAGAAATATAACTTACCGTTTGATTTTTTATTCTGTGATGAAACTACCTTAAAAACTGTAATTAGAGCAAATCCGGGAGTTGTTATTCTAGATAAAGGAATTGTGGTACAAAAGAAAAATTGGATAGATGTAGATGAGTTAGAGTTGTAATTTATTTACTTTTAATACGTTTTTAAGGACTAATCTTTATTGTGTTGATTATCAATTTCAGTAAGGGTTAGTCCTTTTTCGTTGTTAAAAAACATATTTTTTGGGCTTCCAATAATTTGAGCGCTATAAATACCGGAGTGTCCAGAAAATAAATAAGAGGTTGTACAAGCCAAGGCAATAAAAACTCCCGATTCAATACCGAATAATTCTATTCCCATAATTGTACAAGCAATAGGTGTGTTTGTTGCGCCTGCAAAAACAGCAACAAAGCCCATTCCTGCTAATAAACCCATTGGTAAAGGTATAAACCATATTAAAACATTTCCTAGCGTAGCACCAATATAAAATAACGGAGTTACTTCACCCCCTTTAAATCCTGCTCCTAAAGTAAAGGATGTGAATAGTATTTTTAATAAAAAATCATAAGAATTCATATCTATATGAAAAGCATCTACAATAGTTGGTACACCTAGTCCAATGTATTTTGTGGTTCCCATAAGGAATACAATTACAGCTAAAATGACACCACCAATTACTGGGCGAAGCGGAGGATATTTAACCTGCTTTTTAAATAAAACACCCCAAAAGTGCGTAGATTTAGAAAACAACATACCTGCCAACCCAAAAATTATACCTGCTAATAAAGACCATAAGATACTTGCTGGAGTTAAAGCTGTAATGGTAGAAATGGTATAATGTGTGTGATGAGAAATTTGCCAAACAACACAAAAATAATTTGCAAAAACAGCTGCAAGAAAACTTGGTAAAATGGCATCAAATTTTATTCTTCCAATCACCATTACTTCTAATGCAAAAATAGCACCTGCCAAAGGAGTTCCAAAGACAGAGGAGAAACCTGCACTTATACCAGCAATTAATACAATTTTCCTATCTAAATCAGAGAGTTTAAAAACTTTAGTAAACTGATCTGCAATGGCTCCACCAACTTGTACAGCAGTTCCCTCTCTACCTGCAGAACCACCAAATAAATGAGTAAGTACAGTACCTAAAAAAACCAAAGGAGCCATTTTAAAAGGAATTACTTTTTTAGGAGAATGAAATTCTTCTAACAATAAGTTGTTTCCTTTTACAACACTTTCTCCATAATAATGATAAGATAAACCAATAATAAAACCCCCAACAGGTAGTAGCCAAATAATCCATTGGTTTGCTTCTCTATAATTTGTTGCCCATTCTAAAGACCACAAAAAAACAGCAGAAGTACTACCCGTTAATGCGCCTATAAGTAAGCAGATAAATGTCCATTTTAGTAGAAAAAGCAAAGAAAATCCTTGCTGAAAAGAAAAAAATAGTTTTTTAATTTTATCCATATATTTTACTACTTCTTAAGTGAAAGATAGTATGATATTTTGTGTTTCGTAAAACGGTTAAAGAAGTCTTTAAATTGTTTAATTTGGCAAAAATAAACAAATAATAGCTAATAATTAATGAATTAGAGAATGTTAGTAAGACAAAATTTTAGTACACCTAAAACCGTTCGTTTAAAATGTAGTTAGTGTATCTAGATAGCTACAAGTGATATTACTGATGCTTTAATATTTTATCGAAATCGTAATTACTTTACATTTTGATCTGCAAATTCTTTTTTAATTGTCGTTTTTGCTAGGTACGAAGCAATCCCTTTCTTAAAATGAGATAGCTACAGTTTACTAAAAAGTAAATTTTGCAATGATAGTTTTAAAAAAGAGGTAAGCATAAAATCTGACCTGAAAGGAGCCCTGAAAATAGAATTAATGTTCAATTATAAATTTTATTGTAACTTGTTTCAAAATCAAAAGAATGAACGAATTTGTCAATTATAAATCAGAAGAAAATTATGCTTTAATTACGATAAATAACGGAAAAGCAAATGCCATTTCTCATGGAGTAATAGCAGGGTTAAATGCGAGTTTAGACAAAGCAGCAACAGAAAATAAAGTAGTAATTCTTACAGGTAGAAACGGAATTTTCTCTGGAGGATTCGATTTAAAAGTGATGACAAAATCACCAGAAGCAGCTAAAGAGTTGGTTACAAAAGGGTCTCAATTATCATTGCGAATGTTGTCTTTTTCGCAGCCTATTATTATTGCGTGTTCTGGTCATGCCATTGCAAAAGGAGCCTTTTTATTGCTTTCTGCAGATTATAGAATTGGGGTAGAAGGCGATTTTAAAATCGGATTAAATGAAGTGATGATTGGTATGACCATGCATAATGCTGGTATTGCAATTGCAAAAGCTAGATTGTCTGAAGTGTATGTAAATAGAAGTGTAAATAATGCTGAAATTTATAATCCTAAAGATGCTGTAAAGGCTGGGTTTTTAGACATGATTGCACCTGAAAGTCATTTATTACCAACCGCAATTAAAGTAGCAGGTATGTTTGCTAAACTAAATAAGAAAGCACATGCAGAAACAAAGTTAAAAGTAAGGAAACAACATTTACAAGATTTAGAAAATGCAATCGAATTGGATTTAAAGAGTGATATTTCTATTGATTCTTAAAGTTAGTATGTAATTTCTCCCGCAGATTTTGCTAATTAGCACAGAAAAGAAAAATCTGCTTAAATCTACGCAATCTGCGGGAGACTAATTTTTTCTTGCAAAGAAGCTTTGTTAAAACTCTTTTGAGTAGTAACTTTGGCACTTTGTTAAAAAAATCAATTTATAGAACTCACGGAGATGGATATATTATTAAATGTTGTAAATAATAAAAAGATTAATGAGAAAATAACAATCTCGGGTTCTAAAAGTGAATCGAATAGGCTGTTAATTCTTCAAAATTTATTTCCAGAACTTTCTATAGAAAATTTATCAGATTCAGACGATTCTGTGCACATGCAACATGCACTTTCTACAAAAGAAGAAGTTGTAAATATTGGTCATGCAGGTACCGCAATGCGTTTTTTAACTTCTTATTTTGCTGTTAAGGAAGGTAGAGAAGTGGTTCTTACGGGTTCTGAGAGAATGCAAAATAGACCTATTGAAATCTTGGTAAATGCTTTGCAAGATTTAGGAGCAACTATTTCTTACCAAGCTAAAGAAGGGTATCCTCCAATTAGAATTAAAGGATCTAAAATTACAAAAGAGAAAGTACAAATTAATGGTAACGTAAGTAGCCAGTATATTTCTTCGATGTTATTGATTGCTTCTAAACTAGAAAACGGATTAGAAATTGAGTTAATCGGTAAAATCACCTCAGTTCCTTACATAAACATGACCTTGAGTTTGTTAAATCAATTAGGAATAGAAACAAGCTTTCGAGGAAACTTTATTAAAGTATTGCCTAAAAAAGCAATCAAAAAACAAACCGTTGTAGTAGAATCAGATTGGTCGTCTGCAAGTTACTTTTATTCTATTGCTGCTTTGGCAGAAATAGGATCAGAAATTTCTTTATCAGCCTATAAAAAAGAAAGCTTACAAGGAGATTCTTGTTTGGCAGAAATCTATCAACATTTTGGTGTAGAAACTATTTTCGGCGAGAATTTTATCACCCTGAAAAAAATAACAGAAACTAAGAAAGCAACTTTAGAAATAGATTTAAAAAATGCTCCAGATATTGCACAAACTATTGCAGTAACTTGTTTTGCAGAAAATATTGCGTGTAATTTAACAGGTTTACACACGTTAAAAATAAAAGAAACAGACAGGTTAGTCGCTTTACATGATGAGTTAACCAATTTAGGAGCTGCAATTTCTGTAACAGATACAAGTTTGCATTTAGAAGTTTCATCAGAAATAAACTCAAATATTTCTATAAAAACCTATAACGATCATAGAATGGCTATGGCATTTGCACCTTTAGCTTTTAAAGTTCCTATCAATATATTAAATGCAGAAGTGGTTACAAAATCGTATCAAAAGTTTTGGGATGACATGCAACAAATTGGTATTAAAATAGATAAACTATAAATAAACGGTCAAACACTTGACAACGCCTATTCCGATATCGTATCTTTGCGCGGTTATAAGCAAATATATATATGAAATTATCGCACTTTGAATTTGAATTGCCAGAAGAATTGTTAGCAAAATATCCTGCTGAACATAGAGACGAGTCTCGTTTAATGGTTTTAAACAGAAAAGAACAAACTATAGAGCATAAGTTATTTAAAGATGTTATAGATTACTTTGATGAAGGTGATGTTATGATGTTAAATAACACCAAGGTTTTTCCTGCAAGAATGTATGGTAACAAAGAAAAAACAGGTGCAAGAATAGAAGTTTTCTTATTAAGAGAACTAAATGCAGAAAATAGATTGTGGGATGTTTTAGTAGATCCAGCAAGAAAAATTAGAATCGGGAACAAATTATTTTTTGGTGATGATGATAGTTTAGTTGCTGAGGTAATAGACAATACAACATCTAGAGGAAGAACTTTACGTTTCTTATTTGATGGACCTTATGATGAGTTTAGAGCAAAATTATTAGAATTAGGTCAAACTCCATTACCAAAAGCAATTGGTAGAGATGTAGAACCGTTAGATGATGAACGTTACCAAACCATTTATGCAAAGCATGAAGGAGCAGTAGCAGCGCCAACTGCAGGTTTACACTTTTCTAAACATTTAATTAAACGTTTAGAAATTAAAGGAGTTGAGTTTGCAGAAACTACGTTACATGTTGGTTTAGGTACCTTTAGCCCCGTAGAGGTAGAAGATTTGTCTAAGCATAAAATGGATTCTGAGCAAATTGATATTTCAGATGCAACTGCAGATAAAATTAACAAAGCTAAAAAAGAAAAAAGAAGAGTTTGTGCTGTAGGTACAACTGTAATGAGAGCTATAGAATCTTCTGTTTCTTCTAAAGGTGAGTTAAAAGGGTTTACAGGTTGGACAAATAAATTTATTTTCCCTCCTCATGAGTTTAGTATTGCAACTGCAATGATTACTAATTTTCATACACCAAAATCTACCTTATTAATGCAAGCAGCCGCTTTTGGAGGCTATGATTTTGTAATGGAAGCATATAAAGTAGCAATTAAAGAAAAATATAGATTCTCTACATACGGAGACGCTATGTTAATTATATAATTCAATTATAAATTGAAAAACTAAAACTGACAGTTATTACAATTGTCAGTTTTTTTTTGGCGTTCCCTAAAAAGGTCGCGCTTTACACTATATCTTTTTATAACTGTCATTGCGAAGTTTACTTTTTTGTAAACTGTGGCAATCTCATTATCCGAAAGAGATTGCTTCGTGCCTCGCAATGACGCATATTTAAAAAGGTTATAAAAAGGATGCCACTTCAATCGCTAACGCAGCCTATTAGTTAACAATAGTAATTACTTCAAATTATGTTGTATTTTTGCAACGTTACTTTAAAAACTAGAAAACTTGGATAAAAAGAAAGACATAAGAGCCTTAACCAAAGAACAATTACGCGATTTTTTTGTAGAAAATGGCGACAAAGCCTTTAGGGGAAATCAAGTTTATGAATGGCTTTGGAGTAAGTCTTTACATACCTTTGAGGCTATGACAAACATTTCTAAAGAAACTAGAGAAATGTTAGAAGCTAACTTTGTAATTAACCATATCAAAGTAGATTCTATGCAAAAAAGTAAGGATGGAACTATAAAAAACGGAATTAAATTACACGATGGTTTAATTGTAGAGTCAGTTTTAATTCCTACAGAAAAAAGAACAACAGCTTGTGTTTCTAGTCAGGTTGGGTGTAGTTTAGATTGTTTATTCTGTGCAACTTCACGTTTAAAAAGAATGCGTAATCTAAACCCAGATGAAATCTATGATCAGGTTGTGGTAATTGATAAACAAAGTAGATTGTATTATGACAAAAAACTAACAAATATTGTTTTTATGGGTATGGGAGAACCTCTTATGAACTATAAAAACGTAATGAAATCTATAGAGATGATTACATCTCCAGAAGGTTTAGGCATGTCATCTAAAAGAATTACCGTTTCTACCTCTGGAGTGCCAAAAATGATAAAAATGATGGCAGATGAAGAAGCTAAGTTCAATTTAGCGGTTTCTTTGCACTCTGCAATAGATGAAGTTAGAACTTCTATTATGCCATTTAATGTCAATTTTCCTTTAAAAGATTTAAAAGAATCTTTAGAATATTGGTATGAAAAAACAGGAAGAGCAATTACCTACGAATATATTGTTTGGGGAGGCATTAATGATAGAAAAGAAGATATTAAAGCCTTGGTAGCATTTTGTAAAGCAGTGCCTTGTAAAATTAACTTAATAGAATACAACCCAATTGATGACGGAGAGTTTCAACAAGCAAGTCCGTCTGCAATTAACAATTATATTTCTAATTTAGAAATGAATGATATTACGGTAAACGTAAGAAGAAGTAGAGGTAAAGATATCGATGCTGCTTGCGGTCAATTGGCAAATAAATCTTAATACTTTTATTGTTAGAGTAGAAGAGAAGTAAGAAATGAAATAAAAAAGAGCTAAATAGATATTATAATCTGTTTAGCTCTTTTTTTATGTTTTAAAATATTATGTCTATCCTCTTCTTCTTTCTAATAAAACAAACATCATTAAAGACAACATAACTCTGTCGTCGTCATCACTATCTAGCTCGCCGATTTTAGAAACCTCAAAGTTTTTACCAAAGAAAGATTTTAATTTTTTAAGCTCTACTACAGTTTTACCTTGTTGGTTTTTTACCAAATACGTTGGGTTAAAAAGATACCCAGTAAAAAAACTTAAAACAGGAATTTCACCAAGCATAGAGTCTAAAACTTTTACCCAAGGGTTTTTCTCGTTTATAACGTATTGTTTTTTTTGGTGCTGATCAATAATCTCATAATGGGCATTCCAAAGAGATTTCCATCCTTTTCTTGCTACTTTTCCAAACTCTTTATCACTATGATCATAGAAGGAATATGCGGTAGAAAAATCTAACCATTTATCCGCTTTAATCTTGTAGTTTAATTTAGCTTTTGTGTCGTTTTCATAAATGCTAATGTCTTCTTTAAGTTTAAACATTTTCTGACGCACATAAGCAATAGGTTTTCCGCTGCTATCTTTTGCCGTAAAATCATTGGCTAGTGTAGATATTTTAAATTCAAAAGTAACCGGAAAATTAATGTCTTGCATAGTAATTTAGTTTGTAAGTTTTTAATTCGAAGATAATAGAAATTTAAAAGTTAGAACTTATTAAATAAGTTTAATTTGTCTAGAAAAATAGGTCGATTTATAATTATTACGTGCTTAAAATTACCAACTAAAAATACAAGAAACTACATTTAATTTTCTTGTCTTTTTTTAGAACTAAATTTAATCAAAAGTTTTTGTTGATATTTTTTTGCCTAGTTTATAAAGAATTTCTTGAGTTACATCTCCTGCCAAACTATAATATTTCCAAATACCATCTTTATCATTATTAGCGTAATTACCTTCTATAGAAACGGTATTTGCTGCGTTATACTTTTTGTAAAGTCCATGTTTGTAATTATTTTCGTACGTAATCTCTTCTAATAATCTACCTTTTTTAGAATCAAAAAACTTCCACAATCCATTCTTGTATTTTTTAAAAAAAGTACCGCTTTTAATTAAAATACCATCACTATTATATATTTCTACAGTAGCATTGTCAGATTTCCCTATTCTTTTTATAATTTCTCTTTTATTTCCATTTTCGAAATAAGATTCTAAATTAATTGGGTTCCCTTTTTCATAGAATCGCTTTACCAAAATCATTTCGTTAACATTATATTTAAAATAATCTCCCTCTAATTTTCCGTCTACATAGGTGCCAGATTCTTTTAATTTTCCTGTTATATGATATCTCTTATAAGAATAACTTTTAGGGTCTTTGTAAGATTTTTCGTAGGTAATGTTTCCATCTTTATCTTTCTCAAACCAATTTCCACTAGGCTCTCCTAAATTATATTCTTCTAAGTAAACATTACCTCTAGAATACTGTCTAAACCACTTGCCGTGTCTTTTGTTATTTTTAAAAAACTCTACTTTTGTTTTTTCTCCTTCTTTATTATATTGAACATATTCACCATCAACACGTCTATCTTTATATGTTTTTTTAGATTGTAAAGTACCATCGTCATAAAACCTTTTTTCTGTATAGTCTCCTTCAGAAAGATATGTTTTTTCCCATTTTAAGATACCTTCATCATTTTTTTCAAACCAATAACCATCCTTTTTACCTTCTTTATAATTTTGGATATATTTTATATTTCCATTTGTATGATATGCTTTAAAAGTATACGTTTTTGGAGTCGTATATTTTTTTTCAAAAAGAAGGTTTTCTCCTTCAATTTTACTAAACCAAGTACCTTTAGGAATATCATTTTGATATTCTTCTTGACTGATAATATTTTTTTCTGTGTTTCTTCTATATTTAGATTTTTTCCAAAAGATGCCATCTTTTAAATCATTTTTATAGTTTTCTTTAGCTATTTTTTCTCCTTCTTTATTATAGGTAATCCATTCTCCCGATTTTTTTCCAGAAGAGAAATTTCCTTTTTGTTCTATAGATTTATCTTCAAAATAATTAGTAAAATTTCCCTCTTTAAGACCATTTTTATAATTTACTTCAGAAATTAAATTGCCATTACTGTCATAATTTATTCGCTTATCAAAAATAATTCCATCAGTAAATGTAATTTTAGAATAAGATCCATCTCGTTTAGCAATTTTAAATGTTCCTTTTAATTTGTCGCCTTTTAAATTTTTGTAGATAGTTTCTTTTCCAAATTTTTGAATGTCAATATCTCTCCAAAGCATTGTTTCTTGCGAAAAAATTACGTTTTGAAATAGAAATAAAATAATTAAATAGATAAATGCTTTTCTCATTGTCTTTTTAGTCTTAATAAATAGGTGAATTTTGTTGTAAAATTATTGTTTTTTTATTTAAAACAGTGTTTTTATTATTAATCTATTATTTTTGCTTCGAAATTATTTTTCGTAAAATGAAACCAGTAGAACTTATAAAACTTCCCATTAAGAATGAGATGGAACTCTTTGAAGAAAAATTCAAAGATTCTATGTTGTCTAAGGTTCCACTCTTAAACAGAATTACCTATTATATTGTTCGTAGAAAGGGAAAACAAATGCGACCAATGTTTGTCTTTTTGGTAGCAAAAATGGTTTCTGATGGAGGTTTTGATGAGAGAACTTATAGAGGTGCTTCTGTAGTAGAGCTAATACATACGGCAACTTTGGTGCACGATGATGTGGTAGATGATAGCAATAGACGTAGAGGTTTTTTCTCTGTTAATGCACTCTGGAAAAATAAAATTGCGGTTCTGGTTGGAGATTTTTTACTCTCAAAAGGATTATTATTATCCATAGATAATGAAGATTTCGATTTGCTGAAACTAATTTCTATTGCCGTTCGAGAAATGAGTGAGGGCGAATTACTTCAAATAGAGAAAGCAAGAAAGTTAGACATAACACAAGATGTTTATTTTGATATTATTCGTAAAAAAACAGCGACTTTAATTGCTGCTTGTTGTGGTATTGGTGCAGCTTCTGTTGGCGCGAATAATGATACAGTACAACAAATGCGGAAATTTGGGGAATATATTGGTATTGCCTTCCAGATTAAAGATGATTTGTTTGATTATTCTGATGAAAAAATTGGAAAACCTACAGGAATTGATATTAAAGAGCAGAAAATGACGCTACCTTTAATTCATACCTTAAATACTTGTTCTAAAAAAGAAAAAGCATGGTTAATCAATTCGATTAAAAAGCACAATAAAGATAAAAAACGAGTTAAAGAGGTCATTACTTTTGTTAAAGGTAATGGAGGAATAGAATATACCACCGCTAAAATGAATGATTATAAAAATAAGGCATTAGCTATTTTAGAAAACTATCCAGAATCTGAATATAAAAAGTCTCTTTTCACCATGATAGATTACGTAGTAGAACGTAAAATATAGTTTACTATACTTTTAAATATTAGCTTTTAAAGAAATTACAAAATTTCTACCGGGAGAAACAATTCCAGAACTATAAGGTCTGTAACGCTTGTCTGTAATATTCTCTAATCCTGTAGATATTAGTAAATTATCAGTAAATCTATAAGACGTTTTTAAGTTTAATGTTATATAAGAAGGAGAGTATGGGTTTCCGTTTTTATCAATTGCGTAGATATAATCTTTTGCTTTTTCACTATCAGGTAAATCTTCATAAGCAACAGAGCCGCTATAATCTGCGTATAATTGGGCTTTTAATTTACTTGCGTTATACGTAAGGCGAGTGGTACCAAACCAAGGAGCAGCATGTCTAGAAGGACTGGTGTCTCCGTTGTCTAATTCTTCTTCTCCTTTTTGATAACTAATTGTAGAAGATAAACCAATTCCATTTCCTAATTCAGCCTCAAAGCCTGTTTGAAAACCATATACATTGGCAACAGCAGCATTTTGAATTGCTTGTATTGTACTTAATTCACCATCATAAATCATTTCAGTTTCACCATTTAAAGTGTAATCTCTTTGTACCATGGCATCTTTTAAATTAGTATAAAAACCGGTAAGTTCAATTTTTAAGTAATCGCCAAATGTTTTTACTGCAGAAACATCGATATTATAAGCATATTCTGCTTTTAAGTCTGGGTTTGGTACCACAACAGAACCAGGTTCCGAATCGAAAACTTTACCAACGTCATCTACATTGGGTGAGCGAAAAGCTGTAGAGAAATTAGTGCTTAATAACCAATCATCTTCAGGTCTAAAAACCAAACCTAAACTACCAGTTAAAGCGCCATCACTTATATTTGCATCTGTAAAAGGAAAATCGTAAAAAGTAGTATCGAAAGTTGCATTTAAACTGTAAAAATTATAACGCAAACCAGATTGTAAAACCCATTTTTTAGAATGATTGTATTGGTTAGAAACATAAAAACCTAAAGAAGACCAATTAGAATCTGGATATCTACTTGGTCCAGCTTGAGAAATATTAGTAGAAATATCTGTATTAACTCCTGTAGAGTTTACGTCATTATAAACATATTCTGCTCCGTAAAATAATTTACTTTTTCTATTTAAACTTTTAAAGAAATCGAGGTTAGTAGAATAAGCATCTACTCTTTCTGTTCTTGTTTCTCTTTGATCGTCATTAAAATCTCTACTTATTCTACTTTCATCAAATTTTTGATAGGTTAGTCTTAAAGTAACATCATCATAAAAAGTACTATTTCCTTTTTTGTTGATTTCAAAATTATTCATCATCCATTTTTGTGGGCCGTAGCTCCATTCTCCATATTTAGGATTTCCGTCTTTAGTCATTAAATGTCTATCATATCTAGAATAACTAGAAGTTTCCGATAGATGAAAACCATATTCGAAGTTCCATTTTTCACTTGGTTTAAACCTCACTTTTTGCATCAAGTTGGTTTGTGTGTAACCAGTAGGCGTTTGAATTTTTGGATTTTTATTAGTAATTACAATATCTTCATTATTTTGCCTTTCTACATATACATTTCTTAAATATTCATCCGGACCATTACTACCCATTTTTAAATCACCATAATCATTATAGCTCAAACTGGTAACAAATGCCCATTTTTTATAGCCTAAATTAAAATCGGCATGATAGGTTTTTTCTTCATTTGCAGAAGAAAATCGGGTAAACGCATTTCCTGTAATTAGAGTTTCATCATCTAAAGATAAACTTGGAGATAAAGTTTTAAAACTCATTACTGCTCCAATAGCATCACTGCCATAGATTACAGAACCTGGCCCAAAAATTATTTCGGTTTCTGCAATAGCAAAAGGGTCTAAAGAAATTACATTTTGAAGATTACCCGCTCTAAAAATGGCGTTATTCATTCGAACTCCATCAATCGTATATAATAATCTGTTGGTTGCAAAACCTCTTATCATTGGGCTTCCTCCTCCTTGTTGACTTTTTTGCATAAAAACTTTACCAGAAACAGTAAGTAAGTCTGCTGCCGTTTGTGTGTTCATTAATTGTATTGCCTTTGGCGATATAACACTAACTTTAGAGGCTAAATCAGATGTTTTTTGTTTCCATCTTGTAGCTGAAATAACAATTTCATCTATTTTTAAAATAGTTGGAGTAAGTTTTACTATAAAGTTATTTTTCTTTAAAGCTTGATAACTTCTAAATTGTGTTTTAAAACCTAAAAATCGAATTTCTAATTTTTCAGCGCTTTCAAAATCACTAATATCCGCTTGTCCTTTTCCATTAGTAGTAACGTAGTCATTGGTTAACTTGTTAAATATGGTTACTTGCTCTAATTGTTCTTTAGTCTCTTTGTTTAGAATAGTAAGAATTTGGGAACTTGCAGTAAAGTTTAGAAACAAAAGGAAAAAAATAAAAGTAATTTTTTTAATCATTTTATGTTTTTAGGTATAGATATTTTTTTGATTTAATCATCAAAAATCATGCCTATCAGCTAAGAATGAAAAATAATATTAAGAATTTTTTAAGACTAATAATTCTTCTACAAAATCTCTTGTATTAGATAATCTAGGTACTTTATGTTGGCCTCCTAGTTTGTTTTTTTGTTTTAACCAACTATAAAATAAACCATCTTCTACTTGGTGCACTTTTGGAGCCATTAAAGTCATATTTAAATAGCGTTTAGCTTCATAATCTGAATTAATAGATTTTAATGCATTGTCTAGTATTTCAGAAAAATAACCAATAGATTTTGGTTTTTTACTGAATTCTATAATCCATTCATGTCCACCTTTTTCTTTACCTTCCATAAAAATGGGACCTACGGTATAATCAGAAATAGTAGCTGTTGTTTTTTCACAGGCTAGCTTTAAGGCATCTTCAACATTTTCTATATTTAGTTCTTCCCCAAAAACATTTATATAATGTTTTGTGCGTCCCGTAATTTTAATTCGATAAGGTTCTAAAGAGGTAAAACGAATGGTATCACCAATTAAATAACGCCACAAGCCTCCGTTTGTAGTAATAATTAAAGCGTAATCGATGTCTTTTTTAACATCAGAAAGTGTTATAGTTTTAGAATTTTCTCCTTTATATGAACTCATCGGAATAAATTCATAAAAGATTCCGTAATCTAACATTAGCAATAATTCTTTGGAGTTATTTCTATCTTGAATCGCAAAGAAACCTTCTGAGGCATTGTAAATTTCGTAATATTTAAAATTCTTTTTTGGAATGATTTTTTTGTATTGTTCTCTGTAAGGATTAAAATTTACACCTCCATGAAAATACACTTCTAAGTTAGGCCAAACTTCTAAGATATGCTCTTTTCCAGTTCTTTCTAAAATACGGTTTAGCAGTACCAACATCCAACTTGGTACACCTGCTAAACTTGTAATATCTTCATCGATAGTTTCATCAATAATGGCATCCATTTTTGTTTCCCAGTCACTCATTAAAGCCACTTCTTGACTAGGAGCAGAGCTAAAATCTGCCCAAAAAGGCATGTTTTCTATAATAATTGCAGATAAATCTCCAAAATAAGAATTGTTGTCTTGGTAAACATCCGAACTTCCGCCTAGGCGCAATCCTTTACCTGTAAAAAGTTGTGTGTCTTCATTATTATTAATGTATAAACACAACATATCTTTACCGGCTTTCATATGGCAATACTCTAAAGCTTCATCAGAAACAGGTATAAATTTACTTTTTGCGTTGGTGGTTCCGCTACTTTTTGCAAACCATTTAATATCTGTTGGCCAGAATAAATTTTGTTCGCCTTTTCTACAACGTTCTATTAATGGTTCAAAAGTTTCATATTTCTGAATAGGAACATTTTTAGTGAAATCTCTATGGTTTTTTATGTTGGCATAGTTATATTTTTCACCAATTTCTGTGTTTTTTGCAGAATTTACAAGCTTTAGAAGTAATTCATTTTGAACATCAATAGGATATTTTAAAAATAACTCTATTTGATGTTTTCGTTTCTTTAAAAACCAAGAAATTATAGAATTGATAATTTGAAAAGCCATAGAAAATCGTAAGTTTGTTTTAAAGGATTTTAGAACAAGTACTGTTTTAAAACCAAAGTTTAAAAATACTAAAATTTGTGCGATGATTTACCAAGGAGTTTTAAAAAAAATGATGACTGAAAATGCAGAACAAATTCAGTATTATTTAGATATGAAAACTGATTTTATAAACATGAATCAGTTAATAAATAAAGAAATAACCATCAATTTTGTAACTTATGAATGTTTAAACTGTGGTTTAGAAAAGAAAATTTATCGACAAGGTTTTTGTAAATCTTGTTTTTTTGAAATTCCGAGTGCCGCAGATTGGATTATGAAGCCGGAATTAAGCAAAGCACATTTAGGGATAGAAGATAGAGATTTAGCGTATGAACAAGCGGTACAATTAAAGCCACATATTGTGTATTTGGCAAATTCTAGCAATGTAAAAGTGGGTGTAACAAGAAAATCGCAAGTGCCAACACGTTGGATAGATCAAGGAGCGCATGAAGCTATTGAAATTTTGGAAGCTCCCAATAGATATTTAGCAGGTATTACCGAGGTTGTTTTAAAGGACCATGTGGCCGATAAAACCAATTGGCGTAAAATGCTAAAAAATGATATTGAAGATGTGGATTTGGTAGCTTGGCGAGAAAAATTAAAAGAATTTATACCAGAAGAAGCAAAAGAATACTTTATCGAAAATAATTCTGAAACACATATTAATTTTCCAGTTATAAAATATCCGGAAAAGCCTAAAAGTTTAAACTTGATTAAAACACCAACTTATAAAGGTAAATTAGTTGGAATAAAAGGACAGTATTTAATTTTTGAAGACGAGACTGTTTTTAATGTTAGGAGTAATGAAGGTTTGGTGGTTTCTATAACTATCTAAAATTCTATGTTAAACTAAACAAAATAATTATTACACAAAGATTCACAGAGAAAGTCATTGTTTTTTTCCTGTGAATCTCTGTGGAATGCTCTGTGTGGCTCCGCTAAATAACTACAGTATTACCTTTTACCAAGAATAATTTTTAGATTTAGCTTGTCTCTTAATGGCATTTATCATAACGTTATTCAATTCATCTTTTTTGGTACCTTCTTTTTGTTTTTTAGTAATGAAACTTCTTCTTTTGGCATCTAGTTCTTTAATTTTTTGCTGAATTTCGGTACGTTCTTTAGCTTTTGTTTTTACATAACTTTTTATTTCAGATTCCGATTTATTTTGTAATTCTTTAGGTAGTTTTTTCTTTTCGATGTTTTTATAATCTACTTGCTGTTTTTTATCAGCATCTACCAAATCCCAACTAGAGTTATCATACAAACGAGAACTTTTACTAACTGCTCTTTTTACAATAACCACTTCGTCTAAAGACTCCGCATTCATATCTTGTTCTTTCTGAGAAGAAAATTTAGAATATCCTTTGTTGCCATAATAAATATAGGTTTTGTTTAATCTTTTGTTTAGAATAAGAATATCGTCATCATAAGGAGTTACAATATGTACAATTTTTTTATCCTGATTTATTGTCATATAATCGCCACCACCTATATCAGCACCATCTTTCCACATTCCAGAAATTCCGTTTGAATAATTACCACAAAAAATGGTATTGATAATTACATTTTTTTCTTTTGCATCTGTAATAGCTTCTTTGTAATTAATTTTACCTTGTGTAAAAGGTTCGTTACCAGCAATAAAAATTAGCTTTAAATCGTTTTTATTTTCGCCCCAAGAAAGCTCGTTTAAAGAAGTTTTTATTACTTGTCCGCAAAACTCGTTTCCGCCATTTGTGGTTAAAGAGAAAAGTTTTTCAGAAATTTCATCTAAATCGTTACTAAACTGTAGTACTTGTTTTATATACCCTTCTCTAGAGGATAATCTAGAATTACCATATTCATACAAAGCAATTTCTAAATTAGGTTTCTGAACGCCATATTTAGCATAAGAAAGCTCGTTTACAATTTCCCAAAGTTGTGCTTTTGCTTGGTTTATCAATCCATCCATACTGCTACTGGTGTCTAGCAATAATGCAACTTTAATGGTTTGCTTTTCTACTTTTTCTGTTGATGGTTTGTCTGTTGCAAAATAATTTGTGGTTACAAATAAGAGTAGCACTGATACGACTTTTAATACTGAATTTTTCATAATAGATTGTTTTTAGGTTTTATAAATGATTAAAAGGTTGGTTGCGTTTGATAGGTCAATATTAACACCAACTTTCTTCTTATAAAACCGATAATGAGTGAAACCTCCTTTTGATTGAGTGAATGAGAATACAAATTGAGTAACACTTTATTTTTAATTGAGAAAATGGACATATTAAAGGAATTCCCATTTTTTTGGATGCTTTTTTGTGTGTATGTTTACAGTATTAAATAACAGAATGATTTTAAAAAATTACATAACGGGACTTTTTATCTGCTTATTTGTAGCTGTTTCTGCACAAGAAATAAATACAGATTTCCAAACCAATCAATTCGATGTAAAGGTTGTTGTAGAAAATAAAGATTCTGGAGACTATATTAAAAATGCAGAGGTTTTTGTAAGCGGAAAGTATTTTAATTATGATGAAGTTAGAAGTTGTTATTTAATTAAAGCTAGAGTAGGAGACCAACTAAGAGTTTCGAATCCGGATTTTGAAACGGTTTATTATACGATAAAATCGGATGAAGAAATAAAAATTTTGGTAGAAGGTTTGGAGTCAGAAAGAGAGCTTATTATGAGTAAAAGTTCTCGAAAAGAGAAATCGATAAAGGCACCAGATTATTATCATCAATATTTAGATTCAGCTAATTTTTATAAGAAAAAAGACATCGATCTAAGTTTGTCTTTTGTAGAAAAAACGTTACAAAATAAGGAATCTAAGCAACGGAATTCAGTTTCTTATAAAACACTAGCAGATATTTATTTGTATTGGAAACAATATGATTTAGCTGTAAATAATTACAAACTTTCTATTCAGATAAAAGAAAATACGGCAACAAAGATCGCATTGGCAAATGCTCAGTTTTTATTAAAAGATTTTGGTGAAAGTAAAAAAACATACGCTGAATTAGAAAAGCAAAAACTGAGTAACTATGAACGGATTCTTGTTTTAGAAGGTTTGGGAGATGTTGTTTTTTCATTGAAAAAATATTCAAAGGCAAAAAAGTATTATCAGCAATCTTTAAATGTTGCTAAAAAAAACTTAGTAACTCCAAAAATCACCGATTTAAACTCTAAGTTGGCAACTGTTTTTGCATCCGAAGGAAATATAACTCAAGCAAATATTCAGTTTAAAAACTCGTTAGATC
This sequence comes from Polaribacter sp. Z014, assembly GCF_023555435.1. NCBI lineage: Bacteria > Pseudomonadati > Bacteroidota > Flavobacteriia > Flavobacteriales > Flavobacteriaceae > Polaribacter > Polaribacter sp. Z014. Next base: position 60,375 of record NZ_JALCZP010000011.1, read on the forward strand.
TAGCTACAAAAGAAAATGTAAATAGAGCTTTAGAAGAAGAAGAAAAAGTAGCCGATTTTTATAATAAATCAAATCAATTTGATGATGAAATTAAATTAAGAAAAGAAAGTCTTTTAAAAGCTGAGAAAAACAAAACATCAGAAAAAAAGTTAAATTATGAACCAGATTCTATTACTTCTCAAAAAATAAACTATAAAATTGGTAACGCCTATATTTTAAAAGAAGACTATCAAAATGCGATTCCGTTTTTAGAAAAAAGTAAAAAAGATGCGGATGAAAAAAAGGATATTACCATAGAAAAAGATGCTACTAGAAAATTATCTGAAGTGTATGCAACGGTTGGTGACTATGATAAAGCATTAAAAAGCTACCAAGATTATGTACAATTAGTAGATGAATCTTACATACAAAAAGAACAAGAAATTCAGCAAGTAAAACGTTTTTCTAAGAAAATTTCCGACAATCAAAACCGAATTTCTAGTTTAGAAAAAGACAAAGAATTGGCAGAAAGTAAAATTAGTTTGGCGTATATAGATCAAAAATTATCCGAAGAAAGTAATCAAAGACAACGATTAATTATTTATAGTTTAATAGGTGGTTTTTTATTGATGAGTTTGTTGGCGTATTTTATGTTTAGAAATATCAAACAACAAAAATTAGCAAATAATTTATTGGCATTAAAATCGATGCGCTCTCAAATGAATCCTCATTTTATTTTTAATGCCTTAAATTCTGTTAACAGTTTTATTGCGGTAAATGACGAACGGAATGCCAACCGCTATTTATCAGAATTTTCGGCTTTAATGCGTGCCGTTTTAGAAAATTCTGATGAAGATTTTATTCCTTTAACAAAAGAAATAGAATTACTAGAATTGTATGTAAAGTTAGAGCATAATCGTTTTAAGGAAAAATTCGAGTATCAAATCTCTGTAGATGAAAACATCAATTTAGAACAATTTTCTATTCCGCCTATGTTGTTGCAACCTTATATAGAAAATGCCATTTGGCATGGATTAAGATACAGAAAAGACGTTGGGAGTTTAGAGGTTTCATTTGCTAAAAAAGACAATGAAACGGTTTCGGTTATCATAAAAGATAACGGAATAGGAAGAAAGAGATCACAAGAATTAAAGACCAAAAATCAACTGAAACAGCAATCAAAAGGAATGAATAACATAAAAAATAGAATTGCTATTTTAAATGATATGTATAAAGACAGAATTTCTGTGGTTGTTTCTAATGTTTTAGAAAACGGAGAAGGAACTAAGGTTGAGTTGTTATTGAAAAAGAAGTAGTCAGTCGCAGTTTTCAGTAACAGTAAAACAGTACTCAATTACAGTTTTTAGCTAAATAAGATTTACTTCTTTAATCAAGAAATAAGATATAGATTGAGAATAGTTTGTCATTTTTGCGTAGGCAGGAATCTATAATTGGCTGCTAATTATTCTTTAATTTATTAATATTAAAAAAGTTGGCAAATAAGTTTAGCCCTGATTGAAGCAATTGTTTGAGCTCTTTTTAATTCTTTTTCAGAATTAAAAAAGCGAGTGCGGAAAGCAGGAAATAGCTTCAAAAAAAATAAATAAGTCTATGAAATTAAAAGCAATTATTGTAGAAGACGAACAAATAAGTAGAGATATTCTGCGAAATTATATTGGTAAATACTGCCCTAATGTTCAGTTGTTGGGCGAAGCAAGTAATATTGATGATGGTTACAAATTAATTAAAGAGCACGAATTAGATTTGGTGTTTTTAGATGTAGAAATGCCTTTTGGTAACGCGTTCGATTTATTAGAAAAAGTAGAAAACAGAACTTTTGAAACCGTTTTTGTAACCGCGTACGATCATTATGCAATAGAAGCCTTAAATAGTCACGCAAGTTATTACCTGTTAAAACCAATTTCTATAGACGAACTTATAAAAGCAGTAAATATTGTTACCGAAATTAAGGAAAAAGAAAACCAGCTACAAAATCAAATATTAGCTCCAAAAAAAAATTCGGCAACGGGTAAAATAACCATTCCGCAACAAGACGGTTTTGAAGTTTTAGACATAAACGATATTGTTTTTTGTAAGGCAGACGATAATTATACAGAAATTCACTTAGCAAACTCAAAGAAATTAGTAAGTAAAACCCTAAAGTATTTCGAAGAGGCATTAACCGAATATACGTTTGCAAGAATTCATAAATCGTATTTGGTAAATGTAAATGCCATTACCAAATATAAAAAAGGAAAAGGAGGAAGCGTAATTGTTTCTAACGGAAAAGAAATTTTAGTTTCTGCCTCTCAAAAAGGAAATTTATTGTCATATTTTAAGTAAATTTATAGTTCAATTTTAGAACTTAAAAAATGGCACTAATAAAATCCGTACAAGGAAAACACCCACAAATACCAGAAGATTGTTATGTAGCAGAAAACGCAACTATTGTTGGCGATGTTTCTCTAGGTAAAGAATGTAGTATTTGGTTTAATGCAGTAATTCGTGGCGATGTGCATTATATAAAAATTGGTAATAAAGTCAACATTCAAGATGGGGCAGTTATACACGCAACATATCAAAAATCGCCTACAACAATAGGTAATAACGTTTCCATTGGGCACAATGCCATGGTACATGGTTGTACAATTCACGACAATGTTTTGGTGGGTATGGGCTCCATTATTATGGACGATTGTGTGGTAGAATCTAACTCAATTATTGCTGCAGGAGCAGTAGTCACTAAAAATACGCACGTAAAAAGTGGAAGTATTTATGCTGGAGTTCCTGCTAAAAAAGTAAAAGATATTTCTCAAGAATTAATTTCTGGTGAGATAGATAGAATTGCTAACAATTATGTAAAATACTCAAGTTGGTTTAAAGAGTAAATTTTGGGCGTTACTCAAGGTCGGGCTTTCACTACTCGCTTTTTTTGTAAACACAAAAAAGAGCTCAAACAGACCGTTCAATCCCTAACGCAAAACACCAATTCGTTATATACACAAAAACCCGATTTCAATTAAGAAATCGGGTTTTTTCAATCAACTAATCAACCAAAACTAGTTTACTTTCCTTGTTGAGTTTTATTTCCTTTTTTATTCCCTTTATTATTTTTTGATCCTTTTCTATTATTCATCGCCATTTTACCTCTGGCTTTTTGCATTTCTTCAAATTTTACCAGTTGTTCTTTATCTAAAATGTCTTTCATACGATTTTTCATGGTAATCTTATTATCTAATTGCTTGTTTTGCATAGCATACATTTCATCTGCTGTTGGTCTTTTGTTGGCTGTTCTATTCGCTTTTCTTTTTGCCATAGACGCTTTTCTTTCTGCCATTTGAGCCATCAAAAGAGGTTTAATTTGCTCTTGTTGATTTTTAGATAAATCTAAAGTTAGTGACATTTTTTTAACAGCTAAAGAAGCATGTTGTTCTATTGATAATTTAGAGATTCTTTCTCCGTTTCCTTGTCTTTTTTTCTGTGCTTGTGTAGTAAATGTTACTGCAAAAACGAATACTAAGATGCTTGCTAATTTTTTCATATCTATATAAATTTAATGTTTTGTTTTATATTTCTTTGACTGTTTATAAATAAAAAGGTTTAATGTAATTTTTTGTTTAACAAGTATTTAACAGATAAAAAGTGTTTAAAAAGCAAAAACTCGGTTTCAATAAAGAAACCGAGTTTTTTAATAAACTAATCAACCCAAAACTAGTTACATAAAATTTTTAATTTTTTTGTTTTTTAACTCTATTTTTAACATCTCCTTTTTTCTCCTTAGCCATTGCTTCAAACTTAGCAAATTGATCTTTGTCTAGAATACTTGCCATTTCAGTATTGAAAGCAGCAGCTTTTTCTTTTCTATCAGCATTTAATTGTTTGCGCTCTTCTTTACTAGGTTTTTCTCCAGACTCTTGTGTGGCTTTTCTTTTTTCCATCGCAGCTTTTCTATCAGCCATTTGTCCTTCTAATAAAGGTTTAATTTTACTTTGTTGATCTTCTGATAAACTTAAATCTTTTGTTATTTTTTTAAGCATCTTTTCAGCAGAAGGTTTTCCTCCTTTTTTTTGCGCTTGCGCAGTAAATGTAAAAGCTAATACAAATACTAAAATAGTTACTATGTTTTTCATTTTTTTTGTTTTGTTATTTAATAATTACACATCTTTGACACTTAAAAAAGGAAAAGGTTTAAATTTGTATTTCTGTTTAACACAATTTTAAGAAAAAAAGATGAAAAAATTTTTGTGGCTCCTTTTTTTATTACCAACATTTACCATAGCACAAGATAGTATTCGTGTAGATTTGAGTAACCCTCACGCTACCATTTATACACATTTATATTTTTTACAATCAGATTCTTACGAGCCTGAAAAAGCTGCGAAAACTATTTTAGGATTCTCTAAAGAGAAAGCAGTTGAAAAAGCAATTAAAATAAAACAAGTTTTAGATGGTAAAGGTTTATATGTAGATATGAACAAGATTCCTACTAGTCCTAATTATAAAGATACTGTAGGGTATTCTTCTTATTCTAAATATGTAATTTTTCCTGAAAGGATGCCTCAGATTTATGTAGAAAAAATAGGTAATAATTGGTATTACTCAACAGAAACAATAACAAAAATAGAAAGTTTATACAAAGAGGTGTACCCTTGGTATATTCAAAAATTACAGAAATTAATTCCTGTTTCTGGACGAAAAAAAATAGTAGGTTTAGAGCTTTGGCAAATAGCAGGTTTGTTATTAATGCTTGTTCTAGGGTATTTTATTTTTTTAATAGCAAAGAGATTCGCTTTTTTTCTACTACTAAAATTACAACATCAAATTACCAAAAACACTAATTTTGAAGTTAATAAAGTGATTAAGAAATTGGCGCATCCAATAAGTTTATTGGTTACGTTAACCTTTATAGATAAAGTTTTTCCATCCTTACAATTTGGGTTAACCACAAATACATGGGTGTTTTTAGCTTTAAATATTGCAGAAACAGTTTTCTGGATTTATGTTTTCTTAAAATTAGTGCAAGTTGTAATGCGTATTTATGCAGAGTTTACTGAGAGAACTCATGGTAGATTAGATGATCAATTAGTACCTATTTTACATAGTTTCTTAACAGGTTTGGTTCTTGTAGCTGGTGTATTAAAATTATTAGTTCTTTTTGGTGTAGATACTACAACAATGATTGCTGGTGCAACTATTGGAGGTTTGGCATTTGCGTTGGCTTCTCAAGACACTGTAAAAAACCTAATTGGTACCATTATGATTTTTCTTGATAAACCTTTTCATATAGATGATTGGATTGAAGCAGGTGAAGTTGTGGGTACTGTAGAAAGAGTAGGGTTTAGGTCTACACAAGTACGTGCAGCAGATACTTCTATTTATCAAATACCAAATAGTAGATTGTCTGAATTGGTGATCAATAATAAAGGCTTGCGTTTATTTAGACGTTACAATACAAACTTAGGTTTGCGTTATGATACACCTCCAGAATTAATAGAAGCTTTTGTAAAGGGTGTAAGGGAAATTATTATTGCACATCCAGAGACTCGTTCTGACTCTTATAATGTAGAGTTTACAGGTTTTGGAGATTCTGCTTTATTGATTATGGTAAATGTGTATTTTAAAAGTTTAACTTGGGGAGTAGAGCAGTCTTCTAAACACAGATTGCATATAGCAATCGTAAAATTAGCGAAAGAATTAGGGGTAGATTTTGCTTTTCCTTCTACTACGGTTACTATAGAAACTTTTCCAGAGAAAAAAGGTTTAAACCCAAAATACGATATTGATAAAGAACGAATAGATACTGTAATTGCAACTGTTGTTAGCGATTTTAATAAAGAAAACCCTAGTGAAACTGAATAACTTTACATAGAAAGTTTACGAAGCAATCTGTAGTTAAAATAGCACTATTATCTGTTATTGGAGGATCGCTTTATTAATTAGAAAAGTCAATTTTAAAACGGATGTCATTCCGAATGAGGGACGAAGAGGAATCTCATTTCGAGTATACGAAACAAGCGGCTAATAGATCAAGCTGATTGCTTCGTACCTCGCAATGCCGAATTTAATTAGCCATTTTTAGCTTCTTTAATAATTTCTTTAACAGCAATTTCATATTTTTTTGAATTTCCTGCTTTTTTAATCTTTTTAAAAGTCTTTTGAGGATTGGAAAAGCTCTGAGAAAAGTATTCCCAAAAACCTAGCATTTTCATTTTAATAGGTGTTGGTCCAGAAAGCGCAGCATCATATTCTGTGAAAATTCGATCATGAAATTCGTTAAAAAGATCGTATCTATTTTTAGGGTATTCTGTGGTGTCGTTTTTTATCATACTTGGTAAAAAAGGATCTGCAATTAAGCCTCTACCAATCATCCAATGATCTATGGATGGAAAACGTTCTTGTAGTTTTTTAAATGTGGCTACAGAAGTTATATCACCATTATAATACAATTTGTGCTTTGTATTGTCTACACATTTCTGAAAAGAATCTAAATCTGTTCCGCCTTTGTATAATTGTTTTCCTATTCTTGCGTGAATGGCAATGTTTTTTAGCGGATATTTATCTAAAACAGGTAAAGTCTCCAATATTTCTTCTGGCGTATCATACCCCATTCTCATTTTCATTGAAACTAAAATGTCAGATTCATTATGAATTTTATGAAGAATGCTATTTATTTTTTCTGGATCGGCAATTAGTCCAGAACCCATACCACGTTTGGTAACCATCGGGTAGGGGCAGCCTAAATTCCAGTTTAATTCTTTATAACCTAATTCTCTTACATATTTAGAAACAAATAGAAATTCATCTACATCATTGGTAATAATTTGCGGAATTACTTCTAACTCATTATTGTTATCTAATTGAATGTCTTTTTTGTAAGAATTTTTAATCACTAATTTTCCGTTTAAACGGATATAAGGCGAATAAAAAGTGTCTATTCCACCAAAAAAATGATTGAAAGCATTTCTAAATTTGTAATCTGTAAAGCCTTGTAAAGGAGATGATAAAAGAGTTTGACTCATAAAAAATATTGTGCTGCAAATATAGAATACTTTTTAATGCGTTTATTATAAAAAGTGATAAAGCAAATAAGTTTCTTTGGTATTGCAGCGATACCTTGTTTATGGTACCACTTGTTTGAGCTAGGCCCTCAAAAAAAACTAAAGATGTAAAAGATTTTGAGTTTTAGAATTTTTGAATTTCCCGTATCGGATGACTTATTTAGAACTTTAGTTTAAACAAAAACCTCATCAAATTTGATGAGGTTTTATAATTCTATGTGATGAATATTTTAAATTATTTAGGATCTAAAATAGTATCAATTCTGTCTACAACATCTTGCAAGTGGTAGCGTGTTAAAGTGTTCCCTCTGTTAGAAGCAGATTTTGCATCACGTTGTAAACGTTTCAACTCGCCTCTTGCTAAAGATTTTACATCAGATTGATTGATAGTAATACCAGTACTTTTTCTATAACCGCTATTATAACCTTTTTGGTCAGTTGCTTTATTTAATAAATAATCTAACCGATCTAAATATGCTCTTTGTAAGTTTCTTCTATAGGTATCAATAGATTTACCAGCATAGATTTCGCTCCAAACTCCTTTTCTTAAATCGCTCATCATATTAATTAATGAATAAGCACTAGTACCATTAGAAGTTTCATTTTCTATCATACGAGCCATTCTTCCAGCATCTAATATATTATTTAAAGTCTTAGCTTGTAAACCACGCACTCTTTCTACAGAACCAGAAAATTCGGTTTTGTTAAAAATATTTTTATCTAGCATCCAAGTAGGTGTTTTAAATAATTCATCAATTACAAATTGTAAAGCTTCTTTTTGAGTTGCTTTGTCTACACACGTGTAAACAGCACCTTCTTGGTCGGTAGTTTTAAAGTTTTCATAAACACCACCAACATTGGCTGTTACATGCCCCATATATCTATTAAACTGACTTAAAACTTGTCCGTACATCGTAGATAATTCATCATAATTTTCACCTTTTTCAGAAGTCCATTCTTCTAATCTCGGTAAAATTCTTTGTAAGTTTTTAATACCGTACATAGAAGCTTTCATAGCATTGTCTCCTAAATCTTCCGTTTGAGAGCTTGGGTCTACAACACCTGTAGCTTGTTGATGTCCGAATCTGTACATTGGGTCTCCCGCATGTTTTAAAATCCAAGCATCTAAAATTGGTTTTTCTTCTTTAGCAGTTTTATCAAGAATTGGTCTATATCCCCAAGAAATAGCATATTTATCATACACACCAATATTTGGCATTAAAGCAACACCTTTATCTTCTGGTTGTGCCACATAATTAAAACGAGCATAATCCATAATTGATGGAGCTGTTCCGTATTTTTTAGTGAAAGATGCAGAGCGTAAAGAATCTACAGGATATGCAGTAGAGCTCCCCATGTTGTGTGGTAAACCTAACGTGTGCCCTAGCTCATGAGAAGACACAAATTTGATTAATTCTCCCATGGTTTTTGTTTTAAAATTGTTTCCTCTTGCATCGGGATTAATCGCTGCAGTTTGAATAAAGAACCAATTGTGTAATAAAGACATTACATTATGATACCAGTTAATATCTGATTCTAAAATTTCTCCAGAACGAGGATCACTAACATGAGGACCGTTTGCATTAGGAATAGGTGATGCTAAATATCTAATTACAGAATAACGAATATCTTCTGGGCTATACTCTGGGTCTTCTTCTTTACTAGGTGCTCTTTTACCTACAATTGCATTTTTAAAACCTGCTGCTTCAAAAGCAACTTGCCAATCATTTACTCCTTGTATAATATAAGGAACCCACTCTTCTGGAGTTGCTCTGTCTACGTAGTAAATAATTTGTTTTTTAGGTTCTACTAATTCTCCTCTTTTAAATTTTTCGATATCTTCATCTTTTACTTCTAAACGATATCTGTCTAAATAAGTAACCGTTTTACTTTTTTGAGCTTCCAAACCATAATCTGTTTGTCCGCGTGCAAACCAACCTACACGTTCATCAAAATATCTACGTTTCATAGGAACCTTTGGTAGCAAAACCATTGAATTACTCATTTCTAAGGTAATAGAACCTAGGGCATTATTAGAAGGTGCCTTACTTGCAAAATATGTTTTTACATGTCTAATTTCTATATTTTGTGGGTAACTACTTACTCGTTCTATATAAGAACGATCTTTATCCATTCTTGTAACCCCATATGTTTTTCTGTAAAACCCAGGAAGACCTAAGGGTTTTATATCTGCAGAAAATAGGGCAGTAGCATCTATAACTGTTGCAGTAGAATCTTTACTAATTGCTTTTATAGGAAAAGAAAATAGTATAGGTTCTAAGTTAGAATTAACAACAGCTTCATGAACAGGTAAAATAGTGTCTGCAACGATGTCATAAGAAACAATTCTTAAGAGTATTTGTTTTTTTTTCTTCTCCCAACGTAAAACTTGTGTGTTGGTTTTTCCGCCACCAAAACCAATACCAGTTGCAGTTTTTGCAATTCTTGTAACCATTAACATTTCTCTTGTTAAAAGGGAATCTGGTATTTCAAAAAGATATGTATTGTCTTTTGAATGAACTTTAAATAAACCCTCGTCCGTTGTAAAGTCTTTGGTTACTACTTTGTTATAAGGTTGTAAGTCTCCTTTTTCGGGTTTCTTTTTTGGAGCTTCTTTAGGAGTTTCGTCCTTTTTTTTCTTCCAAAATTGGGCTTCTGTTTGGATTGTAAAACCAAAAACAAAAGCAACTAAAAATAATTTAGTAAGTAATTTTTTTGACATCATTAAAATGTTGTTTGAATTGGTTTCGAAGTTAAGGAATCTAAAAAAATAGCAATCTTAATTATATGTTAAAGACAAACTACTTGTAATACAAAAAAAAAGCATCCAAAATTTTAGGATGCTTTTTTATAATTCTAATTTTTAGTGCTTTACTTATCTAATAAATACTTTTTTGGAAGTAACACCTTGTTCCGTTTTAATTTTAATGACATACAGGGAAGTTGAAATCTTATTCGTTTTAATTCTTATTTCGTTATTCAATAATACGTCTTTTTCTAATTTAAGTATTTTTTTACCTGTTAAAGAGTATAAAGTTATTCTATTTATGGTTTGTTCTCCTAAATTATTTATGACAAGTTCTTTAGAAATATCATTTTGATACACGTTAAAATTTTCATTAAAGACATCGTCATTAAGAGATAACGTTTCCTTTTTAAAGGTGATAAAAAAACGGTTAGAATAGGTTCCTTGAATTAAATCTAAAACAACTTTTTCTTCAGATAAATTATAGAATTTATTTTCTAAACGGTCATTTAAAAAGATAGAAGCCTCATCAAAATTTTCTAGAGCATCTATATTAAAAGTCACTTTTCTGTTTTTATCTAATACTAAGATTAAAGGAATTTCTATTTCATTATTAAATTCCTCTACGGTAGATATTACAAAAGGAAGCTCTCTATCTTTAACTATCAAGCCTAAATCACTTGGTTTTTGGTCAAACATTTCTCCATCAAAACCATTTTCGTAACCTTGTGTAAGGTTTCTAAAAGCAACTGCTAGTTGTCTTTTATATGTAAAGTCACTATCAATTTCAACGCTAAAACCTAGTCTTAATAAAGGGAAACTATATTCACTTTTATACTTATTCTTTTGATTGCTTTTAGCTAATATTGAAGCAGTATCACTAACGTCTGTTATAGTTCTTTGTGAGTTTTGAAATGTTACTGTACCAGAACCATCTGCTTCTCTTGTAACAAAAAATGCTTGTCCAATCGGCAGATATATTCCGCCTCCAATAGTAACTCTAGACACAATGGTTGTGTAAGTACCGGTATAACTGCCTCTTACATGAGTATTGTCACTTGCGCTATTATACAAGTACAAAGTACCATTGATGGCAGATAAATTATCTGCTATAAAAGCTTCAGAATCTAATGCAGAAGGATAGGGATTACCCAATAAACTATAATTATCTTTGGTAATTGTAGACGTGTAAGTACCATCATTAGGTAGTCCTTTAAAGGTAAAAGTTGCTCCAACACTTTTCATATTCCAACCGTAGGTTGGTTTTAAAACTGCAGATGTAGGGTCTAGGTACCTTGTCCAATCAGGTGCGTCAATTAGTTTAGCCAACCATCTTTTGCTAATCTTAATGGGTGAAGAAGATGCATCTCCATCATATCCCACAATAAAATCAATATCAACAGCTTCTCCAACTGAAGAGGTTGATGCGGTTGCAACAGAACCGTCTTTTAATACATCATTAATGGCAAAATCTATTCCTATTGCTGTTCCTGCTTTTCTTACAGGTGAAGACCAATAACCAGACTGATAAAAGTTAGAAGTATTTGCTTTTTGATCTACATAAAGGTTTCCGGATCCTGTATTAAGATTTGTACCACCATGTGTTTGTATTAGTTGAGAATTACCAACTAATCTAATATCTCCGTTATTCTGAATACCATTTGTTACTTGTAGTAAAATATTTGAAGCTGTGCTTAAAATTCCGCCAGTCTCAACTTCTACTTCTCTTACATTTGCATTTTCTGTTAACGTTAGACTACCTGTTGCTGTATTCTTTACTAATAACTTATAACAACCATCTGTAGTATTTGGAGCGTTAGAAGTTCCGGCGCCATTATAAAATGTTGTGCCATCTAAAACAATTAAGTCCTTATACTCTAAAGTGAAGTAATCATTATCATTGAAGGTAACTCCGGTTGCGGTGTAGACTCCACCAGATAATACTAAATCATAACTTGTTTTTGTTGCAAAGGTAGATGAATTACTAACTATTAATTTTAAAGCGTTACATCCATCAGGAGAATTAAAAGTAATATCTGATGCTTTTAAAGATAAAGTTACTGTACCTAAATTATTACGTTTACTAACTCTCCATTTAGTGTCTAATCTTTCATTATAGTTTGTAGCAGCGGACGAAGAAAAGTTATAATTTGCATTTTTAACATCTTCTCCCCAAAATAAAAAGGTATCATTAGACAATGCTGATGGTGTATTTATTCTGATAATACCGGATCCTTGAGAGTCTGTGTGGTTAGAGCCATCTGATGCTTGTCCAATACCGGCTACTTTAAAATCGAAATTTTCTCCTGTAGTATCCTCATCATAAAAATCATTATTAGTTAAAGTTATGTTGTATTTAGCAGATAGGTAATTGTTTATTATAATTCTTTCTACTTCAGTAACTGTATAATTATAATGTATAATTTCTGCGAAATCCGCTCCCAAATATGTGCCATAACCAACATTTAAAGCAGCTATTGCTAAAGGTTGGTTACTGTTTTCTATCATTGTACTAGTTTCATTAGATGTTCTTATTAAGTTCATTTCATTATAAATCTTACTTCGTTCGCTTGAAACTAGACTACCATCAAAAGTATAAGATAAAATATAGTTAATGTTATTGGAAAACGTTTCGTTAGTATAAAAACGATCATCTTGAGTCTGAAGGTCCACGTATAAATTTTGGGGTGTTTGCCAAAAAAACCAAGTATAAGAATAATTATATGTATTTCCAGAGCTTATCCTCTTGCCTAAAATACCTCTTGGACTAGCGTTTAAATTATTAGGTCTTAGTGCAACAAAATAAGAAATACCTGCGGTACCATCTAATATATCGGCATCAGGTACTGCCATTTCATCACCGTTTGTAACACCAGATGCTCCATCAAAACGTACAATTGGCATTCCATTTAAATTACTAGTAGAATGGCTGATTGGTTGCTTTGTAGGTGCTGTTTGACCTGCATTGTTATTGTTGCCAGAAGTGTCTTTCCAAGAACTAACAGAACCGTAAGAAGAAAAACTATCAGCCCTTAACCAAAGGCCATTATTACTACTGTCACCAACTCCTCCAGGACCTTTTTGGGCAAAAGAACTCACACTTAGTAATATAAAAATAAAAGGTAGTGATTTTAGAAAAAACATATTTAGGGAGTGTTTTAACATAACTGTTTAATTTCTTTAATAATGTAGCAAAAATATTTTTTTTTTATTTTAAATAGTGATAATAGATCTACAAATTAATTTGTAGATCTATTGGTGTAAGTTGTTAAATAAAAGGAAAACTAGAAATATAGAATATACGGTAATAAAAAAGTGTAGTTAATACGCTCTTTCGTTGTTTCCTTCGTAAAAGTTAATGTAAGCTTGGTTTACAACTCTCATTCCTCCTGGAGTAGGATAATTACCGGTAAAATACCAATCACCTAGATTATCTGGGCAAGCTTTATGCAAGCCTTCTATCGTTTGATAAATAACTTCAACTTCAGCTTTAATATCTTCTGTTTTTAACATTTCTGCAATTTTTGCAGAAATTTCTTCGGCAGTAAAGGGGGTGTAAATTCCTTTTACATAGTTTATAATTTCGGTATCAGATTTAGATTGTTGCGCTTTACATTTTTTGTAAACTTCGTCTACAATATGATATTGATTGGTGTCTTTTAATAACTCTAAAGCTGCATTAAAAGCAATAAAACCATCAATTTTTGCCATGTCTATTCCGTAACAATCTGGGTAACGAATTTGTGGAGCAGAAGAAACTACTACTATTTTTTTAGGGCTTAGTCTGTCTAAAATTCTAATAATACTTTTCTTTAAAGTAGTACCTCTAACAATACTATCATCTATAATTACAAGATTGTCTGTTGGTTTTACTACACCATAAGTAATGTCATATACATGTTCTACCAAGTCATCTCTACTGCTATCGTCTGCAATAAAAGTTCTTAGTTTGGCGTCTTTAATGGCTATTTTTTCGAAACGAGGTCTTGCAGATAATATTTCTGTAACTTTTTCGGCTGATAACTTACCAACCCCTGCTAAAATTTTTGCTGTTTTTTGCTGATTTAAAAAGTCTTCTGCAGCTTCTGTCATTCCGTAGAATGAAGTTTCTGCTGTATTAGGAATAAAAGAAAAAACAGTGTTAGAAATATCGTTATCTATAGATTTTAGAACTTCCGGAAAAACATATTTTCCTAAGTTTTTACGCTCTTCATAAATAGAAGCATCACTTCCTCTAGAGAAGTAAATACGCTCAAAAGAACATGCTAAATTTTCTTTAGGTTCGTTGACTAATTTTATCGAAGTTTTTCCACTTTTTTTAATGATTAAAGCATGCCCTCTTTCTAATTCTTGTACCTCGTCAATTTTTACATTGAATACTGTTTGAATAACAGGTCTTTCTGAAGCAACTACAACAACTTCATCATCTTCGTAAAAATAGGTAGGTCTAATTCCGTTTGGATCTCTTAATACAAAAGCATCTCCATGCCCAACTATACCAGCCATGGCGTAACCACCATCCCAGTTTCTAGAAGATCTTTTTAATACTTTTTTAAGCTTTAAATTTTCTTCAATATAGGGTGAAGCATCTTTTTTATTAAATCCTTTTTTCTTTGCTTCTTGGTATAATTTGCCAACTTCATCTTCTAAGAAATGACCAATTTTTTCCATTACAGTTACCGTATCTGTAAATTCTTTTGGGTGTTGCCCTAACTCAATTAATTCTTCTAATATTTGATTAGAATTGGTCATGTTAAAGTTACCCGCAACTATTAAATTTTTGTGTTTCCAGTTACTTTGGCGTAAAAACGGATGTACGCTTTCTATGCTATTTTTACCAAAAGTTCCGTAACGTACGTGTCCTAAAAACAAATTACCAACATAAGGCATGTTTTCTTCTTGCCAAGCAACATCGTCTTTTTTATCTGGGTTTTGTTCTAAAACACCATTTAAACGCTCGTTAATTTGAGCAAACACGTCTTGTATAGGTTGCGATTGGTTAGAACGAACTCTACTAATATATCTTGTACCTGGAGCTACATTAAATTTTACACTAGCAAAACCGGCACCATCTTGTCCGCGATTGTGCTGTTTTTCCATTAATAAATACATTTTATTAATTCCGTAGAAAGCAGAACCGTATTTGTCTTTATAAAATTGTAACGGTTTCTTTAATCTAACAAGTGCAATTCCACATTCATGTTTAATAGCATCACTCATTGGTATTTATGGTTTTTTTGTTGTGTTGTTGTAAAAAAAAATCCGCAGCAAAAACCGCGGATTAAAATTAAGATATTTCTATATCAAATTGTGTTAATTCTTTAAAAGCTTGTAATCGCTTTTTAACTTCTTTTGCAGTAAGCTCTTGCATACGTTCTGTACCAAACTTTTCTACACAGAAAGAAGCTAAGTTAGAACCATATATAATTGCATTTTTCATGTTGTTAAATGAAATGTCTTCTGTTTTAGCTAAATAACCACAAAAACCACCAGCAAATGTGTCTCCTGCTCCTGTAGGATCAAATACTTCTGCTAAAGGTAATGCTGGTGCATAAAACATGTTTCCTTCATTAAATAATAATGCGCCATGTTCTCCTTTTTTAATAACCACGTATTTTGGTCCCATTTCATGAATCTTTTTAGCAGCATTTACTAAAGAATATTCTCCAGATAATTGACGTGCTTCTTCATCATTAATAGTAATTACATCTACTCTTTTTAAAACAGTATGTAAATCATCTAAAGCAATATCCATCCAAAAATTCATAGTATCTAATACTACTAATTTTGGTCTTTCAGACATTTGGTCTATAACAGAGGCTTGAGTTAACGGATGTAAGTTTCCTAACATAACAATACCTGCGTCTTTAAAGTTTTCTGGTACAACAGGTGTAAATGTTTCTAATACATTTAATTCTGTAATTAAGGTATCTCTAGAGTTCATATCATTATGATATTTACCACTCCAGAAAAAAGTTTTACCTTCTTTGTCTACTTCAATTCCATCAGTATTAATTCCTTTAGAATTCATCATTTCTAGATAAGAAGATGGAAAATCTCCACCAACTACAGAAACAACGCCTGTTTTTACTCCAAACTGACTTGCAGCTAGACCTACATAGGTTCCAGAACCCCCCAATATTTTATCAGTTTTCCCAAAAGGGGTTTCAATTGCATCAAAAGCTACTGTACCAACTGCTAATAATTTACTCATTTCTTAGATTTTATACGTAATTTTGCATTTTATAAAAATGCGTTTTAAAAAAGGCAAAAATAAGTTTTAAAAATGACTATCAAAGAAATACAAGAAGAAATTATTGATGAGTTTTCTATGTTTGATGATTGGATGGAACGCTATGAGTACATTATAGAGCTAGGGAAATCTTTACCAATTATTGATGATGCACATAAATTAGATGAGAATTTAATAAAAGGATGTCAGTCTAAAGTTTGGTTATTTTCTGAATTAGATAATGATGTTATTAAGTTTTCTGCGGATAGTGATGCTATTTTAACAAAGGGAATTGTGGCATTATTATTGAGGGTTTACTCAAATCAAAAACCAGTAGATATTTTAGCTGCAAATACAGATTTTATTGATGAAATTGGTTTAAAAGAACATTTATCGCCAACAAGAGCTAATGGTTTAGTTTCTATGATTAAGTACATAAAAATGTATGCAATAGCACAACAAACTAAATTAATGAATTAAAAATACAAGGGGTATAAAGCCATTGTTAAAAGAAATATAATGACAGATAAAGAGTTAGAAATAGTAGGAGATAAAATAGTAAATGTTTTAAAAACAATTTACGATCCAGAAATCCCTGTAGATATTTACGAATTAGGTTTAATTTATGATGTTTTTGTATCTGAAGAAAATAATGCAAAAATATTAATGACTTTAACATCACCTAACTGCCCCGTTGCAGAAAGTTTACCTGTTGAGGTTGAAGATAAAGTAAAAACTTTAAAGGAAATTAACGAGTGTGAAGTAGAAATTACTTTCGATCCTACTTGGACACAAGATATGATGAGTGAAGAAGCAAAACTAGAATTAGGAATGCTATAAAATAGTATTCAGTTCTAAGAAATAAAAACAACTAACGTCATTTCGAAATGAGCTTTTTTAAGCGATTGAGAAATCTCATTTTTTAAACTTTTTACATGGCAGAAGAAATTATAAATAGGGTATCAAATAGTAAGCTTAAAACCTTTGATTTAGAAGAAATCTATCCAGAAGGAAAAAGAGTGGTATTTGATGTAAAAGATTGGTTGTTTCAAGAATTGATTTTAAAAGAAAAAGACTTTAGAGAATCTGTAAAAAACCATGATTGGTCTCAATACAAAAATTCTTTTGTAGCTATTTCTTGTTCTGTAGATGCCATAATTCCTTCTTGGGCTTTTATGTTGGTGGCTTCAGAGTTAATTCCGTTTGCAAATAAAGTAGTTATTGGTAATTTAGAATTATTAGAAACTGTACTTTATCAAGAATTAATAGGGTTCTTAGATTTTAAAGAATTTGCAGATGCACCCGTTATTATAAAAGGATGTGCTAATAAGCCCATACCTAATTCCGCTTACATTTTTTTAATAGAAAAATTACAACCAGTAGCAAGGTCTATCATGTTTGGAGAAGCTTGCTCAACAGTGCCTTTATATAAAACTAAAAAACAATAGTATTTTAATTATGCTATTGTTTTTGCAATTTAAATTACAATGAGAAGACCATTGCTACTTCTAGTATTACTTGTTATGTCTAGTTCTTTTTATGCACAAAAAAAGAAAAAAGATACACTACCTATACCTAAATGGAAGATTCTTGGCAAGTTTGATTTTGTTTTTAACCAATCTACTTTTTCTAATTGGGCATCTGGTGGAGAAAATACCGTTGCTGGAGATTTAAATATTCACTACGATATTAATTACAAAAAAAAGAATGTAAA
The DNA here is from genome assembly GCF_023555435.1 of Polaribacter sp. Z014. NCBI lineage: Bacteria > Pseudomonadati > Bacteroidota > Flavobacteriia > Flavobacteriales > Flavobacteriaceae > Polaribacter > Polaribacter sp. Z014. The sequence continues at coordinate 78,104 of NZ_JALCZP010000011.1, forward strand.
CTGGGATACTAGAATTTTAACGGGGTATGGATTGAGTCATTTAAATGACAAGGGATATCGAAAAACAAATGATAGATTCGAATTAAATTCACTATTAGGAATAAAATCAGGTAAAGATTGGTTTCTTTCTCAATTTATTAATTTTAAAACTCAGTATACAAGAGGTTATAATTATAAAAAAGAACCCGCTTTACCAGTTTCAGATTTTTTATCACCGGCATATCTAAGTATTGGAACAGGTATGTTATGGAAAAAATCTGATAATTCAAGTATAAACATTGCTCCAGCTACGGCCAGATTAACAATGGTTAGTGACTTTTTTTCTGGGCAGTATGGGGTAGATGAAGGAGACAATACAGCGTTTAGTTTAGGTTTTAATCTATCTGGTTATTTTAAGTTTCGTGTGATGGAGAATATTGAAATGGAAAATATTGTAGCCGTTTACTCAGATTACCTAGAAAAACCAGAGAATGTAGATATAGAAAACCAAACTAATCTTAAGTTTAAAGTAAATAATCATATTAAAATGAACATGACTTTTCATGCAATTGTAGATGATAATGCCTCTAGTAAAGTGCAGTTTAGACAATTATTTGGATTGGGGTTAAATTATAGTTTTCATGAAAAAGTGACTTATTAATTTTTTTATTGTCTAAATTAAGAAAAAGGGTACTTTTGTACTCTTAAAAATAAACAAAAATGAAAAAAGTTATTTTAGTATTCGTTTTTGCATTTTCATATACATTTATGAATGCTCAAACAGTAGAAGAATTAAAAAAAGAAGTATCATCTAAAAAAGGTGAGATTTCTAAATTAAACGGAGAAGTAGGTGCTTTACAAGCAAAAATTGATGCTTTTCCAGGATGGAAATATGGAGCGTTTGGTACTTTAGGTGTTAACCTTTCTGGTTTTAACAACTGGTACTCAAAAGCAGCACCAGACAATAATGCAGGTAATATTGCAATTATTGGTAATGGTTATGCAAACTTAGATAGAGAAAAATATTTTTGGAGAAACTCTTTAAATGTAAATATTTCTTGGTTAAAAAATGATATTGATAAAGATTCTGATTTAGATGATGATTTTGAAACGGCAAACGATGTATTTACATTAACTTCTTTATACGGTTACAAAATTACAGAAAAATTAGCTGCTTCTGTTTTAGGAGAATACAGAACTACTTTAATAGATAATTTTAATGATCCAGGATATTTAGATCTTGGTATTGGTGCAACATGGACTCCTATTAAAAATTTAGTAGTTGTTGTACACCCATTAAACTACAATTTTGTATTTAGTAATGGAGCATCAGATTACACATCTTCTTTAGGTGCTAAGATTTATGCAGATTATACTAGAAAAATTGGTGCAATTAACTTTAAGTCTAACGTTTCTGCTTTTCAAAGTTATAAATCTAACGATTTATCTAACATTACTTGGACCAACTCTTTCGGTTATACATTATGGAGAGGTATTGGTTTAGGTTTTGAATTTGGTTTAAGAAGCAACAAACAAGAAGCATTAAATAATGCTAATAGCTTTACCCCTGTGCCAGCTGAAACTTTTGCTACTGTAGATAACAAATTACAATCATACTGGTTATTTGGTCTTAACTACGGTTTCTAAATATAAAATATAATTTTTTTACAAAACCTCAAGAAGAAATTCTTGAGGTTTTTTATTTTCCTTACTTTTACAGTCTAAACCTTTGTTGATGACATTATTAATAATTTTCGCTACTATTTCTATTTTCTTTTCATTTTTGTGTTCTATATTAGAAGCAGTTCTGTTAAGTATTACCCCAACTTTTATCAATCTTAAAAAGAAAGAGGGTTATGAGTATGCTACACAATTAGAAATACTAAAAAAAGATGTAGACAAACCTTTAATTGCAATTTTAACTATTAATACCATTGCGCATACGGTTGGTGCCATTTTGGTAGGTGTACAAGCCAAAGTAGCCTATGCAGAAATGTATGGTACTTCTGTGAAAACAATTTTAGGTATTAAATTAACAGAAGATGTTATGGTAGGTATTGTATCTACAATAATGACCATTTTAATTTTAGTAGCTTCAGAAATAATACCTAAAACAATTGGGGCAACGTATTGGAAACAGTTAGCTAATTTTACTTCTAAAGCTTTAAAAATTATGATTTTTCCACTAAAGTGGACTGGTTTTTTATGGGTATTACAACTTACCACAAAATTGATAGGCGGTAAAGGACATGGAAGTATTTTAAGTAGAGAAGGTTTTTTGGTGATGACAGAAATGGCAGAAAAAGATGGTGTTTTTCATGAAAGTGAAAGTAAAGTTATTAGAAATTTATTAGGTTTTAAAGAGATAAAAGTAAATGATGTAATGACACCAAGATCTGTTTTAGAAATTGCAGATGAAAGCCAAACCGTTCAATCTTTTTATAAAGAGCATAAAAACTTGCGTTTTTCTAGAATTCCTGTTTTTGCTGAAAATCCAGATGAAATTACAGGGTATTTTCTAAAAGACAATTTGTTAGAAGCCATGATTAGTGGAAAAGGAGAAGCAACTTTAGCCTCTATAAAAAGAAATATTATAATCGTAGAAAGAGATTTATACATTCCAGATTTATTTGAAAGATTGATTAATGAGAAAGAACATATTGCTTTAGTGGTAGATGAATATGGCTCTGTAAGTGGTCTAGTTTCTCAAGAAGATGTTATAGAAACTTTATTAGGTTTAGAAATTATGGATGAAAGTGATTCTGTTGCAGACTTGCAAGCTCATGCCAGAAAATCTTGGGAAAAACGTGCTAAAAGAATGGGGATAATTGAAGATAAAAAAGACTAGTATTTTTATACTACAAGTTTTTTAAAACAATTATTTATTACCAACAAACAGCAGTAATTATTTTTCTTAGAGGGTTACATTAAAAAAATATCCAACTAAAGCAGTTAAGCCCATAGCAACGGTACCCCAAAAGGTAATTCGTAAAATAGCTTTTCCAATATTAGAACCTCCTGCCTTAGCAGAAAATGCTCCTAAAAGCATTAAAAAAAGGATGGAAAAACCATAAATTGAATATTCCAAGCTTTGTAGAGGTAGAAAAAGAGTCACTAAAAACGGAAGTATTCCGCCAAGGGTAAAAGCAGCTCCAGAAGCCATTGCAGCTTGTATAGGGTTTGCTTGACTAATTTCATTGATACCTAATTCATCTCTAATATGTGCAGCTAAGGCGTCTTTTTCTGTCAATTCTTTAGCAACAATTAAAGCAGTTTCTTTTTTAAGACCTCTATTTTCATAAATACTTGCCAACATTTGTAGTTCCAGTTCTGGCATTTCTTCTAATTCTATTTTTTCCCTTTCAATGTCGGCGTTTTCAATATCTGTTTGAGAACTTACAGAAACATATTCTCCTGCCGCCATAGATAATGCTCCGGCAACTAAACCAGCTAAAGTTGCCAAAATTACAGGTTCTCTTAAATCACTTGCAGCTGCAACTCCAATAGCCAAACTTGCGGTAGATAGAATACCGTCATTTGCTCCTAAAACAGTAGCCCTTAACCAATTACTTTTGTGTATGTAATGGTGGTCTAAATGGTCGTTTAATTCAATAGAGCTCTTGTTCATTTCTAAAAAGTTTAATTTAATAAATTATAACTATTTATTCTTCTTTATATTCATAATATAAAAAGTCATTATAAGGAAAACGTTGAATATGAATTTTCTTCACTTCCTCGTATGTTTTTTCTTTAAATTCTTCTAAATTATCTTTGTTTAATGCAGAAATAAAGATAGATTCTACATCATAATCATTCATCCAAGTTTTTTCCCAATCTTGTAACGTATAATGTTTTTTATCTCTTTCTGTAACAATATCATCTTCATCAATAGTTTCATGAGAATAGGCATCAATCTTATTAAAAACCATTAGAGTTGGTTTGTCTGCACACTTTATATCTGCCAAAATAGTGTTTACAGAAGCAATATGGTCTTCAAAATTTGGGTGAGAAATATCTACAACGTGCAACAATAAATCTGCTTCACGTACTTCATCTAAGGTAGATTTAAAAGACTCTACCAATTGCGTAGGTAACTTTCTAATAAAACCAACCGTATCTGTTAATAAAAACGGAATGTTCTTTATTACCACTTTTCTAACCGTGGTATCTAAGGTTGCAAATAACTTATTTTCAGCAAAAACATCACTTTTGCTAATCACATTCATTAAGGTAGATTTACCAACATTGGTGTATCCAACTAAAGCAACTCTAACCATTTTACCACGGTTTTTACGTTGCACCGCCATTTGTTTATCAATGGTTAATAATTTCTTTTTTAGGATGGTTATTTTATCACGGATAATACGTCTATCTGTTTCTATTTCGGTTTCACCAGGTCCACGCATTCCAATTCCCCCTTTTTGCTTGTCAAGGTGCGTCCAAAGTCTAGTTAAACGAGGTAATAAATATTGACATTGTGCCAATTCTACTTGCGTTTTAGCCGAACTTGTTTGTGCTCTTTGTGCAAAAATATCTAATATTAAGTTGGTTCTGTCTAGAATTTTACAATCTAAAACTTTCTCAATGTTACGTATTTGTGCAGGAGACAATTCATCATCAAAAATGGCTGTTCCAATATGATTCGATTCAATATAATCTCTAACTTCTTCTAACTTACCTACACCTAAAAAGGTTTTAGGATTTGGTTTCTCCATCTTTTGTACAAAACGTTTAACGGCAACTCCACCTGCAGTTAACGTTAAAAATTCTAATTCATCTAAATATTCTGTAGATTGAATTTCATCTTGTTGCTGAGATATAATACCGATTAAAACGGCTTTTTCAGAAATAACTTCGCGTTCGTCTATCATAGAATACAAAAATACAAAGATTTGATTTGTAAAAGCATAAAAAAAACCTCAAGATAGTAGAGGTTTTAATAATTAATTCAAATTCAAATTCAATACTTTTTCTTCTTATAGCAATGGGTTTTTATAGGTTTATACTTTATTCAGATTTTAATCATTGCAAATTTATAAGAGAATAAGATAATATACTATAGCTTAATGTTAACAAAACATATAATTTAAGTTATGAATACAGATGGAATATTTTCTTATTTTTACATTTCACCTAAAAAATCATCAATGCTTTCATTTTTTTCATCCTCAAAAAGGAGTAAAGACATTCTTACAGTCGGATTTTATAATGTAGAGAACTTATTTGATACTGTAAATGATCCCAAAACTTTTGATGATGATTTTACAATGAACGGAAAAAATCATTGGAACAATAAACGTTACAGAGATAAGATTAAAAAATTAGGTTCTGTAATTTCTCAATTGGGTGCAGAAAAATCTTATAATGTACCGGCAATTGTTGGTTTGGTTGAAGTAGAAAATGCAAAAGTTGTAAAAGATTTGGTAAACTCTAAATACCTAAAAAAGTATCATTATGGTTTTGTGCATTACAATTCGCCAGATGAAAGAGGAATTGATGTGGCTCTTTTGTATAATAAACAAATATTTGAATTAATAGATTCCGAACACTTTCCATTGTATTTAGAAGATGAAAAGGGAGAACGAGATTATACTAGAGATATCTTAGTTGTTTCTGGTAATTTAAACGGAGAATTAGTCCATATTTTAGTAAATCATTGGCCATCTAGAAGTGAAGGTGTGGAAGTGTCTGAACCCAAAAGGATTGCTGCAGCAAAATTAGCCAGAGTAATTATAGAGGGAATACAAGCAAATAATTTTGATGCTAAGATTATCATTATGGGCGATTTTAACGATGATCCAACAAATAAGTCTGTTAAAGAATTTTTAATGACAGATGATTTATTTAATCCTATGGAAAAAATATTGGATAGAGATTCCGTTGGTTCTTTAACCTATGAGGGTAAATGGAATTTATTTGATCAAATTATTATCACAAAAAACTTTTTAGATAAAAAAGAAGGTAGATTGTATTTTAAACATGCCGAAGTTTTTAATAAAAAATGGCTAAAAATATTTAAAGGAAAATTAAAAGGAAGTCCCTTTAGAACGTATATTGGTCCTTGGTATCAAGGAGGTTTCTCAGATCATTTTCCGGTGTATGCTTTCTTTAAAAAGGGAGAATAAATATGAGATACTTTAAAGAAATTGTAGAAGAAAATTAAAAATAGATGTTTTAATTATCTTTATTCTACAATTGATTTTCATCGTTTAAACTAATTATTCTTTTCCAAAATCTTTAAAAGCATTTTTTAGCTTTTCATCATTTAAAATATACTTTTTGTATTTGCCGTTTCTATATCTGTAATAAATAAAGAAAGGCATAAATAGAAAGGAAAAGTAAAATACGCCTAACCCCATTACAATTTGTGCTTTTTCATGATCTGTATTTACGAGATAGATTCCAATAGCCATCCAAACTAAAAAGATGGCAAACATTATTTTTAACGTTAACTTCATATTGCAAAATTACAAAAGTTATATCTTTAATTTCTAATTTTTAGCGAAATGAAATCATTTTCATTATTTTTGATTGGTTTGCTACTTTTTTCATGCAATTCACCTAAAAAAGATTTACAGATGAACACAAAAATTGTGATTGCCCATAGAGGTGCTTCTGGTTACTTGCCAGAACATACCATGGAAGCAAAAGTAATGGCTTATGCTATGAATCCTGATTTTATTGAGCAAGATTTGGTGTTGAGTAAGGATGATGTACCAATTGTAATTCATGATATTTATTTAGATGATGTAACGGATGTTGCCCTAAAATTTCTGGATAGGAAAAGAAATGACAATCGTTATTATGTAATTGATTTTACGTTTAAGGAGCTACAAACGCTTACTGTTACAGAACGATTTAATACTGAAACGGGAGCCCAAGTATATCCAAATCGTTTTCCGATAGGAAAAGGAAATTTTAAACTCCATTCTTTGCAAGAAGAAATAGAGTTGATTCAAGGTTTAAATACATCTACAGGAAAAAATATCGGTATTTACCCAGAAATTAAAGATCCTGGTTTTCATCAAAAAGAAGGTAAAAACCTAACGGAAATTGTACTAAAAATACTTGCGGATTATGGTTACAAAACCAAAGCAGACAATTGTATTTTACAATGTTTTGATGCTAAAGAATTAGAAAGGATTCGGAAAGAATTAAAGTCTGATTTGTTTTTAATTCAACTTATGGAATTTGAAGAAGAAACAAAACAATTAGCCCATTTTGCTAGCTATGCAGACGGAATAGGACCTTGGTATAAACAAATTTTAGATAAGAAAGTAGAGGGGAAATGGCAATTTACTTCTTTAGTTACCGATGCTCACAAACTCGGGTTAAAAGTGCATCCGTATACTTTTAGAGTAGATGATTTAGATGAGTTTGCTAGTTTTGATGAAATGCTAAAAACACTTTTAATTGATGCAAAGGTAGACGGTGCTTTTACTGATTTTCCAGACAAAGTTTCAATATTCTTAAAAAAGTAAAAAATAAATTAAAAAGTGCCATAAATAAATTGAATTTCTATTTAGTTGCAGTATTTTTATTTTTAAATATATATGTATTATGAGCACAAAAATCTATTCTATAAAACACGCTAATAATATTTTAGATCTTTTTAATGCTGAGGATAAATTATACAGCTCTAAATGGTTTATGGAGTTTGGTAAATTTGGTTCTGAATTCTTTAATGAGCAAGAAAAAATAATTTTTTATGTTTCTAAAAAGTTCAAATTTTGGAAGTGGAAAATGGTGTTTACCATAAAAAATGATCATGGAGTGGTAACAGAATTAATTTCTATGAATGCTAAAAAAACCATTTATGCTATTGATGTAAATGATATTACTTATGAGCTAAAAATTCATCATAATAAGAAAAGATCTGTGTTTAAAAATGGTGATAAAATAGCAGAGATAGACGAATCTTTTTTAGATACCGATTTTAGTGATCGAATAAAACTTCAACTTTTGGAAGAAAAAGATTTAGTAATTTCTTTTTTATTGTTTTCTTGCTTAAAAATAGGAGAAGTAGAACAAAGAGGTAAAACAATTATTACCAGTCAAAAACAATTAGAACCCAACGACGAACCTTGGAGTTAGTATTTTAAAGGTTTTTTTCTGCGAATTTTCTTGATAATAAACGCAGGTATTCTCTGCTGTTTTCCATAGAATCTTTTAGGCTCTTTGCATAATTTATAACAGCATCCGTATATTGAATTCCAAAATTAGCAGGTTGTTTTCCATCTAAATCTATCGCGCCACAAAAAGCTGCTACTTTTATTTTTTTAGCTACCGCAGAAGTCAACACTCCTTGTATTGTTTTGCCAGACATGGTTTGTGTGTCTAGTTTTCCTTCACCAGTAATAATCCAATCTGCACCTTCAATTTGAGTATCAAAATTCGCGATATTTTTTATCAATTGAATACCGGGTTCTAAAGTTCCGTTTAAGAATATTTTACTAGCAATTCCCATTCCACCTGCAGCACCAGCACCTTTTACTGACTGAACATCGATCGTGAAAATAGCATTTAGAATTTCAGAAAAATCTTGTAAGCCTTTATCTAACATTACAATATCTTCTTCTGATGCACCTTTTTGAGCACCATAAACATAGGCTGCACCATTTTTTCCGTATAAGGGATTGGTAACATCACAAGCTATTTTAAAATCTACAGCACTTAATTTAGGATGAACATTAGTAACATCTATCGATTTTATATTCGATAAATTTGCGCCAATAGGTTTTACTGATTTATTGTTTTTATCTAAAAACTGATAACCTAAAGCCGTTGCCATTCCAATACCACAATCGTTGGTTGCACTGCCGCCAATACCTATAATAATAGTTTTAGCACCCTTGTTAATGGCGTCAACAATCATTTCTCCTGTACCTAATGTAGTCGCATTTTTACAATCGAATTGTGTTGGTTTTAGCAGCTTAACACCAGATGCTTCTGCCATTTCAATAAAAGCCGTTTTTGTTTTTTCTGAATAAATGTAAGTTGCATTTATAGTTTCAAAAAAAGGGTTGTTCACTTTTACATTTATGGTACTTCCTTTAATGTAGTATTCTACAACTTCAATAGTACCGTCACCACCATCTGCTAGTGGTAATTTAAGAATTTCTGTATTGGGGAATTCTTCTAAAATTCCTTTTTCAACAATATTGCAAAATTCTAACCCTGTTAAAGAATTTTTAAATTTATCTGGTGCTAGTACTATTTTCATTTGCTTAAATTTTAACTTAAAATAGTTGGAAGGAAATAACTTAATACAACTATAAAAACAAAAAAGGCGACAAGAATGTACACTTCTTTTATCATAAAATCTTCTTTTTTAATGCTTACATTAAAATTGGAAATACGTTTTACTTCTGTGCTACGTGTAAATGCACTAACAGTATAGGCAACTACCAATGCAATTATTACACCCGTAAAGTTTAGCCAAATCCAAAAAATGTTAAAGCCTAAATCTATATGAAACAATTCTTGAATGGTTTTAGAAAATATTAGGTTGATTAATACGGCAGAAATAATTGCAGCATTCATACCAATATGATTTACTTTTTTAGAAAAGAAAGCCAAAAAGAACGTCACTAATACTGGCCCGTAAAATACAGAACCAATGGCGTTAATTATTTCTATCACTGCACTTTTACTTCCTCCAAAAAGAAAGGCTGCAGCAATACAAATTACACCCCAAAATACAACTGATCCTTTAGATATTAACATGTATTTTTTATTGCTTAATTTTTTTTCACCTCTGTTAAAGAAATCTTCTACAGTTACTGCAGATAAAGAATTAACAGTAGAACTTAAAGAAGACATTGCTGCCGATAAAATACCTACCATTAAAATACCAATTAAACCATGAGGCAAATATTTCATGATAAAAACAGGAATCATTAAATCTGCTTTTACACCATGCGTTGCAAATTCTTCGGGGAAATATTTTTGGGTAGTCATGGCTATTTCTTCTAAGAAACCTGGAGCTTGTGTTATTAAACCACCAATAACTAACCCCATAATACAATAGATTAAAACTACCGGGAATCTTAAAAGTCCGTTGGCTAGTAAAAGTTGTTTAATGGTTTTTTCATCTTTAGCAGATAACATTCTTTGTGCTTGTGTTTGGTCGCAACCATAATAAGAAGCATATAAAAAGAAACCACCAATAATCATTGGTAACAAACCATATTCGTTTCCTTCACCAATTCCTAGATTATAGTCGATTACTTTTAACCTTTCAGGATCAAAACCATTTGGCAAGCCACCATGTTCTTGTAAAAGAGTCCAGCCGAAATACAAGCATATAATTAAACCTGCGAAGAGAATAATCATCTGTATAGCATCTCCCCAAACAACGGCTTTCATACCGCCTTGCCAGGAATAAATGATAGTAATAACACTAATTATTAAAATGGTGTACACAAAATCGATGTCTAAAACCGCTTGTAAAATAATGGCAATAGTATACACCATAACACCTGTACCCAATGCACGACTTATCTGAAAAACGATACTCAAAATTAAACGTGTAGAAGTGCTAAAACGCTTTTCTACAAACTCATAAATACTAACTACTCCAGACCTAAATAATGGCGGGATTATAACAATCATAATAAAAATCATTGCCAAAGGAACGGCAAACTCAAAGGTTAACCATTTCATTCCTCCACCCAATTTTAAGCCAACAAAAGCGGGAGCAGAAATAAAGCTGATGGCAGATAATTGTGTTGCCATAGTTGATAAACTCAATGGAAACCATCCCATGCTTTTGCCTCCTAAAAAATAATCTTTTGAGTCTTTATTGTCTTTAAAGAAGAAACCCATTCCTAAAAAGAAAATGATATAAAATATTACGATACTATAATCTAGCCAATTCATAATCAGTTTGTTTTTATGTGAATTTAATTTTTAAGCATATCTATTAATAAAGCGGCACTCCAAGAAAAATGATTACCTCCATAACCTGCTTTACCCTCTTTATGCATTTCTTTTCTAGAATCGAAATATTCATAAAAACCATTTTTTTCAATCATATCTATAGAATCTTGTTTTACACGTTTAGAGATATCATTATAGCCATATTCTTTTAATCCGTTAAAAAGCATCCAATTTAAATTGATCCAAACAGGACCTCTCCAATATTTTTTCGGATTAAAACGATCGCTTGTTGGATCGAAAGAAGCACATAGATATTGGTTCTCATTACCAAATTTTTCTAGCATAACATTTACCATTCTTTCTGCTCTTTCTTTTGATGGAATACCAGCAAATAAAGGTGAAAATGATGATGATGATAAATATCGTAAAGGTTTTTCATTTCTTAAATCATAATGAATATAAGCGCCTATTTCTTCATCAAATAATTTGTTGTTAAACGATTCTTTACTTTTTGTTTGCCATTTCTCTAACTGTGCTACTTTATCATCGTTACCTCCAAGCAATTTATACAAAGCGATTAAACTCTGGTTAGATTTTATAAGCATTGCGTTAAACAATGGATCTTGAACTAAAAAAGGTGATAATTCTGCTATTTTTTCATCACTATAATTATTCGCTTTAGCAATTTCTATAATATGTAAATAATGATCGTACTCTCTTTTAGATGGACGCTGTGCTGCATCTACATGCGTGGTGTCTCTTCTTTCAAAAGTATATTCTGGTGGATTCATGGTTGCCCAAATATCATCCCAAATAGGGGAGTTGTCCGTACCAGATTCCCAATTATGATAAATATAAACTAAACCTTCATTTTGTGGGTCTCTATTTTTATAAAAATATTCGTGATTAAAATATACTTTATCAATTACAGACGCTATATATTTTAAAGAAGCTTCTTTATTATTGCTAATTTTATACATTTCCTCTAACACAAAACCTGTTACAGGAGGTTGTGTCATTCCTGTAGATTTGTATTTTTTTGATGCTAATGGATGTAAGTCTGAACGATGAAAATCTGCACCAGGAAAATAACTATCATTGTCTGTATGGAAAATTATGTGTGGAATAAATCCGTTTTCCCATTGAGCATCTAATAAGGTTTCTATTTCTTTTTCTGCTTTAGGCATATCAAAATGTGCAAAACCAATGGCTATAAATCCAGAATCCCATTTCCATTGAAAAGGATATAAATTAGCACAGGGAATACTAAAACTTCCTGTCCAGTTATTATTAAGTACTTCTATTGCTTGTTTTTCTAATTTGTTCATATTTAAAAATGGATTATAATAATTTAAAAACTCACTATTCAGATGTTACTTAGAATAGTGAGTAACCTAAAAATGAAACTTATTTATAAAAGGTTGGGGGATTAAAAATTAAGGGTTGCTGTTACAAACATTCTTCTTGGTAGAATTGGTCTTCCGTTAAAAAATTCGGCATCACCAGATTGGTTTACATTTCTTGGATCTCCTTCTGTAATACCAGAACTATCAAATAAGTTAAAGAAAGAGACACCTATTCTTAAGTTTTCTTGGCTGTCTTCCGATTTATTTAAACCAAAGGTGTAACCTGCACCTAATCTAACAATGTTTATTGCTTCTAACTCTACGTTGTTGTTATCTGCAGCAAACTTTTTTCCTGTATGATTTAAAGAAAGCAGCGCATCAAAACTATTATTGTCATAGTTTAAACCTAAACTTGCTAAGAAATTAGGTTGTCTTGCTAATTTATTACCAACATTAATTTCTGTAGATCCACCATTTTCTAAATCTTCATCAATGTTTTTTGTAATTTCATGTTCTTGGTAAGTAGCAGTACCTCTAAAATCTAAATGATCTGCTAGTTTATAAGACCAGTTTGCTTCTAAACCTAAAGTTTTTGTTGCTTGTTCAGATCTCGTTTTATCAATTAAAGCACCAGCAGTATTAAATGCTTGCGTTATTTTAATTCTATCGCTTAAACTTACATAGTATGCAGCCAAAGACCCAGATAATCTTTCTTTACCTAATTTTACACCAGCTTCAAATTGAATAATTTTTTCTGAATCGTAATTTGTGTTTTTTATACCTGCTACTGGAGCAAAACTTCTAATTTGTGGAAAGAAAAAACCTTTTGAAAAGTTAGCATATAAATTAACTTCATCTGTTAAATTATGCAATGCAGCTAAAGATAAAGCCCAGTCAGTAGCATCAATATTTCCTCTTGTAAAACTTCCATCGGCATAATTAACGTTTGCTAATTCTGCAGTTAAAGTAGCATCATCGTATACTTTAGTGCTTACTATGTTTCCGTTACTAAAAGTACCATTTGTATTTTCTATTCTAATACCAGCATCAAAACGCCATTTATCATATACAATTTCATCTGTTAAATAGAACGCTGTTTTGTTTTGCGTTAAAAACTTGTTAGATGTCATACCAATTCTATTATACAATCCTCCTTCAGAGAAAGTAACATCATTACCGCTAGCATCTACATAACTTAAGTTTACTAAACGTGGATCGTTGTTAAATTCTGATAAAACTCTGTATTGATAGTTAACATCTTCTGCTTCGGTAAGTGCTAAATAAACACCTGCTGTAATATTATGAGTTCCTTTAGTTGTTTCTAAGGTTTTAGTAAAAGACGCTTCTCCAGAATAGTCTGTCATTGGGCGTAATCTATCTACATGTAAATTATCTACCACTAAATCTGAATTGCTTACGGATGAACCAGCTGCACTTCCTTGATATTGTGCTGTATATCCTTGGTTTCCTGGAGCAACATCTGCAACATAATCACTTAATTTAATTGGGTTTCCGTTGTCTCCGTTACCACCAACATATAAAGCAAAATTATGTTTATAATTAGCGTATTTTATTTTTGATTTAAATTTTAAATCATCAGAAAACTTATAATCAAAATCTCCCATTAAATATCCACCAGCGGTGTAAACACCATCTTCTATAGGGCTTTCATAAGCGCCACCTGCAGTTAAAAATGAGGTATGTGCTAATTCGCTAGATAATAACTGAGAAACTGGTTGTCCATCATTTCCGTCAATTCTATTTCTATCACCATCTAATGGAAGTGGCAAAAAGAATTGAGCTCTGTCATTAATAAACTGACCATGTAATGTAAAAGATCCTTTATCAAATTTCTTTTTAATGTTGGCTCTAAACTGTACACCTTTTGTTGGCATACCTGTTTCTATTGGTCCGTCATCTTTTCTAACAAACCCCGTAAAAGCATAAAAAGTATTAGAATCTTCTCCTCCTAATCTTCCTCCAGAATAAAAATCTGTTTTTAAACGACCTTTATCTGCCCATTCTACATTTACGATATTACCAGGATTTGAATCTCCGGTTTTACTTGTATAGTTAATAATTCCGGCTACAGAACCAGCACCGTATAAAACAGCTGCACCACCTCTTACAAATTCTACACCTTTAAAACCAATATCTGGTCTTGCGTAAACATCATGTGCAGACGAGTTTAAACCAAACGTACTCATTAATGGCATTCCATCATATTGTAGTGGATTAAATACATATTGTCCTCCTGAAGGTAAACCTCTAACAAAAACGTTGGTCGCTGTTTCACCACCACCACCTTCTGCAGTAATACCGGGTACACTTCTAAGGATATCTGCCTGACTATTGGCAGAAAGTTTTGTAATTTCTTTTTGCTTAATAGAACTAATAGACATTGGTGTCTCTTTTTGAGATCTAAAAGTTGCAGAGGCAGTAAGTACTATTTCATCTAGTTCTGCGCCTCCTTCTTGTAAAACAACATCAACTTTTATTGTAGTTCCATTTAGATTCACTTTCTTTTCGAAAGTTGTAAATCCAATATAGGATACTTGAATTGATTGAGCTCCATTTGCAGAAGATGTAAAATTAAAATTTCCATCAAAATCAGATGTTCCTCCGGATGTAGTTCCTTTAATAATAATACTTGCACCCGGAATTCCTTCGCCTGTATTATCTTTAATTGTTCCCTTTATATTTGTCTGAGCTGCTACTACAGAAAAACTAAAGACACATAATAATGTAAGTAATGAATATTTCATGTTTTTAAGAATTAGTTAATTATAAGCCAAATTTATTAACAATTACAACGTTTTAAATGCTTTTTTTTATGGAAATGTTACGCAAACGTTTGCGGGAACGTTTGTTTTTAGTATTTTTACGAAAACGATGTATTTTGAAAAAAGAGGTTGTAACACTTAAAAAAATGGCTCAAATTCTGAGTTTATCCACTTCTACTATTTCTAGAGCCTTAAACGACCATCCAGATATTAGTCCGGCAACAACTAAGAGTGTGCAAGATTTGGCAAAAAAACTAAATTATATGCCTAATATTTTTGCAAAGGGATTTAGACTGCATAAAACAAATATTATTGGAGTTATTGTACCAAATATTACTTCTTACTTTACATCAACAATTTTAAAAGAAATTTTATTGCAATCTGAAATGAAAGGCTATCGGGTTATTATCTCTGAATCTAATAACGACATTGCTCGGGAAAAAGAAATGTTATTAACCATGTTGCAGTTTGGTGTAGATGGTATTTTAATGTCTTTATCTAAAAATACGAAAGATGTAGATCCTATTTTATATGCATTAAATCAAAAACCATTGGTGTTGTTTGATAAAGTTTCTAATAAAGTTCCTTGTACTCAAATTATAATTAATGGAGAAGAAGCTGCTTTTAATGCGGTTGAACATTTAATAAATATTGGTAAAAAAAGAATTGCTATTATAAAAGAGTTTGAGCATTCTTATAATTCAGAAAAAAGGTTTCAAGGATATTTGAGAGCCTTAAAAACGCATAACATTCCTATTGATGAAAAACTTATTTTAAGTACAGATGATATTTCTTTAAATAAAGGAAAAATGTTAGCGAGTCAGTTAATTAGTTTAAAGGAAAGACCAGATGCTATATTTTCTATAACAGATGCAGCAGCTGTGGGCGTAATACAAACTTTAAAAAAATTTAATATTACAATCCCAGAAGAAATTGCTGTGGTAGGTTTTAGTAATTCTTTAATATCTACAATAGTAGAACCAAATTTAACAACTACAGATCAACCTGGTAAAAGAATAGGTGAGTTGGCGGTAGATTATTTAATTAGAGAAATTCAAGAACATAATAGCTATGCAAATAGTAAAACAATTGAAATTAAAACGAATTTAATAATTAGAGCCTCTACTTTTTTGCCTATTTAAAACTAAGTTCTTTATCCAAAAGTTGTGGTAAAATAAAGTAATATAACTAGTAGAAGTACAATTAGTATTGAAGTTGCTAATGGTTGCCAAATAGGTTTCTTTTGGTATGCGAAATCTTTACCTAAATTTTTGTTCCAATAATATTCTGTTAGTACTGCATATCCAATTATGTTAAATAATAATGGGATAAACATCATTTGAGGCAGGTAGGTTGAAAGTACAGCTGAAAAAAGAATGTATAATATTCCAAAAACAAGAACCTCAATTCTTGCTTTTGGCTTGTTCATTTCTTTTAAATTTTGCATTAATAACACGGCACCAAATATGGTAGAAAAGAAGATGGTAAAACCTAGTATTGCTTTTTTAGAATATAAAAAAGGTACTTCTAATTCTTTAAAAGGACTTTCGTTATTTTCTAGAGTTTTTTTAGCAATAGAAGTATCCGTAATTTGATCTTCTACGGTTATTTCTTTAGAAATATCAACTGTTTTTTCTATGATATTTCTGTCTTCTAATTCCCAGGTTACAGCCTGTATGGCTTCTTCCGTGTAATTATTTTTCTCTTTTAGAATGGTCTCTAACTCTTTGTTAGATTTTGTCCTCATATTTGTTGTAAAACTATTTGTCCTCATTTTTTTTCAATAGTTTTATGCAGTTACTTCTATTAATTTATTTCTATATGCCGTTAATAATTTAGATTTAGAGATAAAACCTACATATATTCCACCTTTAACAACGGGCAGGTTCCAAGCACCACTTTCTTTAAATTTTTGCATTACTTTTTCTGTAGTATCTGCACTTAAAATTACTTCTGGCGCACTCGTCATAACATCAGAAACTCTAATTTTATCGTACATTGTTTGGTTAAACATTACAGGTCTAATATCATCTAATAAAACAATACCCATAAAATGTTGTTCATCATCTAATACAGGATATATGTTTCTACTAGATTTTGCGACATTTTCTTTTAGCAATTCTCCTAGTGTTTTTTTAGGTTTTGTAGATATAAAATCTTTTTCAATAAGCGAATCAGTATCTAAAAACATAAGTACATTTTTGTCTTTATTATGTGTTATCAATTCTCCTTTTTTAGCTAATTGGGCAGCATAAATATTATGAGGGATGTAGCGTTTGGTTATGATAAATGAAATTGAACTTACAATCATTAAAGGAATAAACAGCTCATAGCCTCCTGTAATTTCTGCAATTAAAAAGATAGCGGTTAAGGGAGCTAATAAAACTCCTGCCATTAAACCTGCCATACCAACCATAGCAAAATTTATTAAAGATAATTTATGACCAAATACGTTGGTGTAGTTTATAAACAGTGCAAAAACATAGCCTGCTAAACTACCCGTAAATAATGTTGGAGCAAAAATACCTCCAATTCCTCCGGCTCCAAAAGTTAAAGAAGTTGCTACTATTTTAAAGATAATTAAACCTAATAAAAATAAAATAACTAAGTAAATATTATCTGAAATGGAATTAAAAATATTATTTTGTACCACTTCTAATATATTTCCTTTTAATACATTATTGATTGTTTCGTACCCTTCTCCAAATAATGGTGGAATTAAAAAAACCAACACTCCTAAAGAGATTCCTCCTACTAATAATTTTTGATAAGGTTTTTCTATTTTTCTAAATAATTTAGCAATGGCAAAATAGACTTTACTAAAATAGACTGAAATTAAAGCCGTAAAAACACCTAGCGAAATATAAAAAAGGACATCATTAAGTTCAAATTTGTCTTGTATATTAAAGTGTAATAGTACATCATCTCCTAAAAAGAAATAGGAAGTTAGAATAGCCGTAATAGATGCCAATAATAACGGAATCATGGATGCTAAAGTTAACTCTAAACTAAAAATTTCTACAGCAAAAACAATCGCTGCAATTGGTGCTTTAAATATAGAAGACATAGCACCTGCTGCCGCTGCACCTATTAATAATGTTTTGGTTGTTTGGTTTAATCTAAAAAGTTGTGCAAAATTAGAACCTAATGCAGCACCTGTAGCAACTGTTGGTCCCTCTAGCCCAACAGAACCTCCAAAACCAACGGTTATAGGAGCTGTAAGAATAGATGCCCACATTTGATGTTTTGGCATAATTCCTTTTTGCTTAGAAATAGCATATAATGTAGATGGTATTCCGTGTCCAACTCTTTTTTTTATGACGAACTTCACTAAAAATAGTACGATTAATAATCCAATAATTGGAAAAATAAAATAAAATGCACTATGAATTTCTTTAATAAATTCGCCTTCTAATAAATGTTGAATTAAGTGGGTTGCATTTTTTAGAGTAACGGCACCTAAACCAGCCAATAACCCAATAATGGCACTTGCAATGTTTGTAAATTGTTTGTTAGAAATATTTCTATATTTCCACTTTAGGATTTTTCTGTAAATATCTTTAGTTGTAGGCACTGTATGTATAAGTAATTGTTGTTATAAATTTATTTTTTCTTGATGTTAATTGCCTTTTAATAAGTCTTATGTACATTAAGAAATTAATTCGGGGGCAAAAATAATACAAACTCACATAAAAACAGGAGTTTGTTAAAATACATTTTCTTTTATAGTTTCTGATTTTTTTAAAGTTCATAAAAAATCCCGCTTTAGCAGCGGGATTTAAATCTTTATATTTTAATATCTAATTTTAAGCTTAGTTCTTTCAATTGATCGTCATCAATAAATGCAGGTGCATCGATCATTACGTCGCGGCCAGAATTGTTTTTTGGGAATGCAATAAAATCACGAATAGTTTCTTGTCCGCCTAAAATAGCAACTAATCTGTCTAATCCAAAAGCCAATCCACCGTGAGGTGGTGCGCCATACTCAAAAGCATCCATTAAGAAACCAAACTGTGCTTTTGCATCTTCTTCAGAAAAACCTAAATGCTTTAACATGGTTGCTTGCATTTGCTTGTCGTGAATTCTAATAGATCCACCACCAATTTCGTTTCCGTTTAAAACCAAATCGTACGCATTTGCTTTTACGGCTCCAGGATCTGTATCTAATAATTCCATTTGACCAGGTTTTGGTGAGGTAAATGGATGGTGCATTGCATGATAATGCCCTGTTTCTTCATCTAATTCTAGTAATGGGAAATCTATTACCCAAAGCGGAGCAAATACTTTAGGATCTCTCAAGCCTAAACGTGTTGCCAATTCCATACGTAAAGCAGATAATTGTGCTCTAACTTTATTGGTGTCACCAGATAATACACACACTAAATCTCCAGGTTTTGCGCCTGTAATTTCTGCCCATTTAGCTAAATCTTCTTGATTGTAGAATTTATCTACAGAAGATTTGAATGTTCCGTCTTCGTTTACACGTGCGTAAATCATTCCTAAAGCACCAACTTGCGGACGCTTAACCCATTTAATAATATTGTCTATTTCTTTTCTTGTGTATGCGTTTCCGCCAGGTACAGCAATACCAACCACTAATTCTGCGCTATTAAAAACACCAAAATCTTTATGTTGCGTAACGGCATTTAACTCGCCAAACTCCATTCCAAAACGGATATCTGGTTTGTCGTTTCCATACAAACGCATGGCATCGTCATATAACATTCTCGGGAATTTCTCCACTTCAACATTATTTACTTCTTTTAGTAAGTGACGCGTTAATCCTTCAAAAACATTTAAAATATCTTCTTGCTCCACAAATGCCATTTCACAGTCAATTTGTGTAAATTCTGGCTGTCTGTCTGCACGTAAATCTTCGTCTCTAAAACATTTTACAATCTGAAAATATTTATCCATTCCACCAACCATCAACAATTGTTTAAAGGTTTGTGGAGATTGAGGTAACGCATAAAACTGACCTTCATTCATACGAGAAGGTACCACAAAATCTCTTGCACCTTCTGGCGTAGATTTTATTAAATAAGGAGTTTCTACTTCTATAAAATCTTGGTCAGACATGTATTTTCTAACTTCCATTGCCACTTTATGACGGAAAATTAAACTGTCTTTTACCGGGTTTCTTCTAATGTCTAAATAACGATATTTCATTCTAATATCTTCACCACCATCAGTTTCATCTTCAATTGTAAAAGGCGGAGTAACAGATGCATTTAAGATTTCTAACTTAGAAACCAACAGTTCTACGTCTCCTGTTTTCATTTTAGAATTCTTTGCTTCACGCTCAATTACAGTACCTGTAACCTGAATAACAAACTCTCTACCTAGAGATTTTGCTTTCTCCATCATTTCTTTTGGCGTACGCTCTTCATCAAAAATAAGTTGTGTAATTCCGTACCTATCACGTAAATCTACCCAAACCATAAAACCTTTATCACGGCTTTTTTGTACCCAACCCGCTAAGGTTACTTCTGTATTTATATGCGATGCTCTTAACTCGCCACAAGAATGACTTCTATACATTTCTTTATTTTTATATTCTTATCTGCCATTCCTTCGAAGACAGAAGTCTCATTTATTCAAGCTGCAAAATTAATCATTTTCTATTTAATATGAGGTTTTTGGGCGTTCATTTCTAAAGAGAAATGCCCCGCTTTCCGCACTCGCTTTTTTCGTGCCTCAAAAGAGCTCAAACATTAGTTTATACTGAGCGTCGTCGAAGTACTACAATCGGTAACGCAGAACCCGTTTAATTCACTAAAATTAGTTATAAATAATCATTATAAATTTGACTAAAAAAGGCTGTTGTAATTAATTATTTTAAGGGTTTAGAACTATCTTTGAAAGATATAATCTAATTATGAGGTACTTATGTCTACTTTTGTGTATTTTAATTTTACCAATTTCAATATTTTCTCAAAAAAAGAACATACAAATAGATAGTGCCTATCAAGTTCTAAAAAATACTCCGAATTCTATAAATAAGGTAGATGATTTAATAACCTTATACAAACAATCTATCAGACAAAAAGAAATTAATAAAAGTGTTTTAGAAGATGCTTTAACTATTTCTAAGCATATTTTTTATATTAAAGGTATAGGTACTTGTTATGACCGAAAAGGTATTACTGCAAGGTACGAGCAAGATTATAGCAGTTCTATAACCAATCATAAAAGAGCTTTATCTTATTTAACACAAACTACAGATACTTTGTTAATACTTATCTGTTTAAATAATTTAGGAGTTACTTATAGAAAAGTAAATTTAGAAAAAGAAGCTTTTAATTATTATTTTGAAGCATTAAAACTCTCCGAAAAATTTAGGGATAACCGTAGTAAATCTATTGCATTAAACGGAATAGGGAATGTTTTTATTGATACCCACCAATATGATAAAGCACTTTATTATTTAAGAAAAGGAATTTTACTCGAAAAAGAAAGAAACAATAACAAAGGGCAAGAATATGGTTATGCTAATTTGGGTGAAATATTTATAGAAAAAAAGCTGTTTGATTCTGCCTATTTTTATATTGATAAAGCGTTAAAATTAGCCATAAAGTACCCAAGAAAAGAAGGTGTTGCTATTAAATACACCTTATTCGGAAAATTATATCAAAGAAAAGAAGATTATAAAAAATCTAACGAATACTATATAAAATCAATTCCGCAATTAGAAAAATTTAAAAATACCCGCTATTTAAGTAAGAGCTACCTAAATATTGGTATTAATAATCTGCATTTAAAAAAGTTTGAGGAGTCGAAAAAGTGTATTAATGCTGGGTTAGATAAAGCAAAGCAAATAAATTCTAAAGAAAATATTTTGTTAGGTTATGAAACTTTAACGGATTATTACTCTAAAACCAATCAATATAAAAAAGCCTTAAGTGCTCAAAAGCAAGTATTGGCTTTTAGAGACAGTATTCTTAATGAAGCTTCTCAGAAAAGTTTTATTAGCACACAAATTAGTTATGAGTCGTCTAAAAAAGATACTAGAATTCAATTATTGGCAAAAGAAAAAAATAAAAGTGATCAAAAAGCAAATTCTAATTTTTGGCTTTTTATAGCGAGTGTTGCAATTGGTATTACTACTATTCTTATTTTAATATTATTGAGAAGAAATAAATTATTAGAATTAGATCAAAAAAATAATGAAATAAAAAATTATTTACTTCAAATTAAAAAATTAAAAACTAGTAATTCAAAAGATCCTTCTTTTTCTAATAAAGAGTTAAAAGAATTTGAACTATCTAAAAGAGAAATAGAAGTTCTTAAACATATATCTAATGGATTGAGCAATGCCCAAATTGCAGAAAAAATGTTTGTTTCTAACAATACCATTAAAACACATATCTCTCATATTTACACAAAACTCGATGTAAAAAATAGAGTTCAAGCAGTTCAAAAAATTTCTTCTTAAACGTACCTGTTTTTTTGAAATCTGATGCTAGTTTTCGAGAAAAATGATCTTACCAATTAACTTTTTAGCTCAAGATGCACACTTTTTAGAGGCTAAAAAGTAGCCTTTTAGATTTAACTTCATTATCAAAATTTTTATTCACCTTTTTTAGTAGTGTAATTGTAAAAACCCTTCTATTGTTAGGTTTAATAGGGTTTTTCCTTTCTTAAATCACCCTTTAGGGTGATAGAAATCACCTATTCTAATGGTCTGTTTTTTTAATTCTACGCCTAAATTTGTAGTATAATTAAAAACAAATTATTATGAAAAATTTTAAAAGAGTACTCGTATTATTATTAACAGTTTTGTTATTTAATGTTTCTTGTTCTAGTAGCAATGATGATCCTACAAGTGGTATTTGCGATGAATATACTGCCGAGTTTCAAACCACTTTAAAAAAATATAGCGATGCCACTATGGTGCAATATCAAACTCCTTCTACTGCAAACTGTAACAATGTAAAAAAGGAAGCACAAAATGTGATTGATTTTTTGAATAAACTTAAAGATTGCATTCCTGCTTCAGAAGAACAGAGTATTAATGAACTAATAAAAGAATTAGAAGAAGAAATAGCAGCACCCTGTGAATAGTCTTAAAAGGTCTAATTTATTTTATAAAAAGATAAAGTAAATCCAACATCAGAATACATACGCCTATCTATAGAAGCAGAAGCAAATTTTGTTCTGATAGATCTAAACGGGGAAATTTTAAGAAAAGGAAAATTATCTGTTGGAAATAACGCGATATCTGTTTTTAGTATTTCAAAAGGGCTATGCTTTTTAAAAAATACAAATACTAGAAACCCTAGTGTTAAAAAAATTATTATTCAATAATTCTCTTAGGAGGTAAAAACGATATAAAATGAAAACAGCAAAAAGAAAAATAAGTACTAAAGTACTCTTTAAATTGCTTTTAACATTATGTATGCTAATAGCAATACCACAAGGTTCTAATGCTCAATTTTTTAAAAAGTTAAAAGAAAAAGCTTCAAAGAAAATTAAACAAGAAGCAGAAAAACGTTCTGAACGCCGTATGAACAAAAAAATCGAGAAAGAATTTGATCAGGCAGAAGATGTTATTGACGGGAAAACGAAAAAAAATGACAAGGAAGTTGATGCTAAAAAAGCAAATAACAAAAAAAATGATGAGACTAATGTAGATGCTGATCAAGAAAATTCAACAGCTACAAAAAAACTAAATGTTGTTTGGAGTAAGTTCGATTTTGTTCCAGGAGACACTGTTATTTTTGAAGATAGTCCAAGTACTAAAGAAGAAAATGGTGAGTTTCCAAGCCGTTGGGATTTATATAAGGGAAGTGCTGAAATTGGCGAAGTAGATGGAGAACCTGTTATTATATTCCTCGAGGGAGGTGGTAGTATTGTTCCCTACATAAAAAAATCAGATGAAGATTATCTGCCTGAAATTTTCACAATAGAATTTGATGTTTGGTTTGAAAAAAAGTATAGCACAGCTTGTAGATATTATATTCATTTTGAAGATCAAAAAAATCAATGGAATAAAGGATTAAATCAATATTTAACGGTTACACCTACAGGGTTGCAATTTGCCAAAACCAATAAAAGATACCCGGGCACTGAGAATCTTAATTGGTGTGTTGAACCAATAGGTAAATGGCGACATATTTCTATAGCCTATACCAAAGGAGAATTTAAAGCATACATGGATGATACCCGACTTATAAATATTCCTCACTTAGAAGGAAATCCTTGGGGGTTTACGATTAAAGGAGAGACTAATAAAATGTATTTGAAAAATATTCGTATTGCCAAAGGAGGCGTAAAATATTATGATCGAGTTTTATCCGAAGGCAAAATTATTGTAAACGGGATAAAATTCGACACCAATAAAGCCACTTTAAAAGCAGAAAGTATGGGCCCAATTAATAAAATTTATCAGTTGATGGAGAAAAATACAGATCTAAAATTTAGTGTAGAAGGCCATACAGATAGTGATGGAGGAGTTGAAGCAAATATGACATTATCTAAAGCAAGAGGAAAATCTGTGATGGATAAATTAGTTTCTATGGGGATTGCTGCTAGCAGATTAAAATATAATGGTTTTGGAGAATCTAAACCAATAGATAATAATAGTACTCCGGAAGGAAAAGCAAATAATAGAAGAGTTGAATTTGTTAAGTTTTGAGTAGATTTTAAAACCATTTAGGTTTTTTAAAGTAGCAAGTAAAATTTTTAAATAAATCAATTAATATAAATTTAAATTAAATAATTATGAAAAAGTTAAAATTAGTATTCGCAATCGCAATTATATCAATAGTTGCATTATCAACAAATCAATTAAAAGCACAAGAATCTAAAATCTTATTAGGAGGTGGTGTTGCGTACGCAACCGAAATAAATTCTGTAGCAATTTTTGCAAAAGGAGTTTATAAAATAAATGATAAATGGGAAGGATCGCTAGGTATTAACTACTTTTTTCCGAAAGGAGAAGGAGATTTTGAAATTAAATGGATGGGCTTTGATTTAGATGCTCATTATGTTTTTTCTGCAAAAGATAACTTTGAAATTTATGGTATCGCAGGGGTAAATATTATGCGTATTACTATTCCTGGTTTCGATTATTCTTATGATGAAAAATATACGCCTTATGATGATTATATGCCTAGTGAACAAGAGTATATGTCTTCTGGATCTATAAGTAGTACAGATACTGGTTTTAATTTAGGTGTTGGAGGTCGTTATCAATTATCAGACAATTTATTTGGCATGGGAGAAGCTAAATATGCAGTAAACAATGGTGGATATATGCAAGTGAGTGTAGGAGTATTGTATCAGCTTTAAAAGCTAATTATTTTAAGAAAAACACTTTTTACTCCTTTTTCTTAACACTGTAAAAAGGAGTAAAGAGTGTTCTGAAAAAAAACTTTAAAAAAATATAATGAAAAAGTCAATCAAAGTTTTAGCGGTATTAGTAGTAATTGTAGCCAGTTTTACATTTACATCTTGTAAACAAATAAAAGAGTTAGCCGATGTAGAATTTGGCACAGAAATTACGGCTAAAATTCCAGTCCATTTTAATGAAAATGTAAGTCAAGAAAGTATAGATTTAACAAAAGTATTAAGTTTAGATAATACTGATACACACGATTATTTACATCAATTTGAAGATGTTAGTATAAAAAAAATGACATTTAAAATTGTTGAGTTTTCAGGAGATGATACGTCTTCAGACATAGCTTTTGTCGATTTTTATGCAGACAGTATTAAATTGTTGAGTAATCTAGAGTTTAACATTTACCAAGCTTATACCAATCAAACTATTTTTTAAGTTGTAGATATCGCTAAAATAAATGAAATAGCAAATCTTCTTAAAAACAACAAACAATTAACAATTAGAGTAACTGGAGATTACAGAAGTGGAAAGGTAACAGATTTTAAAGTGCAGGTTACAGCAGAATTAAATATTATAGCAAATCCATTATAATAAAATAGCTGTTCTAACAATCAATAAACGACAAAAGAATTAAATTAAAAGGCAATTAAGAATGATTACAAAACTTAAAGAAAATGAGAAATTTATATATCATACTAGCACTATTTATTGCAACAGTAAGTTGCAAAGGAAACGAAAAAAAAATTGGAGATAGTTTATCTGTACATGCAGAACAACTAAAATCTAAATTAAAAAGATACGAAGTACAATCGGGTATTATTAAATACAAATTAACCATAAACGGTAGTGTTATGGGAAGTGAAATTGTTGGTGGAGGATCTGAGAGTTTATACTTTAAAGATTGGGGTAATTTAGAACTTGTAGAAGAAAAATCTACAAGAACAACAAATACGGATATTTTTGGTAAAAAAAACACAGATATAGCTACTACACATTCCATGTATAAACTAAATAATGGCGAAAGTTATCACGTAGATTTTAACAAACAACAAATTTTCTTGAGACGTGATATGGCAATGGAATTAAACAAAACTTTTGCCAATGGTAATGTTCATAAAACGGGTAAATCAATGTTAGAAGGTATGGGCGGTAAATTAATTGGTACTGAAAATTTTCTTGGATACAATTGCGAAGTTTGGGATATACACGGTGCTAAACAATTAATGTATAAAGGTGTTGTATTAAAATTAGAAATGATCTGTGTTAAAAAGGCACTGTCTCATAAAGTGTGTAAGTTTTAAAATCTCAGGTTAATTAATTAACCTGAGATTTTTTTATTAATTTTAAATTTTACATATTTATGAA
>NZ_JALCZP010000120.1:0-593 GCF_023555435.1 Polaribacter sp. Z014
TCGCTATTGTAAAGGGTACCAAAGCTCAGGATGTCATTGATGTGATTCATAAAATTTCAAGAGAAAGACGAAACATGGTTAAAGAAGTTACTGTAAATATGGCTGGAAATATGAATTTAATTGCTAAAATATGTTTCCCGAAAACAGACATTGTAACTGATAGATTTCATGTTCAAAAACTAGCCTAAGAAGCGGTGCAAGAAGAACGTATTCGTTTAAGATGGGAAATCATAGATCAGGAAAATAAAGCAATATCAGAAGCTCAAAAAACAGATAAACACTATCAGCCAGAACTTCTTACAAACGGAGATACTCATAGACAGTTGCTCGCTAGAAGTAGGTATTTATTATTTAAATCAAAACTAAGTGGACACCAAGACAAATTGAAAGAGCAGAAATACTATTTCTGTTATATCCAACCATTGAGAAAGCATATAATCTCTCACAGGGATTAAGATATTTTTTTGAAACAAATTCAGATAAAAATGTAGCTAGATAAAAATTAGCACATTGGTATGATAAGGTACATAAATCAGAATTTAAATCCTTCAACACCATAGCTAAATCTATACAAATACATTATGATGCAATAC
>NZ_JALCZP010000121.1:0-581 GCF_023555435.1 Polaribacter sp. Z014
AATCTGAATACATATTGACTTTGCTTCTCGACTCCGCTCGAAGACCGTTTGGTTACTCTTCTTGAAAACAGTTTATTTAACAGGGTGTTCGAGCGCAGTCGAGAACTTGTATTATTCTTTAAAATTAATACTTATTGGGTATGCTTCTCGACTCCGCTCGAAGACCGTTTGGTTACTCTTCTTGAATACCATTTATTTAACAGGGTGTTCGAGCGCAGTCGAGAACTTGTGTTGTTTCTTTAAATCTGAATACATTTTGATTTTGTTTCTCGACTCTGCTGGAAGACCGTTTGGTTACTCTTCTTAAATACCGTTTATTTAACAGGGTGTTCGAGCAACGTCGAGAACTTGTGTTGTTTCTTTAAATCTGAATACGTATTGACTTTCCTTCTCGACTCCGATCGAAGACCGTTTGGTTACTCTCCTTAAATACAGTTTATTTAACAGAGTGTTCGAGCGCAGTCGAGAATTGGTACTATTTCTTTGAATCTGAATACATATTGACTTTGCTTCTCGACTCCGCTCGAAGACCGTTTGGTTACTCTTCTTGAAAACAGTTTATTTAACAGGGTGTTCGAGCG
>NZ_JALCZP010000122.1:0-577 GCF_023555435.1 Polaribacter sp. Z014
GAAGATAAAAAAGATGCAGAAACTAAATTAGGTAAAGTTATTTCTATGTTAGATAAGTTAGCTAAGAATAACATTATCCACAAAAACAAAGCAGCTAATTTAAAATCTAAATTAACAAAGCACGTAAGCGCAATGTAATTAGATTTAATAGCTAAAAATTTAAAACTCTAAATAGTAATATTTAGAGTTTTTTTTGTTTTATGTAGCATTTTTACTTAAAATATTTGATGGATTTATAGTATTAGTTTTTTTAAAAACTAAATTAAGAACTTACTTCTTATTATAAGAAATACATATTTGGTATTTTCTTTTTTTTAATAGAAAGATTATAAGAAAATATAAATATTGATTAAATGTAATTATATCAGTATGTTAAGGTGTTTTTTTCTTTTAATTTAGGACCGTTAAGTATTTGTTTTGAAAAAAATAGTAAATTTTATTATGATTACTTGCAGGAATTAAAAAACATTGTATATTTGCATCCGCAATTAGGATATTCTTAATTGTTCTGGTCCGTTCGTCTAGGGGTTAGGACGCATGGTTTTCATCCATGTAACACGGGTTCGATTCCCGTACG
>NZ_JALCZP010000123.1:0-543 GCF_023555435.1 Polaribacter sp. Z014
TAACGATACAAACTAGGTACCGTAGAATTTTGGTCTACAAGTAAATTACCCGTACCAGAAACCATACTAGTGTTCGGGTGTGTTTGTACTAATTGAGATAAAGGGCCTTTTAAACGGATATCACCGTTTAAAGTAATATCATTAGTAACCACTAACAATTGGTCTGTTACTGTTAATGTTTTATTTGCAGCTACTTCTAGTTTTCTAGCGCTTAATCTACTTCCTGTATGCTCAAAATCTTTGTCTATTACTACATGACGCGATCTGTCTGGGAAACCATTTGTCCAAGTACCATTAGAGTTTGTAGTAGTTTTCTTAATTCTATGTACACCTAATAATGTATTGGCGTCTGAATCAGAATCGTTTATTTCGGAAATTAACGGATCTTGTGGATGTCTTTTCATACCTGTAATTCCAGTATCACCAATTGGTTGATAAGGTGTTATTGCGTCATCAATAAACTCTACCCATTCTGTAGCATCATAATTTTTATTGGGTACTAATGTTTCATCAATTCTTACTAAAGAGGTGTTGTTTTTTATA
>NZ_JALCZP010000124.1:0-513 GCF_023555435.1 Polaribacter sp. Z014
TAAAACCATATTTATTTATAGATATGGTTTTTTGTTTTTTTAGATTCTTTATAAGGCTTCATATCTAAAAATTGAACTTCCATTTTTTATTGTTAGTTCTATTCGTTTATGTGCTGCTGCAGTTGTTAAAAAGTGATAGCTCTAATGAATTTTGAATAAATAAAATAGGTGTTTTTTTTTACTAATTATTCGTTATCCAAGTGTAGGTGAGTGTGTTGAGTTCTGATTTAATGGTTTTTATCTAAGGTTAAAATGTTTTTGTTATTTAATATGTTAATTAACGAATTAGAACCGCCGTTTATCTTTAGTTAATGTTTAATGGTCTGTCTTGGTATGTTTTAGGTTTTAATCTATTGTATCTTTGAAGTAACAAAAGAAAAAAGAATAATACATAGAATTTATATCGTCCCCCAATTTCTCCCCCTAATTTAATCCCCCAATTTTTCTAAAACCATATTTATTTATAGATATGGTTTTTTGTTTTTTTAGATTCTTTATAAGGCTTCATATCTA
>NZ_JALCZP010000125.1:0-506 GCF_023555435.1 Polaribacter sp. Z014
TTTTTCTGATAACTTATAAATTCTTTTTAAGATATTTTCTCCTTGTATTGTGTTAGATAGAACTACTTCATTATTAAAATATATAACAACTTTTAAAGGTTCTTTGTTAAAAGCAATTTTAGAAACATATAACAAATTATTTTCAGTTCTAATTACTGGTTTAAATATTTTTTCATTCTTGTTATTTAAAAAAGTAACCAATCCGTTTTCAACGTAAAATTGTTTAATAATAATTTCGAAGTCTTTATTTAACTCAGCAGAATAAATTCCGTTTTCTAAAGCAGAAAAATCAAATGTTCTAGAATAGTCTCCAGAATTTTGAATGTCATTACTATATACAGTTAAACCGTTGGCATTTTTAATGGTTAAAGTCTGACCTTTTTTTACATTATTAAATTCAACTTTAACAGTTCTCTTAGCTTCTTTAGAGTTGGTATTATCTTTGTCGTTTGCGTTAGTTATTAATGTTCCGAACATTAAAGCAACTAATATTATTTTCTTAATTT
>NZ_JALCZP010000126.1:0-494 GCF_023555435.1 Polaribacter sp. Z014
ACTTCAATTGAACTTGCTAAATTACTATTACCAGAAATTCTTGTTGATTATTTTAAATTAACTAAACACGAGGTAAAACAAGGAGAACTACATTTACATTTTACAGAATTAAATACAATTCCTGATGAATTTATAGGGCTAAAATTAAGTTCTAAAGTTTTTTTTCCAGAAGCAACTATTCAAGATTTTCCAATCCGAGGTAAAAACGTTTTTCTACATGTTATTAGACGACGTTGGGTGGAAGAAAGTTCTAAGAAAGTAGTTGTAAGAAATTGGCAATTAGTAGCAAAAGTCACTAGAATTACTAGTGAATTTGCTGCTTTTTTAAAACAAATCAGTCAACAATAACGCCACAAGCACAAGTATCATCGCTAACTTTTACGGAGTTAACCCAAGGAGCTTACAGAGACAATACAAAGATTATTTAAGTGATTTTAAGCAATGGAACCAAAAACCGCATGCTGAACAATGGTTGCTTTTTCCTGAAAATATTG
>NZ_JALCZP010000127.1:0-491 GCF_023555435.1 Polaribacter sp. Z014
CGGTTAAGCTAAAAATAAGCAATTTTTTATACACGGTGTTGCAAAATGTTGCTTTTTTTATTTTCCAATTTTTCTTATTATTTTCTAAATTCAGCATTCGAGTGAAAATTCCGCCAACATTTTAATTCCGTATTTTGCTCAATTCCGTAATTTTGATTTTTCAGAGTTTGAGTGTTTTTTAACGTGCTTAATTCTGACAACAATTTCCACTTTATTTAATTTCAGAAAATCCTCAGCCTTTCTAAATTATGTTTTAGAGAAAATTCCGTACAGTTTTTGTTCTGTATTTTGCTTAATTCCGCAAAGTTCTGTTTTTATATTTTCATTTTTCTTAAACTTTCTAAATTCTATAAAAAAACAAACAAAATTCTTTCAGAATTTTCCATTCGCGAGAGAGTGTTCCACAATTTTAAATTCTATTTTTTTATTTTTTAAACGCTATTTTCAATTCAGAATTTGAGTGAGTGAGCAATTTTTTGCAACGTTGTTGT
>NZ_JALCZP010000128.1:0-489 GCF_023555435.1 Polaribacter sp. Z014
ATACTTTTGTCACTATAAAAATGATAGTATAACGAATCAACATATAAATATAACAAAAATGAATTTAACTGAAATTTTAAACAACCGCTATTCCGTAAAAGAATTTGATGCCACTAAAAAGATCTCAGATGCAGATTTTAAACAAGTAAAAGATTTATTACGTTTAAGTCCATCTAGTGTAAACTTACAACCTTGGCATTTTTTAATTGCAGATACTGCAGAAGGGAAAGCTCGTATTGCAAAAGGAACACAAGGATTTTTTCATTTTAATACACCTAAGGTTTTAGATGCCTCTCACGTAATTGTTATTGCTGCTCGTACAAATGCAGATGATGTTTATATGACTAGCATTTTAGAGCAAGAAGATAAAGACGGTCGTTTTGCTGCACAAGAATTTAAAGACCAAATGCACGGTGGACGTATGTTGTTTGCAGATATTCATAAATACGACCTTAAAGATTTACCACATTGGATGGAAAAACAAGTCTA
>NZ_JALCZP010000129.1:0-482 GCF_023555435.1 Polaribacter sp. Z014
GTATGGAAAGTTGCGTTTTAAGTCGACGGCTATTTTCCGCAGGAAAATAGAAGTTGACAGAAAAGCAACAAACTTTACTTAGGCACTAATTTAGCAATTTTTTATACAAGGTGTTGTAAAATGCGTGTTTAATTTCCACTTTATAAGTTATAAAATTCCTATTTCTTTTTTCTCTTTTTTTTGAGTTTCTGAGGAAATTCCGCAATTTTTATTTTTCAGCGTTTTCACAAGTTTTTAATTCAGAACATGAGTAAACCTTTATTTTACTCTTAGAAATCTCTCAGCCTTTCTGAATTTGACTTTAAAAACGAATTTCTCCGACTTTTACACAACACTTTGTCAATTCAGCGATTTTAGTTTCAAACAGTAATGAAGTTTCAAGTTTTCAGATATTTTCAAACAAGCTAAATTCCGCAAACTTTTTCCTTTTTTTTGCGTTTTAAAACTCCGAACGAAAAGAACTATTTTTCCTTTCTTAAAAT
>NZ_JALCZP010000012.1:0-98077 GCF_023555435.1 Polaribacter sp. Z014
TTTAGCAAGTTCAATTGAAGTATCCAAAATAGAAATAATTTTAAAGTCAAAGTTCTTCCTTTTTATTTTACTCCACAACTTTTTGTGTTGATCCGAAATCTGAACTAAATTTACAAACCGATTTGATTGAAAAGCACTAAAAGCCAACAATGTGTCAAAAATTGCTTAATTCAATAAATTAGAATGTTTCTAAAACAAAATAATATTAAATTTAAACATCGGAAAATTACGGTTTCAAAACCGCAACTTTGGTTATTCTACCCCGTTAACGAATCCAATAATCACAAAAAAAAACGAACACTCACAAGTTCGTTTTTTTAATATAAAATATTTCGTTAAAATCTACTCAGCCAAAGCAGCTCCAGAAGCAGCCACAGATCTATCAATTTTACGCATTAAACCCTGTAACACTTTACCAGGTCCAACTTCAATAAATTCCGTTCCACCATCAGCAATCATTGCTTGTATACATTGCGTCCATTTTACTGGCGCCGTTAACTGTGCAATTAAGTTTTCTTTAATTTCATCCGGACTCGTAACCGCCTTCGCAACCACATTTTGGTATACAGCACAAGTAGGTTTGCTAAATACAGTCGCTTCAATTGCCGCAGCTAATTCTGCTCTTGCAGGCTCCATCATTGGCGAATGAAATGCACCCCCAACAGGTAATAACAACGCTCTTCTTGCTCCTTTTTCCGTTAAAACTTCACAAGCTTTTTGTACTGCAGCAACTTCTCCAGAAATTACTAACTGTCCTGGGCAATTGTAATTTGCTGCCACCACTACTCCATCAATTTCTGCACAGGTGTCTTCAACTACATCATCTGCCAATCCTAAAACTGCCGCCATGGTACTTGGGGCTGCTTCACATGCTTTTTGCATTGCCAAAGCACGTTTAGAAACCAATTTCAAACCATCTTCAAAAGTTAAAACTCCGTTTGCAACCAAGGCAGATAATTCTCCCAAAGAATGTCCTGCAACCATTTCTGGCTGAAAAGAATCGCCTAAAACTTTTGCTAAAATTACCGAGTGTAAAAAGATTGCCGGCTGCGTAACTTTCGTTTCTTTCAACTGTTCCGCCGTTCCTTCAAACATAATATCTGTAATCGAGAACCCTAAAATCTTGTTTGCTTTTTCAAAGTATTCTTGCGCCAATGCAGACTTTTCGTATAAATCCAATCCCATTCCTGTAAATTGCGCTCCTTGACCCGGAAAAATATATGCTTTCATAAATTGTATTTTTGTGTAGTTGTTTATTCGTTTAATTGTTTGCAAAAATAATCATTTTTATTAGAAGCTAATCCCGCTAGGAGTTTATCTTGAGCGCCGTCGAAAGGCACTCGCTTTTTTTATTCAGAAACAGCATAAAAAAGAGCTCAAACATTAGTTTATACTGAGCGTAGTCGAAGTACTGCAATCGGGGCTAAACTTGTATGCAAACTATTTGTAATTAAAAGGTAGCAAATAAGTATTAAGAAAATATCTTAAAAGCAATACCAAATAACCAAATTTTCAGTTATTATTTGTAATCAACTTAAAAAAAATTCGTCTATATATTTAGAAAACACAAAACAATGAAAAAAATTCTTTTAGTAATAGTTACTCTTTTTACATTATCCAATACAAATGCGCAAACATCAATATTTAACGATTTATTGCAAAAAAATGTTACCAAAAACGGAATTGTAGATTACAAATCTCTGAAACAAAATCCATCAGAATTAAACAATTATCTCTCTTATTTAGAAAAAACGACTCCAGATAATTCATGGTCAAAAAACAAACAAAAAGCCTTTTGGATTAATGCCTACAATGCCTATACTATTAAAATAATTTTAGACAATTATCCTTTAAAAAGTATTACAGACATCAAACAAAACGGGCTCATAGCTTGGAAAATTCCGTTTGCTAAAGTTGGCGGAAAAACCTATACTTTAGATCATATAGAACATACCATTTTAAGAAAAAAATTCTCAGATCCAAAAATACATGTTGGTGTAAATTGTGCTTCTGGTTCTTGTCCAAAATTAGGGAACAAAGCATTTACAGAACAAAATGTAGAAGCAGAATTAACGCATTTAATGAAAGGTTTTGTAAACGATACTTCGAGAAATAAAATTACAGAAAACAACATTCAAATATCTTCTATTTTCAATTGGTTTAAAGAAGATTTTATAAAAAACGGTTCAATTATCGATTTTTTAAATACGTATTCAGAAACTAAAATCAGCCCAAAAGCTAAAATTAGTTATTTAAAATATGATTGGACTTTAAACGGAAAATAGTATTTTTATTTTTCATAAAAAATATTATAACACGCAACAAAGAACCTAAGAACAAGTTCTTTGTTGCGTGTTATAAAAAAGATTTTACAATTGTATAAAATAACTTTAACTTTATAAATTAATACAAGCTGCTTACCTTTTCAGAAAACTCTAAAAAAATAGCTCTAGAAATTAAATTCAAATAGCATCTACCAAAGGAACAAATAAGTATAAAATGAAGAAAATTTTAATTCTTTTTCTCCTGATAACATCAACATTATCTGCACAAAAGAAGTTGGATAAATTATTGAACAAATTCAACAAAAACAATGTTCCTTATATTTCTGTAGATACATTAGCAACTAGAAATGCTATTCTTTTAGATGCTAGAGAAGAAAAAGAATATAAAGTCAGTCATTTAAAAAACGCTATTCTTGTAGGTTTTAATCATTTTAATATCCATAAAACTTTAGAAAAACTACCAGAAGACAAAAGCGCAAAAATTGTAGTGTATTGTTCATTAGGTATCCGTTCTGAAATTATTGCACATCAATTAATTGAAAAAGGGTATACAAACGTTTTTAATTTATATGGCGGAATTTTTGAGTGGAAAAACAATAATTATCAGGTCCTTGATACTTTAGGGAATACCACAGAGAAAATCCATACTTTTAATAAAAAATGGAGCAAATGGCTTTTTAAAGGAGAAAAGGTTTATGAATAAGTCTGCAGTAGACAGTTGCAGTTTTCAGTGATCACTGTTGTGTATTTTAAATAAGTTTGCAGTGTACAGTAACAGTTTTCAGTGATCACTCTTGTGTTAACAACACTATAAAAAATTCTTATCACATAGAAACATAGGATAAGTAATTCTGTGGTAATTTTTCAACGACAATATTATCTTTATTTAATCATGTTAAAAAAATCAAATAGTGAAAATTTATTATTAATCTTCACCAGAAATCCGGAGTTAGGCAAAGCAAAAACACGTTTAGCTAAAATAGTTGGTGATAAAACTGCCTTAGAAATCTATAAATTCTTATTAGATAAAACGAAAGAAGTAACTTCTAAAGTAACATCAGATAAAGCGGTTTATTATTCTGTAAAAATTAGAGAAAACGATATTTGGGATGCAAATAGCTATCAAAAACACCAACAAGTTGGAGAAGATTTAGGCATTAGAATGTTAAATGCTTTTAAAAATAGTTTTGATGCTGGTTATAAAAAAGTAATGATTATTGGCAGCGATTTATATGATTTAACATCAGAAAACATAGAAAATGCATTCGACCAACTAAACTCTAATGATGTAGTTTTAGGACCTGCAGAAGATGGTGGTTATTATCTTTTAGGTATGAATTCTTTGCAAGAAAACATCTTTAAAAACAAAGATTGGGGGACGGCTTCAGTTAGAAAAGATACCTTAGCAGATTTACAAGATAAAGCAGTATTTTTGTTACCAACATTAAATGATGTTGATGTTTTTGAAGACATCGAGCATCATCCTGCATTTGCACAATTTTTAAAATAACAAAATTTCCCTCGAGTGCGGGCGAGAGGTAACATTATTCAGTTCTCTACTACACTCGACCAGACAACAGATACTGAACTAAATTCAGCATAAATGAAAAAACAACAATTACAAGAAACCATCGATTTTTTAAAATCAAACGGAATTACAAATCCAGAAATAGGAATTGTTTTAGGAACAGGATTAGGAAAACTAGTGGACGAAATTTCAATAGAAAAAGAAATTTCGTATTC
This sequence comes from Polaribacter sp. Z014, assembly GCF_023555435.1. Lineage (NCBI taxonomy): Bacteria > Pseudomonadati > Bacteroidota > Flavobacteriia > Flavobacteriales > Flavobacteriaceae > Polaribacter > Polaribacter sp. Z014. The sequence continues at coordinate 4,029 of NZ_JALCZP010000012.1, forward strand.
CGATATTCCAAATTTTCCGGTAGCCACTGTAGAGTCTCATTCTGGTAAATTAATTTACGGAGAATTATCTGGTAAAAAGGTACTTGTAATGGCAGGACGTTTTCATTTATACGAAGGTTATAATCCGTGGGAAGTAACTTACGGAATTAGAACCATGCACGGTTTAGGCATTCAAAACCTACTAATATCTAACGCTGCAGGAGCAATAAACCTCAACTATAAAAGAGGAGATTTAATGCTGATTGAAGATCACATTAATTTACAAGGAAGCTCTCCTTTAGCTTTTCAAAGAGCCAATACTTTTGGTAACATTTTTGCAGATATGTTAGAGCCATACTCAAAAGATATTAATGCCAAAATTAGTGCCATTGCTAAAGAACAAAACATTTTACTACATCAAGGAGTTTATACAAGTTTATTAGGTCCGCAATTAGAAACGAGAGCCGAATACAGAATGTTACAAATTTTAGAAACGGATGCTGTTGGTATGAGTACTGTGCCAGAAGTAATTGTTGCAAAACAACTGAACTTGCCTTGTGCAGCTATTTCTGTGTTAACGGATGAGTGCGACCCTAAAAATTTACAACCTGTAGATATCGTAGAAATTATAGCGATTGCCGGTAAAGCAGAACCCAAAATGATTGCATTGTTTAAGGAAGTAATTAAAGAACTTTAACTTCTATGTTATATAAAAGCAGGCTACATAAATTGTCTAGAATCTAAAACCTTCCAGGTAGTTTCATGTAAGTCTGCGTTTAGAAAAATTTGACATGCCAAACGCGTATTAAAATATTCTGAGTATTTGTTTAATATAGTCTGCTCATCCCCTATTTTATTGCTTTTAAAAGCACCTTTTAATTGCTGTACCATACAAGTACCGCACCAAGCTCTTCCTCTACAATCGCCAATATCTTCTGCCAAAGCATCCACAATAAAGACCATTAAATTTTGTGTTTTGTTGGGTTCAAAAGTCAATGTACTTAAAACTCCAGAACTGTCTTCTATATGTATGTTATACATGGGGTTATTGCTTTATTTTGTCTTAAGACTTACTATATTCTTTTTTTCTTTATTACAAAATATCTAACTTAGTTGAGTATTTTTGCCTTGTTATAAATAACATTTTTTGCTGTTTATTATAATAAAAAAAGGCCATCAAACTTAAATCTAACTGAAATTTTATCTTTGTAAAGATAAGGTTTAACTGTAAGTATTAATATTAATTCATGACCAACCCATTCAGATTTAAAAGCTTGAAAAATCTTTATCTCTAAAAAATGAACAAATACCTAGACATCATAAAAAACTCTTATTCCGATTATTGGAATTACGTAAAACAATCTGTTTTAATGGAACTCAACTGGGAGAACTATTTCTATGGATTGATTATTATTTCATTGGTTGTTTGGGGGTTAGAAATTATTTTTCCTTGGCGAAAAAATCAGTCTATTTTTAGAAAAGACTTTTGGCTGGATACCTTTTACATGTTTTTCAATTTCTTTTTATTAAATTTAATTGTATTGATTGCACTATCTAACTCTGCAGCACAATTGTTTGATGATCTTTTAGGAATTGTAGGTTTGTCTATTACCAATTTTCAATTGATAGAAATTAACAACCTTCCTTTTTGGGCTAGAATTTTTATCTTTTTTATTGTGGTAGATTTTGTACAATGGTGGACGCACAGACTATTACATACTTTTGAGTTTCTTTGGAATTTCCATAAAGTGCATCACTCTGTAAAAGAAATGGGCTTTGCGGCACACTTACGTTATCATTGGATGGAGCCTGTGGTTTACAATTCTATAAAATACATTCCGTTGGCTATTATTGGCGGATTTTCTGCTCAAGATGTTGTTTTTGTTCATTTTTTTAATATTACCATAGGGCATTTAAATCATGCAAATATTAATTGGGATTACGGTTGGTTAAAATATATTTTAAACAACCCGAAAATGCATATTTGGCATCATGTAAAAGAATTACCAAAAGACAGAAAAAATGGTGTTAACTTCGGAATTACATTAAGTATTTGGGATTACATTTTTAAAACAAATTACATTCCGTATTCTGGTAGAGATATCGAATTAGGCTTTGATGATGAAAACCAATTTCCTGAAGATTTTATACATCAAGAAATATATCCTCTAGGTAAAAAGTAACCCTTTTTGTATCTTTATCGTTCTTAATTTTTATCAATATGAAATATATTAAAATACTGTTTTTATTCCTATTTGTTCAAGTTTCTGCACAACAAGGAGGTATGTGGATTCCGTCTCTTTTAGAAGGAATGAATGAGCAAGAAATGACTTCTTTAGGAAGTAAATTAACAGCAAAAGACATTTACGACGTCAACAATTCTAGTTTAAAAGATGCTATTGGGCATTTTAATGGAGGTTGTACTAGTGAAATTATTTCTCCAAAAGGTTTAGTTTTAACCAATCATCATTGTGGTTTTGGGCAAATTCAAGCGCATTCTACTTTAGAAAATGATTATTTAAAAGATGGTTTTTGGGCGATGAATTTAGAAGAAGAATTACCAAACCCAGGTTTATATATTGAGTTTATTGTTAAAATTGAAGACGTAACAGATACTGTTCTCCAAGGTATTAATGATTCGTTAACGGAAAAAGAAAAACAAGCTATCATCACAAAAAATGGCAATGCTTTACAAAAGACAATTACCAAAGAGCCTTGGCAACATACCAAAATAAAATCATTCTTTAAAGGAAATCAATTCTTTTTGTTTATCACAGAACGTTTTAACGATATTCGTTTAGTAGGTGCACCTCCAACAAGTATCGGTAAATTTGGTAGCGACACAGATAATTGGGTTTTCCCTAGACATACTGGTGATTTTTCGATGTTCAGAATTTATGCTGATGCAAATAATCATCCTGCAAAATATAGCAAAGATAATGTGCCATACAAACCAAAACACTTTTTACCCGTTTCTTTAGACGGTGTAGAAGAAGGAGATTTTACCTTAGTATTTGGTTTTCCTGGTAGTACAGATGAATATTTACCTGCAGTTGCCGTTAAGCATATTACACAAGAATACAACCCAACAAATATTGCCATTAGAGAAGCTGCTTTAAAAGTAATTGACGCAAAAATGAAAACGAGTGATGAAATTCGTATCAAATATGCTTCTAAACAAGCTAGAATAGCAAATTATTGGAAAAAATGGATTGGAGAAAATTTAGGAATTCAAAAAAGTAATGCCGTAGAAAAAAGACAAGACTTTGAAGCTACCTTTACAAAAGCGTTGGCAGAAAAAAACTTAACTGAAAAGTATGGTAATATTCTCCCTGAATTTGATCGTTTGTATAAAGATTTTGGGCCTATAAATATTAAAAGAAGAAACTTTATTGAGGTCTTTTTAGTTACCAATGAATTAATGTCAATGACCTTTAGAGCGTATCAATTTGAACAAGCTGTTAAAAAAGATCCTACTTCTTTTGACAAAGCTAAAGTTGCCATAGAAAACACTTTAAAAGGGATTCATAAAAATTATGATGTTAGCGTAGATAAAGGTGTTTTTAAAAATGTGATGCCTTTTTACAACAAAAATGTTGATGCTAGTATTTATGAAAAAACGGCTTTCACAAACTTAGATACTTCTTTAAAATTGTTTGATGGAAATGCCAAAAAGGTGCTTAAAAAATTAAATAAAGATGCTGCTTATCAATATGCAAAACCAATGATTGAAGCATTCTACAATGCTATTAACAAAGAGTATCAACAAAAAAATGAACCCATTTTAGCCTTGCAAAAAACCTATATAAAAGCATTGATGGAAGCGTTGCCAAACGCACGCTATTTTCCGGATGCAAACAGTACTTTACGTGTAACGTACGGACAAGTTAGAGGCTACGCACCAAGAGATGCCGTTTACTACAATCCGGTGAGTTATTTAGATGGAGTTATAGAAAAATATATTCCTGGAGATTATGAGTTTGATGTTCCAAAGAAATTACGTGAATTATACAAAACGAAAGATTACGGACAGTATACAGATAAAAATGGTAAAGTTCCCGTTTGTTTTTTAGGTACAAATCACACCACAGGTGGAAACTCTGGAAGCCCTGCAATAGATGCGGAAGGAAACTTAATTGGTTTAAATTTTGACAGAGTTTGGGAAGGAACCATGAGTGATATGAACTACGATCCTGAGATTTGTAGAAACATCATGGTAGATGTGAGATATGTATTATTTATTGTTGATAAATATGCCGGAGCAACTCATTTAATTGATGAAATGACATTAGTACATCCGAAGAAAGATAAATAATTAAAGTATATATTAAGTATTAAAAAAGGTTTAAGAAACATGAAAATGAATGTTTCTTAAGCCTTTTTTTGTATTGAAAAATCAGTGTATTCTTGTTACTAAATAGCAATACCAAATAAAGGATTTCCAAATCGTTCCTCATTCGTAAGGACAAGCTAAACCATAAGCAACATAAAAATTACTTATTTCTCCCTTTTTCATTAGGGTACAAACTTGGCAAATCATCACTTTGTACAAACTCTTTGGTATCAATATTTAAACCAGTCACTTTTCCTTTAAAAGCAGCACCGGTATCAATATTCCAAACATTTGCAATGTTTATTGGGTTTGGCTCATTATAGTTTGTGGTAGGTGTATGACCTATGTAAATTTCCTTATAATGTTGTATTCTTTTAGGATAAAATAAAGAATTTTTCTCTATTCTAGAATCTAAGGCTAAAAGCATCTCCCACAAAGATCTATCTAAATAAAACAGCTTTTGAAACTGCTCTTTTTCTACACCGTGTAAAGAAGTAAAACCAGCATGTAAAAACAACCTATTTTCTGTATCTATATGATATAATGGTAAATTCTCGAAAAAAGTTAAGTGTTGTTTTTTTTCTTCGGATGAAAAATCGGCATAACTTTCCATGGTTTCTTTACCTCCGTGTAAAAACCAAGTAGGATTTACATCCTTCTCATTTTTTAACCAATTCTGGCACCAAACATCATGATTTCCTTTGATAAAAACACACTCGAATTTTTGAGCTAATTCTAATAATAGTTGTACAACTTGCGCAGATTGACTCCAACCATCTACATAATCTCCCATGAAAATGATTTTATCACCATCTTTTAATTCAAGTTTATTTAATACCTGAATTAATGCTTTTAAGCCTCCATGAATATCTCCAATTGCAAAAGTTCTCATCTTAATTTTGTTTTTGGCAAAACTAAGTGTTTTTATAAAAAAACTAGAATTGTTAGATTAAATTTAGATTACTATTTATCAATCTTAACTTTTAGAAATCTTTTAAACTCAACTATTCTGCAGTAAAGTTTTCTTGAATCATCAAATTCACCCAAAAATCATCACTTAAACCCATTACAGTAATTTTATAATCTTCATTTAAAATTAATGCCGCTGGAGTCTCTAAATTTATTTTTGAAGTTACATTAGAAGTATCATAATACTGAAACATTTTATCTTCTGTAAAAGTACCTGATAAAAGATCACTATCAGAATCTGTAACTATTTCTAAATATTGAACATTTTCTTTATAAGCTCCATCTGCCCATGTAAATTTCGGCATTAATGATTCCGAAGCATCTATGGTAAGATCCGTAAACCATTCTGTAGGCCTATTTTGATTTTTAATTTTTACTGGATTAGAAATATGCAATGTTTCACCAATAACATACGTAATAATACACCAACTTTCTGCATCATCTGTTCTATTGTACCTTCTTAGTTTTCCTCCATAAACAGCTTCATCTTTCAGCATTTTTCTTCTATAATTAGAAAAATCATTTTTACCTACCAAGGTATTGTCTGTTTCATAATACCTCATGGCAGAAGAACCTGTTAAGAAATCATAATAAATATAAGAAAGACTTTTAGAACCACTACTACTAGCCGCAAAAGCCAATGCACTTTCAATTGTTTTTGATGAATTTAAAGCTACATATTCTTCTAAATTTCTTGGTACAAATGTTTCTAAAATTACGGTATTTACCCAATAATCATCACTAATTGCCATCATTGTAAAAAGATACTCAGTATCTTCTACCAAATCATCCGGAGTTTTAGAAGTATTTAGAGAGCTCTCTACATTAGAAGTATCAAAATACTGAAACGTTTTATCTAAAGTATATGTACCTGACACAAAAGTATCATCATCTACTTCAGAAATTGATTCAAAATAAATTGTATTGTCATCCACTCCAAAATCTGACCAAGTGAATTTTGGATTTAATGTAGTTGGAAATTCAATAGAAACTTCATCCGTCCAACTTGTTGGGTTTGTTACATTTTTTAAACGAATTGGATTCGATTTATGCAATTCACCATCTAACATATAGGTAACTAAGCACCATTTTTCTTCGGAATCTGATCTTGTAAAACGCTTCAATTCTCCTTCAAAAACATCCTTTGCAGTTAGGTTCTGTCTTCTGTAATTAGAAAGGTCTGGTTGACCTACCTCTGGGATATCTGCCTCATAATATCTAATATCTGTGGCACCTGTTTCTGGTGCTGTATAAATATAAGTAGTACTTGTGCTACCGCTAGCACTTGCCGCATATGCAAAAAAGTCTCCTGAATCTGTATTTGACGAGGCCTCTATATATTCCTGTAAATTTCTTGGAACAGTAATGTCATTATCTTCTGTACATGAAAAGAGAAAAAAGGGAATAAAAACTGTAATCAGGAAATTTTTAATGGTCATCTATATTTAAATTTTAATAGTAATAATTGGCAAGGTAGAATGATTTGCAACATCCTCTGCAACACTTCCTGCAAAAATATGCGATAATCCTTGTCTACCATGTGTAATTACAGAAATTAAATCTGCACCTACAGCATTCGAAAAACTAAGAATTCCTTTTTCAATAGTTCTATCGCAAACATAGTTTACATTAATCATTCTATGCACATCTCCTTCTGCTTTTAGTAAAAAATTATTTGCCATTCTTTCCATTTCTGTAGTTGTTTTAAACTCTTCATTTGGCAAATTCACGTATAAAATATGTTTTTGAGCATTTAAAAAATCTAATGCTTTTAGCATTCTATTAAATGCAGGTATACTTTCTTCAGAGAAATCTGTTGCCACAACAATATCAGAAAAATCGGCATTTACCATTTCATTTTTAATCACCAAAACCGGCAAATTAGAAAATCTTACCACTTTTTCTGTATTAGAACCTATAAAAAATCCTTTTACCCCTCCAGTACCCTGAGAGCCCATAATAATAAGATCTGCTTTTATTTCTTCTGCTATTTCGTTTATCTCACTAAATACTTTAAAATGTTTTATAATAGGAATAATTTTTATTCCTTCTAAATAATCTTTTTTAAGAAAATCTTTAAACTTTTTTTCTGCTAATTTTAAGAAAAATATGGCTTTTTCTTGTTGATTGTCTTCACTTTCTGTTAAAGAAACCTCTTGCATATCTAACATGTGCATTGCATACACAGTTGCATTGTATTTTTTAGCTAGCAATGCTGCTGTTTTTAAAGCAAACTCAGAATATTTAGAAAAATCTATGGGTACAATTATTTTTTTCATGATAGTGGTGGATATATCTGTTAAAAATACAAATTTAACAACTAATTAAAGAATTATATAAGATATTGGTCATGTTTTAAAATTCTATTTTTGCTGATATAGTTTTCTAAGAACAGCTTGTGCTGGTTTATTTTGAGGTGTAAATCTATTATCTTTTTCTCCTCCCACTTTATCATAAGCGTGAAACCATTTCCAAACAAAACCACCTGCAAACCAATCTTCTTTCCAAAACTCATTATGTATTGCTTGCAAACCGTTTACTTGTGCATCTAAATTTACCTGCCCCTCTACTCTATTTGCATCCCAAGGTTCTTTGCCTGTAAAATCTACACTTCTATACCCAAATTCTGTAAATAAAACGGGGATATTAAATTGCTTTTGAACCTGAGAAATTTCTTTTTTATGAGATTGCCAACCTATTTCGAAATCTTTAATAGAAGGTGTTTTTTTATCGCTTAAAGGAAAATAGGCATCTATACCAATAAAGTCTAAATCTTTCCAGATATCAATATGTTTATATTCGTCCCAATTTGCAGCATAGGTTAATTTACCTGTATAAATTTTTCTTATTTCTTTAATAAGTTTTCTCCAATATTCTGGCCTGTTTATTACAAACTTACCTAATTCTGTACCAATACAAAGTATTCCTGCATTAATTTGTTGTGCAGATTTTGCATACGCTAATATAAATTCTGAATATGATTTTTCTAAAATAGTCCATTTTTCTTCAGAATTCATTTCTATATGTCCCGTAAATTGTCCACGACCAACCCAAAGCTGGGGTTTCACCATCACCTTTACATTTTTCTTTTTAAATTCATTTGCATATTGTAACAAGCCATTTTTAGTTTCTCCAAACCATTGTCTGCTTGTATTGTGAATGACTTCTGGTGATGATAAATCTCTTATAAAACCAAAAGGCATCAATGCAACATAATTGCTTTGTGCTTTTAAAACAGAATTAGTATGTGTTGTATCTATCTGATCTCTTGATGCAACAAAACTTAATCCGTTTATTTTTTTTTGCTGACTATTACAAGATAGCTGAATAAATATCAGCAATAAAAAAAGGAATTTATATGTTTTCATAAAGCCCCGAAAATAGTTTTTTATAAAAACAATGCTCTTAAACCAATGTTAAAACTTTGTATAAAGTATGTTTCCATTCTCTCTTAAAAATCATGATGTTTTTTTTTGTAAACCTTAAAAAACTTATTTATATCCATTCTAAATTAATGTTTCTATTTAAGTTCTTAACTTTAGCTTCGACTTAACCCCCAAGAATTAATCATCCTATGAAACATATTGTAATAATTGGTAACGGAATTTCTGGAGTTACTGCAGCAAGACACATCAGAAAAAACTCTGACAATAAAATAACTATTGTTTCTGCAGAAACAAAATATTTCTTTTCTAGAACAGCCCTAATGTATGTTTATATGGGACACATGAAGTTTGAACACACACAACCTTATGAAAATTGGTTTTGGAAAAAAAACAGAATTGAACTTAGAGAAGGTTTCGTTAGTAAGGTAGATACTGATAAAAAAGAATTGGAATTTAAAGATTCTTCTACTCTTTCTTACGATCAATTAATTATTGCAACGGGCTCTAAACCAAATAAGTTTGGATGGCCTGGTCAAGACCTAGAAGGTACATTGGGTATGTACCATAAACAAGATTTAGAAAAATTAGAAAAATATGCTCCCGATAATAAAACGTGTAAACGTGCTGTAATTGTTGGTGGAGGATTAATTGGTATTGAATTGGCAGAAATGCTAAGAAGCAGAAAAATACCTGTTACTTTTTTAGTAAGAGAAGATAGTTTTTGGAACGGTGTTTTACCTGCACAAGAATCTGAAATGATTAACAAGCACATTAAAGAACATCATATAGATTTGCGCTTAAGCACCAATTTAAAAGAAATTAAATCGGATGAAAACGGACGTGTAAAATCTATTATTATTGAAGAAACGGGTGAAGAAATTCCTTGTAACGTAGTGGGATTAACCGCTGGGGTTACACCTAATATCGATTTCCTAAAAGAATCTGGAATAGAATTAGGAAGAGGTGTAAAAGTAAATCGTTTTTTAGAAACCAATATAAAAGACATTTATGCCATTGGCGATTGTGCAGAACAGCACGAAGCAATAGGACAACGTAGAAATATTGAAGCCGTTTGGTATACAGGAAGAATGATGGGAGAAACTTTAGCACAAACCATCTGTAATAATAAAACAGCCTATAAACCAGGACATTGGTTTAACTCTGCAAAGTTTTTAGACATCGAATATCAAACCTACGGTTGGGTTTTTAGTGAAAAAGGGAAACAAGAAAACGAAGCGTATTTTCAATGGCAACATCCTACAGAAAATAAATGTATTACCATTTCTTTTGATAAAAACACTAATAAATTTTTAGGCATCAATACCTTCGGAATTAGAATGCGTCATGAAATTTTTGACAAATGGTTAACCGAAAACAAATCTATAGAACATGTATTAGAGTTTTTAGCCGATGCTAATTTTGATCCTGAATTTTTTAAACTACATGAAGCTGAAATTTTAGCCAAATTCAACACCGAAAATAACACCAATATTCAACCAAAAAAGAAAAGTTGGAAACGCATTTTCGCTAAAGTTTAAACACATCAACCTGCAAGGTTTTTAAAACTTTGTAAATTTCTAAAGCACAATAATAACTAATACCTACAAGGTCTTTGAAACCTTGCGGGAAACACAAAACTAAATGAAACTTATAAAACAATCTGGTTTAATTATCTTCTTAGCAGGATTAACCTTCTTTATAGCTACCGTTTTTACTGGCTCTTTTAATACAACACAAACAGAATTAGATACCTTTATTAAAGAAAAAGGTTATAAAAGCGAAATTATAAAAGACGAACTTTCTAAAGCTATTGTTACTGAAGACAACTTAAACATTTTCGAATTTTCTAGTGGCGTTATAAATGCTATTGAAACCTCTAACAACCATTATGATGCATTGATTGCAAAATTTGATGCAGCAAAAAATTGGGACGAAAAAGGAAAACAATTTCAATATAAAATCTTTGGAAAACCACATAGTATCAGTTTTGAACTCGCTAAAAGGTCTGGAAAAGGTTTTGCCGCAGATAATACAGGATTGGCTTGGTTTCTAACATTTGGTTTAGGTATTATCGGTGCTCTGCTATTTATTGTTCCTGATGTTATTTTACTAGGAAAACCAGGTATCAAAAACGATGGAATCTTCTTAAATGCAGCGACCAACCGCGGTTGGATTGGTTGGTTTACGTTTATCTTTTTAGTAACTTTTTATATTCTACTTTATTTTTATCCAGATTTTATTGTAAACTGGGTGTATTTAGTAGATCCAATTAGTAAATCTCTTAGTGGAAATCCTGCGGGTCAATGGTTTTTATATGGTTATTTATACTGTGTTGTTATGACTGTGATGGCTGTAAGAATGTATATAAAATACCGTCATAATAAATACCAAATATTAAGAACTACTTCTGTTTTATTTTTTCAAATTGTGTTTGCTTTTTTAATTCCGGAAATTTTAGTCCGTTTCGAAAAACCTTGGTACGATTTTAAAAATGCGTTTCCATTAGATTACGATTTCTTCTTTAAATGGAACTTAGACGAACTGCTTGCTAGTGGAGGTTTTGGTTTATTTATTCTAGTTTGGGGAGTGGTATTAACTATTGTAGTTGTGCCTGTTATGGTTTATTTCTTCGGAAAAAGATGGTACTGTTCTTGGGTTTGTGGCTGTGGTGGTTTGGCAGAAACATTAGGAGATCCTTACAGACAAAACTCTAGTAAAACACTTCTTTCTTGGAGAGCAGAACGTATCATTATTCATTCTGTTTTAGTTTTTGTTTTAGTGATGACTGGTTTTGCTTTGTACACCTTCTTCTCTGGTGCAGACACTGTTTTAGGAATTAAAACACAAACAATTCAAGATATTTATGGCTTTTTAATCGGTGCTATTTTTGCGGGTGTAATTGGTACTGGCTTCTATCCTATTTTCGGTAACAGAGTTTGGTGTCGTTTTGGTTGTCCTTTAGCAGCATATTTAGGTTTTATTCAACGTTTTAAATCGAGATTTAGAATTACCACAAATGGTGGACAATGTATTTCTTGTGGAAACTGCTCTACCTATTGTGAACAAGGAATTGATGTTAGATCTTATGCGCAAAAAGGAGAAAACATTGTCCGTTCTAGTTGTGTAGGTTGTGGAGTTTGTTCTGCAGTTTGTCCAAGAGGCGTTCTAAAATTAGAAAACGGACCAGAAGACGGTAGAATTAATCCGACAGAAATTTTATTAGGTAATGATGTTGATTTAATGGATTTAGTGAATCAAAAATAAGTAGTCCGTAAAAACAGTATTCAGTTGGTAATCTCAGTTTACATTAACCAATTCATCATTTTTTTTAATCGATATAACTCTGTGAATCTCTGAGAAAACTCCGCGAATCTCTGCGCAATAACTTAACAAAATGAAAAATTTACCTATTCTTTCTTTTCTCTTTTTTTCGTTGATGCTTTTTGGTCAGAAAAAATATATGAAAGAATATTTCAAAAACGGAATACTAAAAGAAGAAGGTTGGGTTTTAAATGATCAAAAAACTGCCTTTTGGAAATTTTATTATAAAAACGGAAATATCAAGAAAGAAGGGCATTTTACTAATAATTTAGAAACCAATTATTGGTATTTTTACAGCGAAAATTTATCAAAAGAAAAAGAAGGACATTTTACAAAAGGAATTAAAAACGATTGGTGGTTATTTTACGATAAAAAAGGACAAATAAACCATAAATGTCAACTTAAAAATAATCAAAAAAACGGTTTTTGTTTGATCTATAAAAATCGAAAACTGATAAAAGCATCAAAGTACAAAAACAATAAAAAAATAAAAGAATGGACAGACTTTTCATCCTTTAGAAATGAAAACAGTCTCAATGATTTAAGATGATAAAACCTATAATAAAAGTTATTATTCCTGCTTATAACGAGCAAGATTCTATAGTAAATGTTATTAACGACATACCTAAAATAGTAGATGAGGTTATTGTTATTAGTAACAATTCTACAGATAATACAGAAATAAATGCAAAAAATGCAGGAGCTACTGTTTTAACTGAAAACAGAAAAGGATACGGCTATGCCTGTTTAAAAGGAATGGAATATATTCATCAACAAAAAACAACACCAGAAATTATTGTTTTTTTAGACGGAGATTATTCCGATTACCCAGCACAATTAACAGAAATTATTTACCCTATTGTAAATGACAATATCGATTTTGTAATTGGTTCTCGGGTTAAAGAATTAAGAGAACATGGTTCTATGACGCCTCAACAAATTTTTGGTAATTGGTTGGCTACTTTTTTAATGAAGTTATTTTTCGGTGCAAAATTTACAGATTTAGGTCCTTTTAGAGCTATTAAATATGATAAATTATTGGCTTTAAACATGGAAGATAAAACTTATGGATGGACCGTTGAAATGCAGTTAAAAGCATTAAAACAAAAATTAAGTTATGTAGAAATTCCTGTTAAATATAGAAACAGAATAGGCATTTCTAAAGTATCTGGTACGGTAAAAGGAAGTATCTTTGCAGGAGTAAAAATATTAGGTTGGATTTTTAAATACAGTTTTAAATAGTGGTTATAGAATACATAATTATAGTGATTTATTCAATTTCGTTATTGCTTATTTTCATGTACGCTTTAGCGCAATTAAACCTGCTGTTTAACTACTTAAAAGCTAGAAAAAAAGAAGATAGTTCAGAAAAATTCGACTTTTCAAATTCAAAAGAAATTCCGTTTATAACCATACAATTGCCCGTTTATAACGAATTGTATGTAATGGATCGATTGTTAAAAAACATTGCAAAAATAGAGTATCCAAGAGAAAAGCTAGAAATTCAAGTTTTAGATGATTCTACAGATGAATCTGTAGAAATTACCGCAAAACTAATCAAAGAAATTCAAGCACAAGGATTAGATATTCAGCATATCAAAAGAACCAATAGACAAGGTTTTAAAGCAGGCGCCTTAAAAGAAGGTTTAAAAATTGCCAAAGGAGAATTCATCGCTATTTTTGATGCAGATTTTTTACCACAACCAGATTGGTTATACCAAACGGTTCCGTATTTTAAAGACCCAAAAATTGGAGTGGTTCAAACTCGTTGGGGTCATATCAACAGAAATTATTCTACACTTACAAAAATTCAAGCTTTTGCTTTAGATGCACACTTTACCTTAGAGCAAGTGGGTAGAAATAGTCAAGGTCATTTTATCAACTTTAACGGTACAGCTGGCGTATGGAGAAAAGAGTGTATTTACGATGCTGGTAATTGGCAGGGAGACACGCTTACAGAAGACTTAGATTTAAGCTACAGAGCACAACTAAAAAATTGGAAATTTAAATACTTAGAAAATGTAGTTACACCTGCAGAGTTACCGGTAGTTATTAGTGCTGCAAGGTCTCAACAATTTAGATGGAACAAAGGTGGCGCAGAGAATTTTCAGAAAATGATGAAACGTGTTATTAAAAGCAAAAACGTTTCTTTTAAAACTAAAATTCATAGTTTATTGCATTTATTAAACAGCTCTATGTTTACGTGTATTTTTTTGGTTGCTGTTTTAAGCGTACCAATGTTGTACATAAAAAATGAATATGAACACTTAAAGGTTTATTTCTATGTAATGAGCTTTTTTGTAATAAGCTCTTTAATCTTTTTTGTTTGCTATTGGTTTATGTTCAAAGCTATTTATGGCGGAGGATTTGTCAAATTTATAAAATACATTGGATCATTCTTCACTTTCTTTTCTGTTGCAATGGGATTTTCATTACACAATACAATTGCTGTTTTAGAAGGTCATTTAGGTAAAAAAAGTGAATTTATAAGAACTCCAAAATTCAATATTGGTGGAATAAAAGGAGAATGGAAAAGCAATAAATACATTTCTAAAAAACCCTCTTTTCATGTTATTTTAGAAGGTTTATTAGCAATTTATTTTGTCTTTGGTATGTACAGTGCATTTGTTGTTGGAAACCAAGGTGGAGATTTTGGTTTATTTCCTTTTCATTTTATGCTTTTTATAGGTTTTAGTTACGTCTTTTTTAAATCTATATTTTCTAAAGCTTAATGTCGTTTTTTACAAAATACAAAGATGTTTTACTAATTTTAATTAGCGCACTATTATATTTTATTTTTGCCTATTTTTTAGAAAGAACAGCATTTAACAACCTTCTCTTTTTATGGTTTTCTCTTTTTGGATGTTCTTACTTATTAATAAAAAGCAAAACCATAAACACCTCAACTTTAATTGGATTAGTTATTCTTTTTAGGTTGATTTTCCTCTTCGCTATCCCCAATTTATCTCAAGATTTTTATCGTTTTATTTGGGATGGACGCATGATCCTAGAAGGTTTTAACCCCTATTTATCCTTACCCGAAACGTATATTCAACAAGGCCTTCATCCTATAGCAGAAACAACTAACTTATATGCTGGAATGGGAGAAATGAACGGAAGTCATTACACCAATTATCCTCCAATAAATCAACTTTGTTTTTTAATTGCTGCGTTGTTTGCTAATAAAAGTATATTTGGTTCTGTAGTTGTTTTAAGATTGATTATAATTCTTGCTGATCTTGGGATTCTTTACTTCGGTAAAAAATTATTATTACAATTAAATCTACCTGTTAAAAACATTTTTTGGTACGCTCTAAATCCTTTTATCATTATAGAAATGACTGGGAATTTACATTTTGAACCTGTGATGTTATTTTTCTTAATTTGGAGCTTATACAAACTAAAGCAACAAAAATGGGTTTTGGCAGCTATACTTTTAGCTTGTTCCGTTTCCGTAAAATTAATTCCGCTTTTATTTTTACCTTTATTTTTTCAATGGTTTGTAGATTATAATGGCATTACCAACAAAATGAAGCAATCTTATGAGCAAAGAAAGAACAAATGGAATTCTGCCTTCACTGGAATCACTAAATTAATAGGTTTTTACGCTATCACATTTACAACCATTATCCTTTTATTTCTCCCTTTTTATTCATCAGAATTTATTGAAAACTATGCCAATTCTGTAGGTTTATGGTTCAAAAACTTTGAATTTAACGCAAGCTTTTATTTCATTTTTAGAGAAATTGGTTACTTATTTAGAGGGTATAATGAGATTGCAATTATTGGTAAAATAACACCAATTCTTACCATTTTATTTCTTGTAATTATTACTTTTTTTAGAAAAAACAAATCAATGATTCAATTAATAACCGCATTATTATTTGGCTTGTGTTTTTATTATTTTACAGCAACCACAGTGCACCCTTGGTATTTAGCAACACCATTAATTTTATCAGTATTTACTAGATATCGTTTTCCAATTATATGGACTCTAGTAATCATTTTCAGTTATCAAGCGTACGCAAATACTCCTTGGAAAGAAAATTTATGGTTTGTTGGTTTAGAGTACCTTATACTTTATATATTCCTTGTTTTTGAGCTTCGTAAAAACTTTAAACATTATAAAATTGTAAAATAATCAATTTTTGCCTTTATATTCCGAGAATTTTGTATTTTAGTCATTAATTTTTTTGATATATATATGAAAAGACTTACCATAAAAGACATTGCTAAAGAATTTAATGTTTCTATTTCTACTGTTTCTAAGGCTCTTAATGACAGTTACGAAATTAGCGTAAGTACTAAAGAAAAAATTCAAAAATACGCTAAAGAAAAAAATTACAAACCCAACTTTAATGCACTTAGTTTAAAAAATAGACAGACAAAAACGATTGGAATTATAATTCCTAATATGTTAAACTATTTCTTTGCACAAGTTTTTAACGGAATAGAAAAAGTTGCAAATGATAGAGGGTACAAAATAATATCATGTATTTCTAACGAATCTTTTAAGAAAGAAGTAGAAACTATAGAAATGCTTTCTAACGGAAGTATAGATGGTTTTATCTTGTCTCTTGCAGAAGAAACTATTTCTAAAGGAGATTTTAAACATTTTCAAGAAGTATTAAATAATGACACACCAATTGTAATGTTTGACAGAGTTGCAGATAAATTAAAGTGTGACAAAGTAGTAACTGATAATTTTGATAGTGCTAGAAGTACTGTTTCTTATTTAGTGAAATCTGGCCATAAAAACATTGCCTTTATTTCTACGATGAATAATTTAGAAATTGGAAGAAGAAGACAATTAGGATATTTAAAAGGTTTAGAAGATTACAATATTAAAGCAGAAAAGAATCTAATCATAAACATAGACGACAACTATAAAAATTATGAAGAAATTTTAACTCCTATTTTTAAAAACAACACCATAGACAGTGTTATCGCCACAGATGAAGCTTCTGCTATTGCTGCTATGAAAGTAGCTATAAAACTAGGGCATAAAATTCCAGAAAAGTTTTCTGTTATTTCTTTTTCTAACGGAATCTTAGCCAGACACTCTAGCCCAAGAATGACTACTGTTAGCCAACATGGAGAAATTATGGGAGCTACTGCTGCAGAAATGCTTATCAATAGATTAGAAGACAAGTCTAAAGTTAAGAAAAAACATGAAACTGTTATTATAAAAACAGATTTGGTTGAAAGAAATTCTACTAAAAAAATCTTATAAATTTCATACCCATTTAGAGTACAATGAATTTATCTAAAGTAAAATTAGTAGTTTCTGACATGGACGGAACACTACTAAACTCCAAAGGAGAAGTAAGCAATTTATTCTTTGAATTATTTGAACAACTAAAAAAGAAAAATATTATTTTTTGTGCCGCAAGCGGAAGACAATACAATAGTATAGTTTCTAAATTAGATGCCATTAAAAAAGATATTTTTATAATTGCAGAAAACGGTGGTATTGCTAAAAAAAACGACGACTTATTAGTCTTAAATTTACTTTCTGCAGATAAAATTAAAAAAATACTTCCACTACTACAAAGTATAGATAATTCTCACGTTGTTTTGTGTGGAAAAAATGGTGCTTTTATAGATACTAAAAATCAAAAATTTATTGATTTATTTCAAGAATATTATAATAAATACACAATTGTTGATGATTTATCTAGCATTGTAGACAAAGAAGACTTCTTAAAAATAGCCATTTATCATTTTACTTCTTCAGAAAAATATATTTACCCAATCATAAAGGATTTTGATAAAGACTTATTAATTAAAATTTCCGGAAAAAACTGGTTAGATATTTCTGATAAAAAAGCAAATAAAGGAAATGCTTTAAAAAAGGTACAACAAATTTTAAACATCACTAAAGAAGAAACCATGGTTTTTGGTGATTACCATAATGATATAGAAATGCTTAAAGAGGCCGACTTTAGTTTTTCTATGAAAAATGCACATAAAGACATTACCGAAATTGCTAATTACGCTACAGATAGCAATGATAATTTTGGTGTAGAAAAAATACTAAAGCAATTGGTAGAAAACTAGCGATTTGTATAAAAAACGTAAGGCAGGTTATAAGCACTATTGTTTCAGTTTATAACTTAACTAAATATAAATAAGTACGGGCTTTTCAATTAAACCTAGATCTAACCTATCTTTTATATTATGTTGGCTTTAGTTATTTTTGAATTATAGAAAATCAATAATTTAACTTATTTTCAAATTTAAAATACTTAGTGACTGTAAGTATAGCTCATTAAATATATGGTAACTAATAGTGTTAAGGTCAGAAATATACTTGAAATTACGCCAGTTACAATAGCCGTTTTATTTTTATTAATCCGAAATGAAATTATAGATAGTACTAGAGATATTAGGAATAATATGGGTAGTCCCAAAATAAAAGTTTCTGGAATTTTCCAAGATATGGGGTTATCATTAATAACCAATAATATAAATAGACCTAATATCAATAAAATAAAAACAACTGCAATATTCATTTTTTTATGTGCTTCCATTTAAAAATATTTATTAGACAGTATTCTTTATTTAATTAGGACTTCTCTTAAATTCTTGAATGGGAAATGTTTTATTAATTAAACCAAACTCTAAATAAAAGAATTATTGTATTAACAAGTGTTGTCCTATAGAAATAACATTATCTTTTAAGCCATTAACTTCTTTAATTAAGGCAACAGTTGTATTAAATTTTCTGGCTATAGAATATAGCGTATCTCCTTTTGTAACTTCATAATATTTTGCAATACTATTTTTGGAGTTCACCTCCTTTTCTACAACTTCTGTAGCTTTGTCATCTAATTTAAAGTCTTTCTTTTTTACCTTATCAAATTCATATAACTTATAATCTTCAATAATTCTTATAAGCTTATTTGGATATTGTTTATCTGTAGCATAACCCGCTTTTTTTAAGCCTTTTGCCCATCGTTTATAATCCTTAGCCCCATAATTAAATAAGAAAGAATATCTTTTTCTTTCTGTTAAAAATGCAGAATGATCATCATAAGACGTTTCTACAAATTGGTATTTTCTAAAACACTCTCCTTTTTCATCATCATCATGATATACGCGTTCTCCCTGCCATTGTGTATGACATTTTATACCAAAATGATTATTTGATTTTAAAGCTAACTCACTTCTTCCTCTACCAGATTCTAAAATTCCTTGCGCTAAAGTAATACTTGCAGGAATTTTATTTTCATGCATTTCTTTCACAGAAATGGGTGCATATTTTCTAATATAGGCTAATGTCTGTTTATTTAAACTAGAGTTTTTATTTAATAATTTTTTTGTGAGTTCTTTTTCATTTACAGAAGGTAACTTCTCTGGTTTTGATTCATTTAAAACTACACCAGCGCTTTTTTTAGTTTTACTCTGACTCGCTTTTTTACTAGAACCACAACTTGATAAAATTAATACACTAACACAAAAAAATACTACTCTTAATTTCATACACTTTTAATTATCTGCTCATTTTTCTTTTCTAACATCTGGTTAAAACCCGCTATTCCCTGAATTCCTCCAGTATGAATTGCTAAAATCTTAGTCCCTTCTGCAAAAAAGTCTTTTTTAATTAAATCTACAATACCAAACACCATTTTTCCTGTATAAATAGGATCTAATAAAATACCTGTTTTATCTGTAAAATCGTTGATAAAAGAAATTAAATTCTCGTCATATTTTGCATATCCACCAAAATGATACCCTTTTTGTAATTTCCAATTATCATTTTTAATGGTATATTTTTTTATTTCTTCGGATAAAAAATTTCCTTTTAACGCAGGAAAACCTAATACTTTTTGTTTCCTTTTTAAAGATTTTATTAAACCCGCTAACGTACCTCCAGTACCCACTGCAGCACAAACATAATTAAATTGAGCATCTTCTTTTGTTAAAATTTCTTCACAACCATTAACTGCCAAAAAATTTGTTCCACCTTCCGGAATTAAATAAAAATCGCCCCATTTATTTTTCATTTTTTCAATGAAACCAAACGATGTTTTTTGTCTGTATAATTCTCTAGAAACAAAATGGAATTTCATTCCGTGATCATGTGCCACCTTTAATGTAGGATTTTCTTCTAAAGTTTGTTCTAGATTTTTACCCAATTCCTCGCCTCTAATAATACCAAAAGTTTTTAGACCTTCCATTTTACCTGCAACTGCAGTTGCAACAATATGATTAGAATACGCACCTCCAAAAGTAAGGACCGCCTTCTTTTTAAGTTTTTTAGCTTCTAGTAAATTGTATTTTAATTTTCTAAATTTATTCCCTGATACAAAAGGGTGTATTAAATCTTCTCTTTTTATAAAGAGCTCTATATTTTTTTCTTCTAAGATTGGGAGAAAAACTTGTTGGTTTTGAGCGATAAATTCACTCTCGAAAAAAGTATTGTTTGTGTTACTCAATGTTAAGAATTTGTTACCGCAAAAATAACAGATATTATTTTGTTACCTACATAATCTTTGCTTTTTAAAATTAAAACGACAACTTAACCTCGTTTATTTCTAAAAAACACTCAAAATTTCTTCAAATTAATCTTTTGCCTTAAAAATTGAGTGCTAAAAAAACAATAAAATTCAAAAAATTAAAGAAAGTGCTCTTTAAAGAAATAATTTCAACTTTCTAAAAATAGGATTTATCAGCCATATTATTCTAAAGAAGCTATAGCCGAATAACATCAATTAAAATAACAATAGAATAATTGGCTAATTAGGGCAAAAAATCAAACAAATATCGCTCTAAAACAAATTAGACACTTTATTCTTTTAAAACATGAGAAAACTCAAATAAAAACGAAGATATTTTTATCTTCCTAATAATTATGTTTTTCAAACAAGACTAAAAACACAGGTATTAATACTTATTAATAAGTAAGTTAACACCAAATATTGAGTTTTAAAAAAAATAAATATATTTTTATACGAATGTATTTTCAATCGAAAAATAGTATAATTTTACTTAAAATTTATATCGCGATTATGCTCCATAAATGAACAAATACATTGTTGCCAATCAACCAGAAAAATGGCTTTTTTCTATTGATAATATTACGGTAATTTCCTCACAAGAATACCTTACCAACCCAAAGTATGCTTCTTTAAAAAAAGCTAGAATATTTAACCTTTGCAAAAACTATAGTTACCAATCTAAAGGGTACTATGTTTCTCTTTTAGCGGAAGCCAGAGGACATTTAGCAATACCTACTGTAAAAAATATTGTAGATTTAAAAACATTGAAACTTGTAAAAATTGTTTCTGAAGAGTTTGATGATGAAATTCAGCAAAGTTTAAAAAATATTAAATCGAGAGCTTTTACTTTAAGTATTTATTTCGGTCAAAATGTAGCGCAAAAATATAAAGGATTAAGTAGTTTGTTTTACAAACATTTTCAAGCCCCTTTTTTACGCGTTCATTTTAACTTTAACAACAAATGGAACATACAAAGTATTGAGGCTATTTCTGAATCTGAAATACCTATAGAACATTTAGAATGTGTCTATGAATTTGCGAATCAGTACTTTTCTAAGAAACGTTATGACACACCCAAATTAGCCACTTCAGATTTTGATTTAGCCATATTAGTAGACCCGAACGATCCTGCCCCACCAAGCAATGCAAAAGCCCTAAAAAAGTTTGTTGATATTGCAGAAAAGATGAATATTTATGCCGAAATAATTCATCCAAAAGACCTTAGCCGTTTATCGTCTTTCGACGCATTATTTATCCGCCAAAGTACAGAAGTTAATAATGAAGCGTATGCATTTGCTCGCAAAGCACAGCAAGAAGGAATTGCCATTATAGATTACCCAGATGCTATTTTAAAATGTTGCAATAAAGTTTATACTTTGTTGTACCAGTTTTTTTTATAAATCATCTGTAAAATGTTCTTTTCTTTTCGGTTTAGAAAATTTTTCTTTATTGTATTCCTTTGATTTTCCTTTCGGTATAGAAAGTGAATTCCAATTTTCGTTTTGAACTATTTTTCCGATAAACACAATTTGTCCAATATGATAAGGATAATGTGCAAGTTGTCTATTTATGGCTTCAGGTATTGAGTGTCCCATATTTCGGATATAAATTACTTTTTCAAGGTCTTTTTCCTTTAAAAGATAAATTGCCTCAAATAAACATTTCCAACCTTCATTCCATTTTAATAATAATTCCTTTTTAGTTTTTATATCTTCATCAAATTCCTCATCTCGCTTTCTCCATTTTTTTTCTCCGTCAGTAGTTAAAAAGTCAGTCCAACGAGATAGCATATTTCCGTTTAAATGTTTCACTATCATAGAAATACTATTGCTTTCCTCATTTAATTTCCAAAATAATTTTTCCTCGGGTATTTGCTCAAAAGTTTTCTCTCCAAGTGTTTTATAATATTCAAACTGTTTTATTACACTTTCTAAATAATTATTCATTTTCAGCGTTTTTTGAAAATTGGCTACGTTGTTATGTATGGTTGGTTGCGTGGTTAAGCAACTAAGTTAACAAAAAGGCACGAGCCTGAGAATATTCCGAAGGAATATTCCAGATGATCAGAAACGAAGCAATTAATTATACACGGTGTTGGCAATAGTATTTATTTCCAGTTTTTAATTTCAGGAATTAATTCCGCTATTACTTTTTGGTCGGAAATAAATATAATTTTATTCAATTTCGCCTTGTTTTTTGTTTTATAAACTTTAATATTTAAAAATTCATTTTTTGAATCGTAGTAAAAAATTAAGTTCTCAGAATTTCCAGATGATGTTAATTTAAAATTTGAGTTAAGTTCTTTGGCTAGTTTATGAAATCGGTCATTATTTATTGGTTGAGTATTTTCGACATCTATTATAT
Source organism: Polaribacter sp. Z014 (assembly GCF_023555435.1). Classification (NCBI taxonomy): domain Bacteria; kingdom Pseudomonadati; phylum Bacteroidota; class Flavobacteriia; order Flavobacteriales; family Flavobacteriaceae; genus Polaribacter; species Polaribacter sp. Z014. The sequence continues at coordinate 26,885 of NZ_JALCZP010000012.1, forward strand.
TCACAATATTCTCACGATTGTAAGAGAATTTGATTGTTTCTGTTTCGGTTAGTTTTTTTATTTCAAAATGATTTTCAGTAAGTTGAGATTCCTCAATATTTTCATTTCCATACTTTTTTTGAACTTTTTCAAAAGTCGAATTAATTTGAGAATAACCTAAAATGGATATAAATAAAAATATTTTCGTAAATAGTAATTTCATATTAATCTGGGTTTTATATTATTGCCAACATCCGATATCACAAATTAAAACTTGTGATATCAATAAAACCACAAAACATTAGCCAAAAATAGGAATGACAATAATAGTACGATAACTGTTTCTTTTGGTTATGTTAGAAGAACAAAATTTTAAAGTAAGTTCATTTTTCAATATTTTTTATATTTAATCCCAGTTAGATAAAAATCACCTAACTGAGATTTCTATTGTATTGCTTTATCTAGGCTCTAGTTCTAGCAATAATACGCCTTTAGGAGCCATTTTAAACTTCGCGTTCATTGCTTCTTGTGTTAGCAAATTAGTGACATTAAAATTTGATATGTTCTTAATACCTAGTGTAATATTCGCAGTATCTTTCCCGATATTTAGAATACTAATCAAATACTTACCATTTTTCTGCTGAACAACTCTCCAATGAACTCCTTGGTGATCTGTACCATTATCTTCCACAAGTGTTACAGCAGATCTACTTTTTTCAGTTTCTTTTAAAACAAGCTTTCTAATTTCGTCTCTAGTTTCATCCGTCTTAAGACGAATCAATTTTCCTTTGATAGCAGATAAGTGTTTTGTATGTGGTTGTCCATATTCATTTTTACTTAAACTAACGTTATCTACAATTACTGTTCCCCCATTATCTAAGTATGATTGAAGAGCATCTAATTCTGCTATGGTAACAAATTCTGTTTTATAAACCAGAATTACATCCCAAAGTGAATTATCTTGTTTTTCAATAATCTTTTCTGTGGCAAATCCGACAGGAAAACCATCAAAAAAGACTTTTTCGTACATCGAAAACTGTTCAGTCATGTGATTTTTCTTATTAATAGCTGAAGTTTCTGAGTAAAATAAACGCAATGGACGACGCTGTTTACGAAGTTCTATAATTTCTTCGGAAAAAGCATTTAAGTCGTACATAACCTGGGTGTATGCATTCGCTATTTGTGGTTGTTGGTTAATAGAACCCGCAAACGAGCCAGCAAGTGCTTTATCTGAAAATTCTAGTTTACCTTCTAATCTCCCTTCAGGTGATCCGTCTGGGTCTCTTGCCCAAAACCAAGTTAAATTAACGTCCATTCCTAGTAACGTTGCCAACCAATGAATGCTCTCTACATACTCTACAGAGGTATCAAGTTTACGAAAGCTTACAGAAGAAAGAAAATGAGATTCTGAGTTCACATGAATTTTCTCTGGCGAAACAGACTCCATAAAGTCATAAGACATCCCTAATTCTCCCCAAGAATATGCATAGTGCTCCTCCCACTCTTCTGGCTTCTTAGATCTTGTGGAGCGAGTTTCACCTGCTTTCGCATCATCACCAATCATAGATGTTAGCTCAGTAAGCGTTTCTAAGTCAATACCATGAGCACGGCCATTTCCTGTAAAGTGATGTGTACTTTGTTTAATATGGGTATCTGCCTCAGGATTCCCTTTGCGAAGTTCTCCTTGAAGATAGCTATACCAATCAATAGCTCTATCCATATTGTAGCGAGCCCAATCATAATAAATAGGAGTACCCACAACATTCTTATTAGTAAAAGGAATTTTAATTTCAATGGTATCAAAACTAGTAAATTTAGTACTCCAATTCTTGTTTAAAGCATTTAGATCACCATCATACTTAGCATTTAACCAGTTTCTAAATTTGTTAAGCGTATAAGAAGAAATATTCTGCATTTCTCCGGTACGTTTAGTCCAACCAGATGAGATGGAATGCCAGTGAGGTTCATTAGCAAGAATATAACCAAGCTGAGTTACTTTTTTTCCTTTCGTTATAGCTCCTGTTTTACTTGCAATAGTACCCCATAATTCTCTTACCAAAGGATTGTCAATATCAAACCCCGTAAAAGTACTACGTCCCATTCTTGCTTCTGGTTCTTGTTTAGCAACCCATTCAGGAATTCCTTGATTCCAGTAAATTAGAAAACCAACATTCTTATCAGAAATGTCTGTTACTCTCTTTAATTGTGTTTCATCTAAAGTACGATCTTCCTTTAGTAAGAATGAATTAATCGCTCTATCATGCTCGGGTTTATATAACTTTTCTCCACCATGATAAATTGCACCAAGATGATCGTTATAAATAGCTGTATTGGTAAGTGGCTGACCAACTGTTTTAGAAAAATAATCGTAAAGAAAAATCGGCTTGCCATTACTCAATAACACGTTGTCTCCAACTTCAATATTTTGCCAATCTACTTTATTAACAGGACGTCGTTTAATCTTATTTTCTAGAACCTTGGTAAGCTCTTTAATACCATCATCTAAAATCTGTACAACCATCTTGCGCTCAAAATCTGGAATTTCGGCTGCGTACTTTTCCTTATCTTTCTTATAAATATGGTATTCTCCAAATAAATAAGTTACAGCATCCTGATTATTTTCATCCCAGTCTGCATATTTTAGAAATTCTTTAGCAAACCAGAGTACAGTTTCTTCACGAGTAACATCTATATTTTTTAGACGCGCTTTTTCCATCTGCGCTTTTAACATTTTCGTTTTTGTTAAGGCAACTTTTACCAATGGATTATCTGTAGACGTCAATTCTTTTTCAGTTGAAGAGCTTGAACAAGAAGTTAGGCCTACTATTACAAGACCTATTATTAAAAAGTAAATTCGTTTAGTAAACATCTTTAATTACTTAAATTGTTAATTGTTTTTTTTCAATGCTAAAGTTACTCTTTTGACGATTATAATTATTCAAATTCAACCATTATTTTATTATTTTTAGACCGAGATTTAACACTTTCGTTTCAAAAATGAGCCCTTTTTAGACGATTGAAAAATCTCCGTATAAAAACATATACTATGAGATTCCTCGTCGCGCCTCGCTCGGAATAACGTCTTTTACAAGCAGCTGTACATTAACTAATTATTACGTTTTTCAAATTACAAAAAAACTCCACAAAACTGTCACTTCGAAGTATTGAGAAGTCGCATAACCGTGATAACGCAAACCTGAGAAAGATTATGTGATTTCTCCCTTAGGGTCGAAATGACAAAACTGTACGTCATCAAAACCATACCTCATGAGATTCCTCGTTGTACCTCACTCGGAATAACGTCTTTTACAAAAAAACTGTACATCAGTTAATTACTACGTTTTTCAAATTACAAAAAAACTCCACAAAACTGTCACTTCGACATTTTTGGAGAAGTCTCATAAAGAGGAGAACGCTAAATTGAGAAAGATTATGTGATTTCTCCCTTAGGGTCGAAATGACAAAACTGTACGTCATCAAAACCATACCTCATGAGATTCCTCGTCGTGCCTCGCTCGGAATGACACAAATCAACTAAACAACTCACATTGTCATTTCTAAATGAGCCTTTTTAGACGATTGAGAAATCTTATAATTTTAAATGAAGTAAGACTAAAAATAGCACTCATTTACTAACTAAATAAAAAGCAGAACATGTTTGTATATGGTTTGTTGCGTGTTTCAAGTAACTATTTAGTAAATAATTACCAACCAAGAAAGTCCGAGAGGACTTTCCTTAGTAGGCAAGAAGCTAGCTATAAATTATATACAGTTTACCTGCAGACTTTTTATATAGGTTCCGCTGACCCCCAATTTCTCTCTGGAAAAAGATTGGATTTTGAATTAATATGTTTCTTACCTCCTTTATGAGTGCTGTAAGTATTACATTCAGATAGATTTTTTTTGATACAACTAATAACTGCTTTTCTAGGATGCTTTTTACTTCCATTTGCGGAAACCCAAAATTGTTTCGGATTGAAATTACTAATCCAATTTGTACTTATGTTTCTTCTGCTTCCGTGGTGAGGCAATTGACATATATGTAAATTCCGAATGTCATAACCATTGTTTTCTGCTGATTCAAAAGAATCAACTCCTGCATCTGCTGTAAACAAGTATTTACGATTACTAGAATCAATAAATTTCGTTAAGACCGAAGTCAGATTCTCTGCGGACGCATCATTTTTTTCGTCAACTATTTTACAAGAATTTAGACCTTCTTGCAGTTCATTAATTTCACTTTCAGATTGAATATTAGAACCTGAAGTTTTTAAATTATTAATATTAGTGAAATAACCAAGTTGTTCGAGATAAAATGTTCTTGAAGGCCCTACAAATTCAAATAAATCGTGTTCTAGTTTATTATCAGAAAAGGCTTCTAATTTAGAAATGCCATATTGATTAAGAACATCACTTAGGTTATCCGATTGTTGTAATGAAGCAAATAGTTTTTGGACTCTTTTATTAGAGTACATATATGATTCATTCAAACTTCTTATTTCATTCCTTTTTGCTTCTGCAATATAATCGGTTGGGTCGTTGTAATAGAATCTTTGAATTTGATTCTTGAAATAATGAACTAAATCTATTAAACCTCCTATATGGTCGGAATGAGGATGAGTGTTAATAATTAGGATTGGGCTATTTGATGCAATATTTGGTTTTATATAACTTTCGTAATGTTCAATTATAGTTTTAGCATCTTTTGGATTACCACCGTCTATTATTGTAACGAAGTCAGAGTTATTTGCCTTTGTCCATATAATATTACAATCTGCATTACCAAGAGATAACATATCGATACTGAAATCCATATTTTTTATTTTTTTAAATATTGTTCGAATAAAATTTTTGCATAGTACTTACCATATTTGTTAATCAATAACTTACTCAAAATGATTGGCAAAATGTAGATACATAAAAAGACTAAATTAAGTTTAAATGCAAATGAATTTGAAAAAGTATATTGAAATATGAATATATTAAAAATTGAAATTATGACAGCTAAAACACTTCCTCCAATTAAATTTCTTACAAAGCCATATTCAATATTATGTTGTAAAAGCATAGAGTTATTTCTAGTTGCATTTCTAATTTGAGCTACAGCACTGGAAATAGTTTTTCTTGCCTCTTCTTCATTATTGTTTTCAGAATTTGAATCTAGTAATTGAATATTAAAGTCTGTCGCTATTTTTTGAACTATTTGCAATTTCATTGATTTAGCCAAGGTAGAGTCTGAATTAAGAAGAAAATTTGTAGTTGGCATATTTAACTCTTCTTTAAAAAGTAGATTTTGGAATAATTCTTTTGAAATTAATCTATTAATTTGAACAAGGAAATAGATTGTTGCAATAGAAAGAGTTATGTCACTAGCCCATTTATAACCTTCTAAAAAAGTCATAAATTCTATTAATTCTTCGCTGAAACCAAAATAATATAAGCTCAGTATAGGAATTGAGGTTAAAATTGTCGGAAATAATCTTGCGTTTATGTAATATGTGTTTATTTTCATTTATAGTTCGGATTTTTTATCAGCTTGCAGGTAACGTCTGACACAACAAGTTAAAACTTGCGATATCAATAAATATAACGACTCTAAAAAAATGCCAAATACTTTTTCAAGTATTTGGCATTTATAAGTTTCTATCCACATTTAGAAGAACCACAATCTTTACAGGTTAAACAACCTTCTTGATAAATTAAGTTTGTAGAATTACAATTATCGCAGGTATGTCCTTTTACTTCGGTACCATCCTCTACATAACGTTTTAAAGCACGTTGTACACCGTTTTTCCAAGAACTTATAGATTCAGAATCGAATTGTAAACTTTGTATTAACTCTACAATTTTATCAATTGGCATTCCATGACGTATGGTTCCAGAAATTAGTTTTGCATAGTTCCAAAATTCAGGATTAAATTTATGAGATAAACCTTCAATAGTAGTTTTATACCCTCTTTTATTTTGATATTGAAAATCGTATCGGGTAGTTCCTTTTTCATTTTTATTCTTAATAATAAATCCTTTATCTACCCAACGCGGAATTAGAATTCCGTCTTCATCATCTGCCAACCCCGTAAATACTTCATAAGGTCTTCCATCTACCAAACCAACAAAGGCAATCCATTTCTCTTTTTGATTTTGAAAACGAACTACATCTGCTTCTAAAGTTTGTGGACGTTTCTTAGAAAAATTAGTTGTTGTAACCTCTTTCTTATCATCCGCAGAAATTAAAACTCCAGAACGAGAACCATCTCTATAAACCGTTACTCCTTTACAGCCAACTTCCCATGCTTTTAAATACAATTCGCCAACCAATTCTTCTGTTACATCGTTTGGTAAATTAACGGTAACACTAATAGAATGATCTACCCATTTTTGGATAGCGCCTTGCATTTCTACTTTGCTATTCCAATCAATATCATTAGACGTTGCTTTGTAATATGGAGATTGTTTTACCAACTCGTCTATTTCTTCTTGTGTAAAATTCTTAGAAGAATCGATGTTATTTACTTCCATCCATTGTTTAAAACGATGGTGAAAAACTACATATTCTTCCCAAGAATCTCCAACCTCATCCACAAAATCGATACGTGCATCTTTATCATTCGGATTCACTTTTTTTCTACGCTTATACACCGGCATAAACACAGGCTCAATTCCAGATGATGTTTGCGTCATTAAACTGGTAGTTCCTGTAGGCGCAATGGTTAACAAGGCAATATTTCTACGACCATGCTCTAACATATCATAATACAGTTTACTATCTGCTTCTTTTATTCTTAAAATAAAAGGATTCTCTTTTTCTCTGTCTGCATCAAAAATAGCAAATGCACCTCTTTCTTTTGCTAAGTTTACAGAAGCTCTGTACGTTTCTACTCCTAAAACTTTATGTACTTCTGTAGAAAAAACATTTCCTTCTTCACTACCATAACGAATATTTAAAGCCGCTAACATATCTCCTTCTGCAGTAATACCAATACCGGTTCTTCTACCCTCTTCTGCTTTATGTTTAATATTCATCCACAGGTTTCTTTCTGTAGCTTTTACAACTTCTTCTTCTGGATCTGCATCTATTTTTGCTAAAATTCCATCAATTTTTTCTAACTCTAAATCAATAATGTCATCCATCATTCTTTGAGCAATAACAATATGCTTTTTGAATAATTCAAAATTGAATGCTGCCTTTTTTGTAAACGGATTTTCTACATAAGAAAACAAGTTCATAGCTAACAATCTACAAGAATCATACGGACATAAAGGAATTTCACCACAAGGATTTGTAGAAACCGTTTTGTAACCTAAATCTGCATAACAATCTGGCACAGATTCATTAATAATGGTATCCCAAAATAAAATTCCTGGTTCAGCAGATTTCCATGCATTGTGTACAATTTTTTTCCAAATTTTAGTTGCTTCTATTTCTTTGGTATACACAGGATTTTCACTAAACGTTGGATATTTTTGCTTGTATTTGGCATCATCTTTCACCGCTTTCATAAACGCATCGTCAATTCTTACAGAAACATTTGCTCCGGTAACTTTTCCTTGCTCTAGTTTTGCATCAATAAAATCTTCTGCATCTGGATGATTGATAGAAACAGACAACATTAAAGCGCCTCTTCTACCATCTTGTGCAACTTCTCTTGTAGAATTAGAATAACGCTCCATAAATGGAACAATTCCGGTTGATGTTAATGCTGAATTTTTTACAGGAGATCCTTTAGGGCGGATGTGAGATAAATCGTGCCCAACACCACCTCTACGTTTCATTAACTGTACTTGCTCTTGGTCTATTTTCATGATTCCTCCGTAAGAATCGGATTCGCCATTATTACCAATTACAAAACAGTTAGACAAAGAAGCTATTTGAAAAGGATTTCCAATTCCTGCCATCGGACTTCCTTGAGGTACTATATATTTAAAATCTTTAATAGCATCAAAAATTTCTGATTCTGTTAATGGATTGCTATATTTTTGCTCTACTCTTGCTATTTCTGATGCAATTCTCTGATGCATTTCATCTGGAGTGCTTTCGTAAATATTATCTGCAGAATCTTTTAAAGCATATTTATTTAGCCATACAGATGCAGCTAATTCATCGCCTTTAAAATAGTTAAGAGCAGCTTTTAAAGCTTCGTCTCTAGAATATGTTTTTGTTGGAATAAGTATTGTTGAAGATTTCATTGTATGATATAGCAATTAGATTATTTTTTGTTCGATAAATATCCCACAAATGTACAACCTAAAAGATGACAATTATCATAAAGTTTACAAGAAAATAAATTAACACACTTAAAATCAACCAAATAAAACTTATGAACACAGAAAAGTTAACAAATAATTTAATTTTTATTAAAATATTATTGCGTAAAACAACATCGCTAAATATCAGCATTTTAAAATTTATTTAGACCGTTTGTATAAAAAATAAAGGACTTTTTGGGATAAAAAAAGACTTAAATAATACCATTTTTCAACTTTTTACGAGACACTTTTTTAAACTACGGAAAACCATAAAGTTTTGTGTTTTTATAATGATTATAAACAAGGATCATCTTTTATATTACTTACACCTAATTTAAAAAGCAATCTATTTACTTATAAATAGTAGCCCAAATTAAATTATTAAATAAAACAGACAGACTTGTCTGTTTTAAATGTTTTATTATATATTTGCAGTATGAAACATGGTGAAGTAAAAAATAGAATTACTGAAACAGCCTCCTTTTTATTTTATAAGAATGGGTATAATTCTACAGGTATAAACCAGATTATTGCAGAAGCTGGTATTGCTAAGGCTACACTTTATAATCATTTTAAATCTAAAGAAGAGATTTGTTTGGCCTATCTTCAATATAAGAATATCAATTTTATTGAAGATTTTGAAAAGTTCACCACATCAAAACCAAAAGGAACAGATCAAGTCTTAGCCATATTCGATTTTCTTCGATTATTTTATCAAGATAAAGATTTTAACGGCTGTTGGTGTATTAAAACGGTTTCAGAAATACCAAAAGACAATGTGATTATTAGAAATGAAATTCAGTCTCAAAAAAACGAATTGATTGCACTTATCACCAGACTGACTGCCAACAATCTTGAACACCTAAAAAGCGAGCAAGTAAGTTCACTTGCAAGACAAATCTATTTACTTTACGAAAGTGCAGTAGGAGAAAGTCACTTACACCAACAAGATTGGCCTATTATAGAGGCTAAAAATTTATGTGAAAAAATAATAACCTAAAAAAATTTACCTCAACAAAGACAGACTTGTCTGTCTGTTTTTAAACAACAATTTATTATGAAAGAAAACAACACATCAAGCGATTATTCAAAACTAGAATTAGGCGAATTCTCCAATCTGACTGAAAATGTATTTCAACCAAGTCCAGATTTTAAATTAGATGGTAAAAAGTTTGTAAAAGATGAGCTAGGACTAACCAGTTCCGAAATATCATTTAATACGATGCCACCACACACGGCAATTCCACTACTTCATAAACACAAAGAAAACGAAGAAATATATATAGCCGTTAAAGGGAGAGGACAATTACTTCTTAATGATAATTATGTAGATCTAAAAGAAGGAACGATTGTAAGAGTTGCAACAGATACAGAAAGAGCTATCAGAAATAATTCGGATGCACTTTTCTCTTTTATCGTAATACAAGCCAAAGAGAATTCATTTAAAGGAAGCAACATTTCTGACGGATACTTAATTGAGAAAAAACCAAATTGGAATTAATTAATCATAAAATAATAAATAAAATGAAAGAATTTACAAATAAAGTAGCCTTAGTAATTGGCGGAACAAGTGGTATTGGTAACGCAACAACAAATGCATTATTAGAAGGAGGAGCAACAGTACATGTTGTAGGAAGAAATACGGATAAAATTGCCGATGCAACCAACTTAATTAAACACAAAACAAATATTTCTAACACCTCTGAAGTTGCAGCACTAATGGCTAAAATTGATGGTTTAGAGAACTTAGATTATTTGGTAAATGCATCTGGAATTTTTGGTCCTAAACCATTTTTAGATCATACAATGGAAGATTATAATTCTTATTTAGATTTAAATAGAGGATTCTTTTTTATCACACAAAGTGCCGCTAAAAAAATGAAAGCGACCAATGGAGGTGCTATTGTAAATGTAGGTTCTATGTGGGCAAAACAAGCCGTAAAAGCAACACCTTCTACGGCATATTCTATGCAAAAAGCAGGTTTACATTCGTTAACTCAACATTTGGCTATGGAATTAGCAGACGATAACATTCGTGTAAATGCTGTATCACCAGCTTTAGTAAACACTCCTGTGTATCATGGTGTTTTTGGAGGTGAAGAAGCTGCAAAAGAAGCATTGGTTGGCTTTAATGATTTTCACCCAATAGGTCGTTTTGGTGAATCTGAAGATATTGCCAATAGTATCATCTTCTTATTATCAGACAAAGCGTCTTGGGTAACAGGTGCTATTTGGGATACCGATGGTGGTGTTATGGCTGGTAGAAATTAAAAACAAAAAAAAAGGTTATCTAAAAACGAAATAGAATAACGAGCTATCAAAAACACATTCGCTAAACAAAACAAAAAACTCCAACTACTTATAGAAGCAGTTGGAGTTTTAGTTTTAATATAATTTAAGAATGACTTGGCTTTTTAATATTCAAAAACGCCATACTCACTTGTAATTGTTAATTTTTTAGTTTCTGAAGCCTCTACTCTACCTACAATTTTTGCATCTACATTAAAAGATTTAGAAATTGCGATAATATCTTCTGCAATTTCTGGAGTTACATAAATTTCCATTCTGTGCCCACAGTTAAAAACCTGATACATTTCTTTCCAATCTGTTTTAGATTGCTCTTGTATCAACTTAAATAATGGTGGAATTGGAAACATGTTGTCTTTTACAATGTGTAAATTATCTACAAAGTGTAAAATTTTTGTTTGCGCACCGCCAGAACAATGAATCATTCCGTGTACTTTATCCGAAGAAAAATTAGATAGTATTTTTTTAATTATTGGCGCATATGTTCTTGTTGGAGACAACACCAATTTACCTGCATCAATAGGAGAATCAGCTACTGAATCCGTCAATTTTGTATTACCAGAATACACTAGTTCCTCAGGAACAGCAGCATCAAAGCTTTCTGGATATTTTTCTGCTAAATATTTATGAAACACATCGTGTCTTGCAGATGTTAATCCGTTAGACCCCATACCTCCATTATATTCAGTCTCGTAACTTGCTTGTCCAAAAGACTCTAAACCAACAATTACATCTCCTGCTTTTATGTTTGCATTGTCAACAACATCTGTACGTTTCATACGTGCAGTTACTGTAGAATCTACAATAATGGTACGCACTAAATCGCCTACATCTGCAGTTTCTCCTCCGGTGGAATGAATGGTAACTCCAAAACCTTTTAAGTCTTCGATTAACTCTTCTGTACCGTTTATAATGGCTGATAAAACTTCTCCAGGAATCTTACTTTTATTTCTACCAATAGTAGAAGATAACATAATATTATCTGTTGCTCCAACACACAAAAGATCATCAATATTCATAATTAAAGCATCTTGTGCAATGCCTTTCCAAACAGAAATATCGCCGGTTTCTTTCCAATACATGTATGCTAAAGAAGATTTTGTACCTGCCCCGTCTGCATGCATGATTAAACAATAATCATCATCATTTGTTAAATAATCTGGAACAATTTTACAGAATGCTTTTGGAAATAAACCTTTGTCTATATTCTTAATTGCATTGTGCACATCTTCTTTTGATGCCGAAACACCTCTTTGTGCGTATCTTTTAGAAACTTCTTTACTCATGTTGTTGTGTTGTTGTTGATTGCAAATTTAACTTTCTTTTATGTGGCATCATAAAAAAACCAAATGATTTTTGTCATTTGGTTTTTAATATCTCATCTTTTAAGTAAAATTATTCCCAATCTGGCATAATTGCATCTGAAAACAACAATACTCGTGCATCTACAGAAACTTTAGAGGCTACATCTACCTTATAAATAGATTTTAAAGACAGACCATCATTAGACGTGTTCACAAAAATAATTTCAGATTCGTTGGGCGAGAACCTTGGATCTAAATCTAAAGTACCTACTGGTTTTTCTACAGATACATTTTTGGTGCTTGTGGTTAAAAAGTTATAGACAAAAACTTGTGTATCTAATTGCCTATATGTTGATCTTTCAAATCCTGAAACATCGTATGAATATAACAGTAGTTTATTATCTGCAGAAATGTTAATACCACCAACAGCCCCTTTAACTCCCGTTAAAATAGTAGTTAAAACGTCTCCTGCCATGTTAATTGTATATACAGATGCTTTATAACCAGTTACATCATTTGTTTTTAAGGCAATCATAGTACCATCGTTACTCCAATCGCATTCTGTAATAAAACTTCCGTCTAAGGTTTGGTATATTAACTGAAGCCCACTACCATCTTTATTTATACTAAACAATTTATCATAACTGGGATAAATCAATTTTTCTCCGTTAGTAGACCAAGAAAAATCAATTTCATTTAAGTTAAAACCTGCAACCGGTATAGCCGATGTTACTTTTAATTCGTTAGACCCATCTTCATTCATCGTATACAAATGTGTTTCATTATTAAACGTTCTTAAAAATGCAATTAACCCAGAAGCTTGATTTTTTCTAGGTCTCCAACTATTTACATTTAAAGTTGTTAACTCCACCTCATTTTCAGAACTACTAGTAGCACTATTATAACTTGCAGAATAGATACCACTATTTCCATTAGAAAACCTCTTAACAAACAAATATCTATTTTCAGGATTTACTTTTGTTTTAAAAGAATTAACAGCACTTAAAACCTCTGAATTTATGTTATCATTTGCTATAACCTGCCAAAAATACTTGGTTCCATATTTTAAATTAGCAACCACATAAGATGTATCTTTTACATCTTCTATATTAATCACTTCATTATTACTTGCATTTTTAATTTCAATTCTATACGTAATTGAATCTAATTCCGGATCACTAGAAGACCACGTTAATTCCAACGAAAGAGCATGTCCTTCACTTCCATCTACCGGAGTAATTAGACTTGGTGTAGATGGCGGTCTATTTAAAACGGTATCATCCTCTAATTCAAAAATTACATTTACGGTATTATCTATTGCAACGGTTGCAGGTTTAAATTTAGTTAAATATAAATCCTTAATTGCACTTACAGAATAATCACCCACGGATACACCTTCTATTTTAAAATAGCCCATTTCGTCCGTAAAAACTGTATTTCCCGATGGGCTTAATGTTATTTTCGCATTTTCTATTGGATCAAAACTACCAACCTCAACTACTCTTCCTGTTATGTCTCCCTCTCCAATTCCATTTAAGTCTACAGTATCTTCACTACAGCTTATAAAAAAACTCAATGCAAGAACTATTACTGATTTAAATACTTTTTCCATATTTATTTTTTTTGTTATTCAAAAATTACCGACTTTTCTTTCTCTTTTGATTTTCCAAAATAAAAATTCACACCAACACCTAACCTCCAAAAATAATCATCTCTTTTTCCGTGTACTAAACCATCTAAATTATCAGTAAAAACCATATTTTGTTCTCCAAAAACTTTAATACCTACATTATTTAACGGCAAATATTCTAAACCAATACCATATTGAAACTTCCCATATATTCTATCTAATTTTCGTACGTCTTTAATAACTGAGCCAAATCCGCCATAAACAAAAGGGGTAAAATTATCATAGGGCAAAATATTATATTCCAAATTTACGTCAGAAGTTAGCATCGGGTTTTTAGTTTGGAGCGCTTCTAATTCTGCATACCCTATTCCTACATTTACATTAAAGTTAGGATTTTTAAAAAAATACTTTAAGGATGCATGAGTAGATATACCCATTTTTGGATCTGGATAATCAGCATCCATAACTGCGGAACCTATAGAAACATTTGCTGCAAACCTACCTCGTCTGTGCTCTAGCTCTCTATTATACAAAACTGTAGATTCTGCTTCAGCTACTTCTTTTAAATAATTATCCTTAACAATCTTTACTACAGGCTCACCTCCTTTAGGCGCCCATAACCCATCAATAATACCCTCAATAATTAAGTTCTCTACAGCTTTATCTATAGCTTCCTTCATTGCTAATTGAACCGGTTCGTTTTTAGTAAAACCAACTTCAGACTCTAACAACCTTTGAAACTTAACGTACTTAAATATATTTAATGCTAAAGCTTGTGATAATATAGTTTTAGATATATATACGGTTTTCAATACCTTTCCATTCGACGTAGAAACCGCCCTTAAATATACCGTAATCCTGTCTTGCCGATATTCTGTAGACCCTCCAATTCCAAGATATCTTGCACCTGCGCCACCTGTAATTATATTGGTATCATAAGAGATAACACCTCCTTCTAATAAAACTCCTGCAAATAAAAGGGCAGGTAAAGAAGTATTATTACGTGTATTATTTTTCTTTGTAAACTCGGCTCTAGTAGACCTTATAATATTTCTTTCGTTTAAAAGATTACTAAGGTTCTCTCTTTCTACAACTGTAAACCAATTAGAATCTTCTAAGGCTTTATTTAACATTGCAGTACCACCTTGTGATACAGCGGTACTAAAAGTACTACCATTTTCTATAGCTTTATATTGACCTGTTTGGTCTTTAAAATTATATACAGCTGCTACTACAGGTTCTTGTGGTAAAGGAAAATTTTTTAACTTTTGAGATACCACTGTAGTTTCCCCTAATCTCGCTCGTTCTTGTTTATAAGGTTGATTAAAAAAAGAGCCACAACTAGTTAATAATAAAAGTAGTATAATAGTATATCTATAATTTAACATATAAGTGAGTAAGATATTAGTTAGGAACTATAATTTGTGTTTGTTCTCCAGTATCTGTGTCTAAAATATTAACGACCAAACCTTCTGCTGAATCATAAATTTCTAAAGCTAAGCTACCAAAAGTAAAGTTTCCTTCTTGTAATTTTTCTCCTAATTGAGTTTTAAACAACGAACTAGACAACTGACTTAATATTTGCCTATTCAACGTTTCAGAAAATGCCGCTAATGAGCCTTCTTCTTTATCCTTAACAATACTAGGATCTTTAAAAGAGTTTTGCGCATTTGCAGAACTTAATAACCATTGGTAATTAAACGTTTCACCGCCAAAAGCTGGATTTATTGGCTTATAAGAAAGCTGCTGACCTATACATATGTATCCCGTAAAGAATAACATAATAAATAAATTTCTTTTCATATTTCTTTAGTAGTATTTAATTGTTTTAGATTCTTTTTCTGAATTTTTAAAGTGCTTATATACCTTAATTATGGCATAGTCATTTATTTTTGTTAAATAATCTATACTAGGCCTAACAAAAAACGAAAACACCACATCATCACCAACAATAACTTGAATTTTTGTATTTCTTCCAATTGCCAAAACCTCTTTAACTTTCACTACTTCATTACCATTAATGTTATTTCTAGTATACAAAGAAGAAAATAGTTTATAGAAATCTCTACCCGGCTTTGTTTTGGTATCCTCCACAACAATACCTCTTAACTCAATACCATCTTTAACCCCAATACTAACATCTTTTGAATTTTCTTGTTCTTGCTTTAACTTTTTATTCAATTCTTTCTTTCTTACTATTTTATCATTTAAACCTTCATTAAACACAATTCTGTCTTCTGCAACTAGAATATTATCTAAATTATAAATTGAAAGAACAGCTATTTTTTTGATATCTCCATTTAACTTAAAAGCTATTGAAGATAAATTAACTTTTTCATTTGCAGATAATATAAATCGACTGTCTTTTTCTTCTTCTATATTATTTTCACCTTCATTTTTATTAAAAACAGTAAACTTATATTTTAAACTACTTGTTATTTCTGTTTTATTAAAAACGGTCCCGTTAATTATTATAATTTCATTTTGGTTATTTACCTGTATTTTGGCTTCAAAATCTTCATTTATTACCTGTTTTGAAAATTTAGCTACAGTGTTATTAACTTTATAAGCGATGTCTTTTTTAACAGCTATATTATTTTCTTTATTATCATTAAACACAACCCTATCTTTACCTATAATAGTTAAATTGGAGTCGTAAATTAAAAGTAGAATTATAACTTTTGTTTCTTTATTAAAGTTAATTGATGTTGATGACAAGTATTTTTGTTCATTAGTATTTAGAATAGATTTACCTGATTGTTTATTACTAGAAATATTTTTATTTGAACCAGTCTTAAATACAGATAATTTATAGCTAATTTTTATTGCTTTTGAAGTTTTATTAAGTGCAGTTCCTTTTACATTAAGCCTACCGTTTTCTTCTTTTATTTGAAGCTTTGCTTCTACCTCAGTATTATAAGACTGAGCAGAAACTTCAAAAGTTAAAAAAAATACAATAACTACTGTTAGTATAATTCTAATTCTATTTAAAAACATAACATTATTGTTTTTAAAAATTTCTTATAATAATGCTTTGATTTTGACCCTGCATCGATACTTTCATTTTTTCTGATAACGAATTAGCCCCAGACATTGTTAAGTTTTGATTATTTCCCGTTTGATTAACTTCTGCATTTCTTACATCAGACTTAAATAAACTGTAATCTAAAAATGTATTATTGTTTCCGTTCTGAATTACAGCTTCTGTTAACTTAATACTATTTAATTCTAAAAATACTTTATTTAGATTACCGCTTTGTATAACAACCATGTTACCTTCTTGCGATTTAGTTGTACTACTTAAACTATTACTATTCCCTACTTGTGTTACATAAACAGAATTATTTTCTATAGCTAATCCTTTATTTACTTTATTATCTAAACCTAATAAAAAGCTTTCTTGAGAAGCTTGCGTATTAAACCCAGAAATATTGTTTGAAGCACCCGAATCCTTAAAAGTTTGAGCAGCAGTAATATGAGTCAAAAAAAAGAATGTAACAGCAATTAAAATTTTAAAAATCTCTTTCATAATTTTATTTTATTAAACTGAATATTAATACTGGCTGTATTTTATTATTATAAGGCATAAGAGCATTATTTATGCTCTTATACCTTATAAGTAAATTATACTATAAAAGCTTCTAATTAGTTACTTTGCATTACAACAGAAGTGTTATTGTTTCCCATTTGGTCAACACCACTTGTATGTGTATTACCAAGCTGCATAACAGCACTAACATTAGCGTCTCCTAATTGATTAACATCACTTACATGGCCTGATCCCATTTGAGCAACACCACTAATATTACCAATACCATTTTGAGTTACTATAGACGTATTTAAAGTACCTAATTGTAGCACTCCACTTAAGTTACCATCTCCATCTTGATCTACAGTAGATTTGTTTGAATCTCCCATTTGCATTACTAAAGAATTATTATTTGTTCCATCTTGCGTAACATCAGAATCATTATCATTACCTTGTTGATACACTCCTGAACCGTTATTATCTCCAACTTGAAAAACATTAGAATCATTGTCATTTCCTATCTGATAAACAAAAGATAAATTATCATTTCCTTGTTGATCTACTTCAGAAAAATTATCATTTCCTTGTTGATCTACTTCAGAATCATTAAAAGTCCCTTGTTGTGCAGTGTCTGCAAAATTAGAATTTCCTACAGAACTAATAGTACTAGTATTATCGTTACCTCCTTGGTAAGTACGAGCTACGTTAGAGTTACCTTGATGATCTACTTCAGAAAAATTAGCATCTCCTTGTTGATTAACATCTGAATCATTGCCTGTACCCTGTTGAGCAGTATCTGCAAAGTTACCATTACCATTACTTACTATATCACTCATGTTACCCATTCCTCCTTGATATGTACGAGCAATATTAGAATCTCCTGTTTGATCTACATCTGAATCATTAGAATCTCCTATCTGATTTACACTAGAGTCATTTGCATTTCCTAGTTGGTTATTATCAGCTAAATTTAAATCTCCATCTTGACTTATATTACTAATGTTATCGTCACCAACTTGGTTTACAAAAGCATCATTATCATTACTCTCCTGACCTGGCGTTGCACTTCGTTGATTAATAACAGAAGCATTATCTGTCCCATCTTGATTTACTGCAGCTTCATTACCATTTCCTATACGAGAAATAGTACCACCACTATTTACCAAACCTTGGTTTACTCTAGAGGTATTCCAATTTCCATTTTGATCAACATCTGCATCATTTCCGTCTCCTGCTTGATTTACTTTAGATCCGTTTCCACGACCAAGAGAATTCACATCAGAAGTATTAAGATCTCCATGTTGTATAACATCAGATTTATTTAAACTACCTGTTGGGTTTGCAGTATTACCGGCTTGGTATACTGTAGAACTATTTGAATTACCTAAAGACACAACTTTAGAGTCGTTTGTCAATCCTACTTGTGTTACTGCAGAAGTGTTTGTATTTCCTGTTTGATTAACAGAACTTGTGTTCGATTGCGCAAACATAGTACCTGTAGCTATGCACATAGCCATTATTATTAATTTTTTCATGATAAATAATTTAAAATACGTTAGTTAAAAATTTAGCACATCAATCTCTATTCAAGATGAATTGAATATTGAGGTACTCTTAAAAATTTTTAGGGGTAATTAAAATTATTAGGGGGTAAAATGTTCTGTCATTAAAAAATAACTTTTCATTTTCAGTCAGCTCAATTAAGAGTTGTGGCAAACTATATAGTTTAATCTTCTACTTGTTATAACATCGTAAATATAAGAAATTATCAATCTAATTCCTAGAATAAATAAAGCTCTTAAAGAAAATAAAACACAAGAAGCTGTAAATCAATAAACTAAAAATTAAAAAAGGGTGAAAACACCTATAAAAACAGGTTCAAAAATGAATAATTCTCAATTTAAACCCATACTTTTTAATAGATGAATAATTTAGTTGCTATTTATTTAGTAAATAGCAACTCTCTGTATTTATTAAGTGGCCATAAATTATCGTCTACCATAGTTTCTAACTTATCGCAATTATAGCGTATTTGCTCGAAAAATGGTTTTACTTTTTTACAATAATGTTCGGCACTTTTTAAGCCTTTAAGCTTGTTTGCTTTTCTGCGCTCGTCTACCATTTTGTTTACCAAAGAATTAATTTCGGTAATATGATTGGAAATAATCATAATTAACTCAATTTGTTCTTTTGCAATGTTTTTGTAATCGCCTCCAAATATTTCTTTTAAATTTTTAGTATTTTCTAGTAAGGTATTTTGATAAATAATTGCTGTTGGCACTACACTATTTTTTGCCATATCTCCCAAAATTCTACTTTCTATTTGAATTTTTTTGGTATAATCCTCTAAATCTATTTCGTATCTAGCTTCTAGCTCTATACTATTCATCACCTTCATTTCTTCAAAGAGATCAATTACTTTTTTGGTAATTCTTACTTTTAAAGCTTCTGGTGTTGTTTTGTTATTACTTAATCCTCTTTTTTTGGCTTCTTTTTCCCAAGCTTCGCCATAACCATCGCCTTCAAAACGAATTAATTTAGAATCTTTAATATATTCTCTTAAAATATTAAATATAGCTTCGTCTTTTTTAAGACCTTTTTCATCTATTAAAGCATCTACTTCAATTTTAAATTCTTTTAATTGATTTGCAACAATGGTATTTAAAACCGTCATTGGTTTGGCACAATTTGCCCAAGAACCTACAGCTCTAAATTCGAATTTATTTCCTGTAAATGCAAATGGTGATGTTCTGTTTCTATCTGTATTGTCTAATAATATTTCTGGTATTTTACCAATAATATTCAGTTTTAAATCTGTTTTTTCTTGTGGAGAAAGTTTCCCTTTGGTTACGTTCTCTAACTCATCTAAAACGGCCGATAATTGTTTACCAACAAAAACGGACATGATTGTTGGTGGTGCTTCTTTGGCTCCTAACCTGTAATCATTACTAGCGGTTGCTACGGAAGACATTAACAATTCTTCATACGTGTAAACGGCCTTTATTGTGTTTACAAAAAAGGTTAAGAATTGCAAATTTTTCATGGGTGTTTTACCCGGACTTAATAAATTGGTTCCGTTATCTGAAGTTAAAGACCAGTTATTATGTTTACCCGAACCATTAATATTTTTAAATGGTTTTTCATGAAACAAAACTTTAAATTTATGTCTTCGAGAAACTTTTTCCATCACATCCATTAGCAATGAATTATGATCTATCGCTAAATTTGCTTCTTCAAAAATAGGGGCAATTTCAAACTGATTTGGTGCAACCTCATTATGCCTTGTTTTTACAGGAATGCCTAACAACATACATTCTTGCTCTAAATCTTGCATAAAACTCATTGCTCTAGCAGGAATAGTTCCAAAATAATGATCTCCTAATTGTTGCCCTTTTGCTGGTGTGTGCCCAATTAAAGTTCTGCCTGTAAATTGTAAATCTGGTCTAGATAGTATTAAAGCATCATCTATTAAAAAGAATTCTTGCTCCCAACCTAAGGTTGCATTTACTTTATTCGCATTTTTATCAAAATATTTACAAACTGCAGTTGCATGTGTATCTATAGCTTGCAAAGCTCTTAATAATGGCGTTTTATTATCTAAGGCTTCCCCTGTATACGCTACAAATATCGTAGGAATACAAAGTGTAGATTCGTAAACAAAAGCGGGTGATGTTGGATCCCAAGCCGTGTAACCTCTTGCCTCAAACGTGTTTCTTATTCCACCATTAGGAAAACTAGAAGCACCTGGTTCTTGCTGAACCAACTGTTCTCCATCAAATTTTTCCATAGCCAAACCTCCGTTGATACATTCAAAAAAAGCATCGTGTTTTTCTGCCGTTGCACCTGTAAGAGGCTGAAACCAATGCGTATAATGCGTTGCTCCTTTAGACATTGCCCAATCTTTCATACTAACCGCAACCTGGTCTGCAATTTTACGATCTATTTTAGTTCCTACATCAATTGCATTCATTACACTTTGGTAAGCTGCGTGCGTAAGGTACTGTTGCATAGCGTATTTATTAAATACATTTTGACCAAATAATGTTGATCTTTTTTCAACTTGAAGTATTTTTAATGGACTTCTATGCAAGGTTTCTTGCAAAGCACTAAATCTAATCCTTGACATATTATGAAAATTTTCTGCTTATTTTTAACTTTAAACAAATATACCCTTTAAAAATTAGGGATAAAATTATTCTTTATTGATTTTAAACATTTTACCCCTCTTTTTTTTGATATCTGATGAAAATAATTGATTTTTGTAAAAGAAACATCACATAAACACTAAAATATTATGGCAAAGATTAAATTAGAATACATTTGGTTAGATGGGTATTTTCCTACTCAAAACCTTAGAAGTAAAACGAAAGTTGAAGAACATGAAGACTTTAAAGGTACTATTGAAGAATTAGGCCTTTGGTCATTTGATGGTTCATCTACAAAACAAGCTTCAGGAGGTGCTTCTGACTGTATTTTAAAACCAGTTGCTATCTATCCAGATCCACAAAGAAGAAATGGATATTTGGTTATGAATGAAGTAATGAATGCTGATGGAACTCCACACGAGTCTAACGCACGTGCTACTATTGAAGATGATGATAACGATTTCTGGTTCGGTTTTGAACAAGAATACTTTATAATGGACACTAGTACAGATTTACCATTAGGTTTCCCAAGAGGTGGTTACCCAGCTCCACAAGGAATGTACTACTGTTCTGTTGGTGGTAAAAATACTCACGGACGTGATTTCGTAGAAGAGCACGCAGATATATGTATTGATGCTGGTTTAAACTTTGAAGGAATTAACCAAGAAGTTGCATCTGGACAATGGGAATACCAATTGTTTGCAAAAGGAGCTAAAAAGGCAGGAGATGAGATTTGGATTTCTAGATACCTATTAGACCGTTTAACTGAAGGTAGAGGAATGTACATTGAGTACCATCCAAAACCATTAGGAGACACTGATTGGAATGGATCTGGAATGCATGCTAACTTCTCTAATTCAATATTAAGAGAATGTGGTTCTAAAGATAAGTACATCGAAATTTGTGAAGCTTTCCGTCCAGTAGTAAAAGAACACATTGAAATTTATGGTGAGTTTAACGACCAACGTTTAACTGGTAAGCATGAAACTGCTGCAATCACTGATTTCTCTTGGGGTGTTTCTGATAGAGGTGCATCAATCCGTATTCCAATTATCGTTGTAGAAAAAGGATACAAAGGATGGCTAGAAGATAGAAGACCATCTTCAAACGCAGATCCATATAAAGTTGCTGCAAGAATTATTAAAACTGTAAAACCAGTTAAATAATCTTACTACTTTTAGTAAAATATAAAGAGGTCGTCTAAATTATTTTTAGACGACCTTTTATTTTTTTATTATTTTTAGATTATGAATCAACAACCTCAAACTAAGAGCACCAGATAAGCTTTCTAAACACCTATTTTCACTTATAGAAAAGCCTACAGGAATTAAACCCTTGGATATCTACCTTTGATTAAAATTATCAACAAATTCTATTGGTTGATAATTTGAAGTTCCACTCTACTTATTAGATATCCTCTAAAGACCAATTATCTGTCTAATGTAAAACACAGTAAAGAGACGAACAGAATGCTTCCCTAGAGCAAAATAACCACACCCAAAGAGAGAAGACTCTATAGATACTAACGATAGATTTTCTAAGTAACCTGACTTTTCACCCCCATAAAACCCCAAATCAATACTTTTTTTTAAAAAAAAATTATAATCACAAAAAAAAGAGACGGTCTTTTTAGACAGCCTCTTTTTTTAAAATTTTATAGAAGTAATTTTTTTACTTTATATACAATACTTCTTTTACTGCTTTTATTACGTCTTTGTAATTAGGTATCCAAGTTTCTAATAATACAGGAGAATATGGAGCAGGTGTATCTGCTGTTGTAATTCTTTTTATTGGAGCATCTAAATAATCAAAAGCTTCATCTTGCACTCTGTATGTAATTTCTGTAGAAATACTTGCAAATGGCCAAGATTCTTCTAAGATAATTAATCTGTTAGTCTTTTTTACTGAAGTTATAATAGCAGCATGATCCATAGGACGCACTGTTCTTAAATCAATAATTTCAACAGAAATATTTTCTTTGGCTAATTCATCTGCAGCTTTATAAGCTTCTTTAATAATTTTTCCGAAAGAAACAATAGTTACATCTGTTCCAACTCTTTTTATGTCTGCAACTCCAATAGGGATAATGTATTCTCCTTCTGGGATTTCCATCTTGTCTCCATACATTTGTTCAGACTCCATAAAAATAACCGGATCGTCATCTCTAATTGCCGCTTTTAATAAACCTTTTGCATCATAAGGATTAGAAGGTATAACTACTTTTAAACCCGGTGTGTTTGCAAACCAGTTTTCAAATGCTTGTGAGTGTGTTGCTCCTAATTGACCAGCAGAACCCGTTGGACCTCTAAAAACAATAGGACAATTAAATTGTCCGCCAGACATTTGTCTAATTTTTGCAGCATTATTTATAATTTGATCAATACCAACCAAAGAGAAATTAAAAGTCATATACTCTACAATTGGCCTAAGACCATTCATAGCAGAACCTACTGCAACTCCAGCAAAACCAAGTTCAGCAATAGGTGTATCTATAACACGTTTAGCACCAAACTCATCTAACATACCTTTAGATGCTTTGTAAGCACCATTATATTCTGCAACTTCTTCGCCCATTAAATAAATGCTTTCATCTCTGCGCATTTCTTCACTCATTGCCTCACAAATTGCCTCTCTGAATTGAACTGTTTTCATCTAGTATTAATTGTAATTAATAATTATAGACGCAAAAGTAAGGAAATTATGAGTAAAATAAATGTACTTTTATTGCAAATTAAAATAATTTACTATTTTGGCCAAAATATCTTTTTTATCTGGTAAACAAAAGTTATTATTATTTGTTTATTTACTTGTTAACACGCTGTTTGTACTAAAATATGGCGCCAGACTTTCTTATATTTCTAACTATTTATTATGTTTCTTATATGCGCTTGTTTGTGTGTCTGTTTTTATAGGAATTCATAAACTAAAATTATATTTTAATAAGCTAAAAAAATTTAATAGTTATTTTATATTCTTTTCTGTATTTATTTTTCTTTTTCTCCTTTTCATCAACTTAAGTATTGATGGATATTCATTAAATGTAGACAGATGGTCTGCAATGGAAATTGGTATAAAAAGCTTACTAGAAGGCAAATACCCATATGCCGTTTTAGATCATTTAGATAATACCACATCTAATTTCCCTGGCCTATTCTACTTAGGACTTCCATTTTATCTTTTAGGAGACGTAGGCCTACTACAACCCTTTACTTTGTTACTATTTTTATTTTTTTTATTTAGACTAAAAATAGAAAATTACCAAAAAGTTGTTGTACTAGCTTTGTTATTATTTGCTCCAGCATATTATTGGGAAATAATTGTAAAAAGTGATTTTATGAGTAATAGCATTTTACTCTTATTATTTATTTCAACCTGGAGCAGTAAATTTGGAAAAGATATTTTTAAAAAAGGAATATTCTTAGCAATTATTTCTGCTTTTTTTGTATTGACAAGAGGTACTGTAATCATTCCACTAACGTTATTTTTATTTTCATCATTTATAAAAACAACAACCTATAAAAAAGTATTATTTTCTTCAGTTTTTATAATATCTCTAGTATTAATTTCTTTACCTATTTTTATAAACTTACCAAATTTTGATTTTATAATTGAACACAATCCGTTTAATCATCAAACAAGATATGCTCCTCAATTTTTAATAATTACAGCATTAATAGTACCTTTTATTTTATCTTTTAAAATAAGCAAAACAAGCGATGTTTTTCTATATACCATATACATTTTAGGTGGACTGGTGGGTATTTCTTTTATTCTTAATTGCATAGAAGAAGGTTTTGATCAAAATATTTATGGAAACTTGTTCGACCTCTCCTATCTTTCAATTGTACTACCGTTTATCCTTTTTTATTTAATGGAAGAATATCAAAATATAAAATTAAACTAAAAGTTAAATAATTTAAAAAATACTATGCATGCATAGTATTTTTTAAAAAAATTACGTATTTTCGTTCCCGATAAAAAGTATAAAAATAAAATTTTATGAAAATATTGGTTTGTATTAGTCACGTTCCTGATACCACATCTAAAATTAATTTTGCAGAAAACGATACAAAGTTTGATACAAATGGAGTTCAGTTTGTAATTAACCCTTATGATGAGTTTTGCTTAACTAGAGCTATGTGGTTTAAAGAAAAACAAGGAGCTTCTGTAACAATTGTAAATGTTGGTGGGGCAGAAACAGAACCTACATTGCGTAAAGCCTTAGCAATAGGAGCAGATAATGCAATTCGAGTAAATGTAAATCCTACAGACGGGTTTCAAGTAGCAAAAGAATTAGCTGCCGTTGTAAAAAGTGGCGCGTATGATTTAGTATTGGCAGGAAAAGAATCTGCAGATTATAATGGTCAAATGGTTCCAGGAATGTTAGCAACTTTAACCGATTTTAATTTTATAAACGGTTGTGTTGGTATAGAAGTAGACGGCACAAATGTTTCTGTACAAAGAGAAATTGATGGAGGTAACGAAACTTTATCTACCAATTTACCTTTAGTTATTGGAGGTCAAAAAGGAGTTGTAGAAGAAAAAGATTTGCGCATACCAAATATGCGTGGAATTATGATGGCTCGTAAAAAACCTTTACAAGTTATAGAAGCTGTTGGTGCAGAAGCATCCACAACTATTCAATCTTTCGAAAAATTAGCACCAAAAGGCGCCGTAAAATTAGTAGACGCAGACAATGTAGATGAGTTAATTAGCTTATTACATAATGAAGCAAAAGTGATTTAATCTCTGATTAAATCATTCTGAACTTGTTTCAGAATCTATAAAAAAAAGTGTAACTGTTTAAGCGTTGAATTGTGTAACTGTAAAAGTTACAATCCAACAATTACACGATTAAACAAATACACATTTAAACAATTTTAAAAAAAATAATTTGTTGGTATAGGAAACTAAAAACTATATACTAACAACTAAAAACTATATATAATATGTCTGTTTTAGTTTTTGCCGAATCATCGGAAGGAAAATTTAAGAAAACTGCTTTAGAAGTAGTTTCATATGGAAAAAAAGTTGCAGAACAATTAGGTACTAATGTTGTTGCATTAACAATAAACGCAAGCGATTCATCAGAATTATATACCTACGGAGCAGAAAAAGTAGTTTCCGTAACTAACGATGCTTTAAATACATTTAACGCAAAACAATATGCAGCTGTAGTTACAGAAGTAGCAAAAGCACAAAATGCAACAGTTGTAGTTGTAGATTCTAGTATAGATGGTTTGTATATAGCACCAATTGTAGCTGTAAACTTAGAGGCAGGTTGTGTTTCTAATGTTGTAGCTACACCATCAAACACCAATCCGTTTACTGTAAAAAGAAAAACTTTTTCTAACAAAGCCCTTTCAAACACCGTAATTTCTACGGATCATAAGGTTATCGGACTTGCAAAAAATTCTTTTGGAATTCATGAAAATGTTGTTGCAGGTACTACAGAAACTTTTGAAGCTACGATTGTAGCATCTAAAGTAAAATCAGAAAAAGTAGAAAGAGTTACTGGCAAAGTAACCATTGCAGATGCAGATATTGTTGTTTCTGGCGGTAGAGGTTTAAAAGGACCAGAAAACTGGGGCATGATAGAAGAATTAGCCAGTATTTTAGGTGCTGCAACAGCATGTTCTAAACCCGTTTCAGATTTAGGATGGCGTCCACACTCAGAACACGTTGGGCAAACAGGTAAACCTGTAGCAGCCAATTTATATATTGCCATTGGTATTTCTGGAGCAATTCAGCATTTGGCAGGAATCAACGCATCCAAGGTAAAAGTTGTAATTAACACAGACCCAGAAGCACCGTTTTTTAAAGCGGCAGATTATGGTATTGTTGGTGATGCTTTTGAAGTTGTACCAAAACTAATCGAAAAATTAAAAGCTTTTAAAGCGTCTTAAAATCTTTTGGGCGTGCCCAAATTATTTAAAGTATATTCTTAGAAACTTATCAGAAGTAAAATTTTGATAAGTTTTTTTTATCAACTTTTATCAAAACCAAAATAATTTCGTCAGGCTTTTCGCACTCGCTTTTTTATTTTAAAAGAAAAATAAAAAGAGCTCAAACAGTTGCTTCAATCCTTCACGCAATAGTAATTGTCACTTTTTAAAGAAATATCAGTATTAACCTATTATTTTTATTAAATTGTGCCCTCTAAAAAGTTTGTAAAAATAACTTCAAAAATTTTACATTTTTTTTTAGATTTACGTAAATAAATTTATGAGTTTAATACAATTAACTATAAAAGGTATTTCTTACAGTCAAACTCAAAGCGGTGCTTATGCGTTGGTTTTAAGCGAAATGGAAGGTACAAGAACTTTACCTATTATTATTGGAGCCTTCGAAGCACAATCTATTGCCATTGCTTTAGAAACAGAAATTAGACCTCCAAGACCACTTACACACGATTTATTTAAAACATTTTCAGACCGTTTTTCTGTCAAAGTAAAAGAAGTAATTATCCATAAATTAGTAGATGGTGTATTTTTTTCTAGCTTAGTTTGTGAAAAAGACGGTGTAGAAGAAATCTTAGATGCAAGAACATCAGATGCAATTGCTATAGCTGTTCGTTTTCAGGCACCAATATATACTTATGAAAATATTTTAGAAAAAGCAGGTATTTTTCTAAAGATAGAAGAAGAATTTGGTGTTGAAGATACTTTAGAATCTGAAGAAGACTCTTTAGATTTAGATGCGTTAATCATTAAAAAAGAAGCTTCTTTTTCTGCTGTAAGTTTAAAAGAGCTTCATGAACAATTAGATAGTGCAGTTTCTGATGAAAATTACGAATTAGCTGCAAAAATTAGAGACGAAATTAGTAAACGCTCTTAATATTATTAGTACACATTATGAAAAAAATATTTATTGCCGTTTTCTGCTTGTTTTCAATTTCAATTTTTTCTCAAAATACAGAAACAGTTTCCGCTGTAACAGAAATATTACCTAGTCAAGGTTTTTCTTTAGAAAGTTTGTGGAGAGGTATTTTAGGAATCGTGTCATTAATAATCATATCATTCTTATTTAGTGCGAATAAAAAAGCAATCGACTGGAAAACTGTTGGTTTAGGATTGGCTTTTCAATTAATAATTGCAATAGGTGTTTTAAAGGTAAGTTTTATTCAACATGGTTTTGAATTTGTAGGAGGTATTTTTGTTAAAGTTTTAGATTTTACAAGAGCTGGAAGTGAGTTTTTATTTGCAGGTATGGTAGGTGATATGAATAAATTTGGATTCATTTTTGCTTTTCAAGTTTTACCAACAATTATCTTTTTTTCTGCGCTTACATCTCTTTTATTTTATTTAGGAATTATTCAAGTTATTGTAAAAGGTTTTGGTATTGTATTATCTAAAGTATTAAAAATTTCTGGAGCAGAAAGTCTGTCTGTTGCAGGAAATATTTTTTTAGGTCAAACAGAAGCTCCTTTACTAATAAAAGCTTATTTAGAAAAAATGAATAAGTCAGAAATGCTATTAGTAATGATTGGTGGTATGGCAACGGTAGCAGGTGCTGTATTAGCTGCTTACATAGGGTTTTTAGGTGGTGATGACCCCGTTTTAAGATTACAGTATGCTAAACATTTATTAGCAGCATCTGTAATGGCGGCACCTGGAGCAATAATTATTTCAAAAATATTATATCCTCAAACAGAGAGCATTAATACTGATGTAGAAGTGTCTTCAGATAAAATTGGAGCTAATATTTTAGATGCAATTGCAAACGGTACAACAGAAGGTTTGCGTTTGGCAGTAAATGTTGGTGCTATGTTGTTAGTTTTTGTTGCTTTTATAGCAATGATAAACTATGGTTTTACATCTTTAGGTAGTGTAACTGGTATTAATGATTGGATTGTACAAAACACTGCTTATAAGGAGTTAACCTTAGAGTTTATTTTAGGATATATATTTGCGCCTTTAATGTGGTTAATTGGTGTTGCTGTAGAAGATATGGCACTTATGGGACAGTTACTAGGAATAAAATTAGCTGCTAGTGAGTTTGTAGGATATATACAATTAGCAGAATTAAAAAACGTAGCAAATGCAACGCATTTAACTTTTAATAAATCTGTTATTATGGCAACGTATATGTTGTGCGGTTTTGCCAATTTTGCTTCTATAGGTATACAGATTGGAGGAATTGGTTCTCTTGCTCCAGGTCAACGAAAAGTTTTATCAGAATTTGGAATGAAAGCCTTAATTGGTGGTACCATAGCTTCTTTAATGTCTGCAACTATCGCAGGTATGATTATTGGGTAAAAAAGGTGTAATTGTTTAAACGTTTACACGTAGCTCAACAAAACAATTACACAACTAAACAATTAAACGATTAAACAATGCATCAATATCACGACTTAGTAAAACACGTTTTAGAAAACGGAAACGAAAAAGGAGATAGAACAGGTACCGGAACAAAAAGTGTTTTTGGCTATCAAATGCGTTTTGATTTAAGTGAAGGTTTCCCAATGGTAACAACCAAGAAATTACACTTAAAATCTATTATATATGAATTGCTTTGGTTTATAAAAGGCGATACAAATATTAAATACTTACAAGAAAATGGTGTAAGAATTTGGAATGATTGGGCAGACGAAAATGGAGATTTAGGTCCGGTTTATGGACATCAATGGCGTAATTGGAATAGTGATGAGATCGATCAATTAAAAGATGTAATTTCCACTTTAAAAAATAATCCTAATTCTAGAAGAATGATGGTTTCTGCTTGGAATCCGTCTGTGATGCCAGATACCTCTGTTTCTTTTTCGGAAAATGTAGCAAATGGAAAAGCAGCTTTACCTCCTTGTCATGCATTTTTTCAGTTTTACGTTGCAGATGGTAAATTATCTTGTCAGTTATATCAAAGAAGTGCAGATATCTTTTTAGGAGTTCCTTTTAACATTGCCTCTTATGCCCTATTTACTATGATGATTGCACAAGTTTGTGGTTATGAGGCTGGAGAATTTATTCATACTTTTGGAGATGCACATATCTATAACAACCATAAAGAACAATTTGATATTCAGTTAGCTAGAGATATTAGACCTTTACCAAAAATGAAAATAAACCCAGCAATAAATAATATTGAAGATTTTACTTTCGAAGATTTTGAGCTGTTAGATTATAACCCTCACCCTCATATTAAAGGTAAAGTTGCTGTATAAACTAAAAAAAAGATAATGTAGATAAAAAAAAGAGCTTTCAATAAATTAATTGAAAGCTCTTTTTTTATATATCCGTAACGTTGCTATTATAAATTTAACACGCTATTTTCTGCTCCTGCAAAGTCATTCCATGCAAGTCCATCTGCTTCTTGTTCGTTTGTGTAAGCACCATCTATTAAGTATTTAAACTCGTAAGACTTTCCAGATTCTAAATCTACAGTACCTTTAAAAGAGCCATTTTTCAATTTCTTTAAAGGAGTTGCTTTTTCATTCCACTCGTTAAAGCATCCTACTACTGATACTTTTTTAGCTTCTTCAGCTGGTACAGTAAAAGTTACTTTACAAACTGGTTTACTTTTCAAAAATTGTTTTTTAATTGCCATAATTATTCTATTCAAAATTTTAAGTAAAAATATATAAGTATATGCTTATAAGCATCATAAAATTGTAAGAATATGAAATAATTATCAGTTTTATAAAATGAATATATGAATTATTGATAATTCCAAATAAAAGGGAATTTAAATTGTTGTTTATATAAAAAAAGAGGTTTTCCTTTTTGCTTGATTTTCAGTTATTTCGCATCGAAATCGTATTCGTCAATGAATAAATTTTACTTAAAGTGCCCTTAAAACATCAATTCTAAAGAGAATTACTTTATTTTCGTTTAAAAAATAAGATTCTATGATTACAATTATAGCGGCTATTGCAAAGAATAATGCTTTAGGTAAAGACAATGATTTAATTTGGCATTTACCTGCTGATTTAAAACGATTTAAAAAAATAACTACCGGACATTACATTTTAATGGGTAGAAATACTTTTGAGTCTATAGGAAAACCTTTGCCAAATAGAACTACCATTATAATTACCAGAAATAAAAACTATTTTAAAGATGGTTGTTTAATTGCAAATAGTATAGAAGAAGCTATAACGTTAGTGGAAAATAAAGATGATGTTTTTATAATTGGTGGCGCTCAAATTTATAAAGAAACCCTACAAAAAGGATTGGCAGATCAATTAGATATCACTTTAGTGCATAAAGAATTTGAAGCAGATGTTTATTTTCCGGAAATAGATTTAAAAATTTGGAAAGAAACAAACAGAGAAGATTTTACAGCAGATGATAAAAATAAATTTGATTATAGTTTTGTAACTTATACCAATTTAACCAGATAACCTTTCAGTAAATTATCGCTTTTATTAAGATTAAATTGGTAGTACAATAAAAAAACTTATCTAATTCTTCCAGTCCTAAAACCACCACCTAAATTCATTTTATACTTTTTTTGGGCAAATAAAAAGTAATTAAAAAGTTTATAATTTACATCATAACCATAGTCTATAGTTGATTGATAATCAATTATGTTTTCATAAATACTAGAGTTATATTGATTTAAGTTTCTAGCTCTGTTATTCCATTCTAAAACCCAAACTCTATTTCTAGCTTCTAGGTAAGATTGAGAATAATATCCTTCTGGTTGTGCTACAGAATTTAAAAACAACGTAAAACCAGGGTCTATTATAATTACTTCGTACTCTAAACTATCATTAGCAATAACAACAGGTTCTTCTGTTTGTGAAGTATTCTTTTTTATAGGTGATGAACCACAAGCCCAAAAAAAGATTCCGATAGAAAATAATAAGATTAATTGTTTAATAAGTTTCATAATATCTAAATATATTAAAATTATATAAGTTTTTCATGATTGATAATGAATATTTCACCATTTGCATGAACTGTTACTCAAAAGTAGTTGTGTTATTTCAGTTAAAAAAACAAGAATGAGTAAAACCCTTCTTTTAGTTAGTTAACGTGAATTTTAAATCAAAAATTATTTCACAGATAATTGATTTTTAATTGATTTAATATTATTTTTCAACCTTAATAATAAAAGAATGAAACAAAGATGCTTTTGGGTAACAGATAGTGAATTGTATAAAAAATATCATGATGAAGAATGGGGTACACCCGTTTACGATGATAAAACGTTATTTGAATTTTTGATCTTAGAAACTTTTCAAGCGGGTTTAAGTTGGATAACAATTCTAAATAAAAGAGAAAACTTTAGAAAAGCTTTTGATAATTTCGATTATAAAAAGATTTCAAAATATCCAGAAACTAAGTATGAATCTTTATTGCAAGATGCAGGTATCATAAGAAATAAATTAAAAATACGAAGTGCCATAACAAATGCTCAATTATTTATAGAAGTTCAGCAAGAATATGGTTCTTTTTCAAAGTTTATTTGGTCTTATGTAAATGAGAAACCTATTATCAATAAATTTGAAAAGAAAGAAGATGTTCCTGCAACTACAGAACTTTCAGACAAAATTTCTAAAGACCTAAAAAAACGTGGATTTAAATTTGTGGGATCTACTGTTATATACGCCTTTTTACAAGCCACAGGTTTGGTAAATGATCACACAATAGATTGTTTTAAATATATAAATTAATGAACGTTTTTTCAATTCCAAAATCAGATTTTAAAAAAATAACTAACATCTTTAATCGAGAAATTGGTCGGTTTGTATTTTTTGTTTTTCTCTTGTTTTTTGACAGTATTTATTTTGCTGAAAATGTAACAAATTCGCAAATATTGATTAATATTTTAATGGTTGCAGGGTTTTTTAAAATGTATTTTAGGTCAAATCCAAGAACTAAAGAACTGATGATTTACGCAGTAATTTTAGGTTTTATTGGCGAATATTTTTTTTCTCGTGGTTTGCATATGTACACTTACAGATTAGAAAATGTACCATTATATGTTCCTTTAGGTCATGCAGCTTTATATGGAAGAATTTTTATGTTTACTAAATCGTCTGTTGTTAGAAAATATGATAAAAGTATTGTACAATTTTTTGCAGTTTGTATTTCGATTTTAGCAATTACTTCTTTAATTTTCTTTAACGATGTTTTTGGGTTTGTAATGACAATTTGTATTTTTTTATTGCTTTGGAAAAGACCAAAAGATAGATTGTTTTTCTTTTCGATGTATATTTTAGTTGTTATTCTAGAAATTGGAGGAACAGCTTTTGGGTGTTGGGAATGGCCAGATACTGCATTTGGAGTTTTTAAGTTTTTACCAAGTAATAATCCACCAATAGGAATTAGTTTACTCTACTTTTTATTAGATATTGGTTGTTTTCTTATTTATACACAACGCCATAAAATTGCATGGAATCGGTTAAAAAACATTCAAAGAAATCAGGCATAAAATTCGTACATTTATACTTCAATTATAAATGAAGTAAAATGAAAATAAAACAAATAATTTATGCCTTTTCAGTAGCTATTCTATTAGCTTCTTGTTCATCAGAAAAGAAGAGTGAAGCAGTAAAGGTAACAACAGAATTTAATTATTTTGTAGAACAATTTGCAGACATCAAAGTATTACGATATAAAATACCAGGTTTCGAAGAGCTTACCTTAAAAGAGAAAAAACTTGTATATTATTTAACGCAAGCAGGTTTATCTGGTAGAGATATTATGTGGGATCAAAACTATCGTTATAACTTAAGTGTTAGAAAAGCTTTAGAAAGTATCAATAAAAATTATACTGGAGATAGAGAAAGTAAAGACTTTATAGCCTTTAAAACGTATTTAAAAAGAATTTGGTTTTCTAACGGAATTCATCATCATTATTCTAATGATAAAATTAAACCAGAATTTTCACAATCTTATTTTACCAAGGATTTATTAAAAAATTCAAACACTAATTTATCATCAGAAATTGTAACTATTTTGTTTAATGATGAAGATGATAAAAAAGTGACTAAAAAAGCTGGAATTGATAATATTTTATCTTCTGCCATTAATTTTTACCAATCTGATATTACAGATAAAGAAGTAGCTGATTTTTATAAAACGGCTTATAAAGGGCCAAAAGATCAACCAATTGAAGCCGGTTTAAACTCAAAATTAGTAAGAGAGAACGGAAAGTTGGTAGAAAAAGTTTGGAAATCTGGCGGAATGTATGGTGCTGCAATAGACCATATTATTGGTTGGTTAGAAAAAGCGCAAGCCGTTGCAGAAAATGATAAACAAGCAAATGCTTTAGGTTTGTTAATAAAATATTACAAAACAGGTAGTTTAGATGTCTGGGATCAATATTGTATTGCTTGGGCAACATCTACAGAAGGAAATATCGATTGGATTAACGGTTTTATAGAAGTATATAACGACCCAAAAGGATATAGAGGTTCTTATGAAACAGTGGTTCAAATTAAAGATTTTGATATGTCTCGTAAAATGAAAGTTTTATCTGACAATGCGCAATGGTTTGAAGATAATGCTCCACTAGACCCAAAACATAAAAAAGAAAATGTGGTTGGAGTTTCTTATAAAACTGTAAATGTTGCTGGTGAAGCAGGAGATTCATCGCCTAGTACTCCAATTGGAGTGAACTTACCAAACAACAACTGGATTCGTCAACAACATGGTTCTAAATCTGTTTCTTTAGGAAATATAATCGGAGCCTATAATAATGCAGGCGGAACAGGGCGTTTAAAAGAATTTGCAAATGATGAAGAAGAAATTAGATTGGAAGAAAAATACGGACAGATTGCCGATAAATTACATACAGCTTTACATGAAGTTGTAGGGCACGCTTCTGGTAAAATAAATGCTGGTATTGGTCAACCTAAGGAAACATTGCAAAATTATGCTTCTACAATGGAAGAAGGACGTGCCGATTTAGTTGGTTTGTATTATTTAATGGATCCTAAAATTCAAGAATTAGGTTTAACAGATAATTGGAAAGAAACAGGAATGGCTGCCTATGATGGTTATATTAGAAACGGATTAATGGCGCAATTAATAAGAATTAATTTAGGTGATGATTTAGAAGAAGACCACATGGTAAACAGACAATGGGTTTCTGCTTGGGCTTTTGAGCATGGAAAGAAAGACAACGTAATAGAAAAAATTGTAAGAGATGGTAAAACCTATTATAATATAAATGATTACAATAAATTAAGAGAAATTTTTGGAAGTTTACTAAAAGAAGCACAACGTATAAAATCTGAAGGTGATTTTGAAGCTGCTAAGAAACTAGTTGAAGGCTACGGAGTTAAAGTAGATCAAAATCTACATAAGGAAGTTTTAGAAAGAAATGCACAATTTAAATCGGCTCCTTATAGTGGTTTTGTAAACCCTGTTTTAGTACCAGATGTAGATAAAAACGGACAAATTTTAGACGTTAAAGTAACACAGCCTAAAAGCTTTGAAGAACAAATGTTATTCTATTCTAAAAATTATAATTTCTTAGGAACGAAAAATTAAATTCATTTTTTTCATTAAAATCAGTCATCTGGTAGATATATTTTAATATAAAACAGAATCATAACTAAGGTTATGGTTCTGTTTTATATTTTTGTTTTTTAAAACTTTTTAAATTGTCATAGATAATAGAAACAATCCATATTATTACAAAATTAAAATCTCCCCTATTCTCTATTTCACTATATTCAATCCGAATATTATTTTATTAAGTAAGAAACTAAATAACACACCGACTAAAGAATAATTTATAAACTAATGCGTTATTTAATTTCTTAAAACAACAAGAATTATTTTTAAACATGAAATACAAATTTATACTAATTTGCACCCTTTTTGTATCTATCTCATTACTAGCACAAACAAAAGTAAAAGGGATTATTACAGACACAAATAATATACCGCTTCCTTATTGTAGTATACAATTTAATGGTTCTACAGAAGGAACTACAAGTAATGAAAACGGTGGTTTTTATTTAGAATCTAAAGATAATTGGAAAGAAATAGAGATCTCTTTTATTGGTTTTAAAACATTAATAGTAACTTTAGAACAAAGAATTAACTACAATTTAAAACTTACGCTAGAAGAAGAGACAGACGCTTTAAAAGAAATTATAATAGTAACAGGAAAACAACCTAAAAAAAACAATCCTGCAATTGATATTCTTAGAAAAATTTGGGCGCAAAAGCGTAAAAACGGATTAAGTCATTTTAATCAATATAAATATAAAAAATATGAAAAAGTAGAATTTGATTTAAATACTATTGATGATAAATTAAAGAAGAAAAAAATATTTAAAGGGTTAGAATTCGTTTTTAAAGATGTAGACACTTCTAGCGTAACAGGAAAAACTTTTTTACCCGTTTTTTTAAACGAAGGCCTTTCTGAAGTTTATGGTGATAATATTCTAAACAAAGAAAAAGAAGTTTTAATAGCCAATCAAAACTCTGGTTTTAGTACAGAACAGCAACTTATCGATTATGTAGATGATCTATATTCTGAATACAATATCTATGATAATTATTTAAAAATTTTTGATAAAAGCTTTGTGAGCCCATTATCAAAAACCGGAATCAACAATTACAATTACGTTTTAGCGGATAGCTCTTTTATAGACAAAAAATGGTGCTACAATATTATTTATTACCCTAGAAGAAAAAACGAACTTACTTTTAAAGGTAATTTTTGGGTTAATGATTCTACTTTTGCTGTAAAGGAAATAAATTTACAAGTAGTAAAAAACGCCAATATAAATTGGGTTAAAGATGTATATATAGAACAAGAATTTGAGCTGCTAAACGATTCTATTTTTGTTTTAAAGCGAGACTTTTTATTATCAGATTTTGCACTTAGTAAAAAAGACAAATCTAGAGGTGTATATGGTAAAAAAACTACTATTTATAAAGATTATGTTTTTAATCAACCTTTAAAAGATGAAAGCTTTTATGATAAAAAAGTTTTTAACCAAAATAACGACTCTACCTACAGTATGTCTAGAACATTTTGGGATAAAAATAGATTAGAAGCACTAAATAAAAATGAAAAAGGAATCTATAAATTAATAGATACCTTAAAAACGGTTAAAAAATTTAAAAACATTAATAAAGCTGTTCAGACCATGTATTCTGGATATTTTGAAATTGATGCCTTAAATATAGATTATGGTCCTATTTTTTCTACTTTTGGTTATAATGATGTAGAAGGATTACGAATAAGAGTTGGTGGTAGAACCTATAAATCTACAAATGATTTGTTTAGACTAGAAGCATATACGGCTTATGGCTTAAAAGATGAAAATCTAAAATATGGATTTCAGGCAAAATGGCTTCTAAACAAAAAAAATAGACTTATAATTACTAGTGGTAAAAAGCATGATATAGAACAAATTGGAGCTACTTTAACAGCAAATACAGATGTTTTAGGAAGAAGTGATGGTTCTTCATCTTTAATAGGAACAGGTACCAATGATAAATTAACAAACATTAATATTACTACGCTTACAGGAGAAATTGAACCAACCCCAAATTTAATCTTGAAGCTTTCTGCAAATTACAAAACACTAAGTTCTGCTTCAGATACATTTAGTTTAGACTACAATGATGTTACTGCATCATCAGGAATTTCATCAAAAATAAGACAATTAGAAACCGTATTTTCCATAGGCTACTACCCTAAAAGAAAAATGTCTGGTTTTGGAGTGCAAAGAGAACCTGCAAATACTAATTACACCCAATATTTTACGCAAATATCCAAGGGAAGTAAAGATATTTTTGGTAGTGATTTTAATTATACTAAAGTTCAAGTTTCTTTATTTAAACTATGGGAAATAGGCGGACTTGGTCGATTAAAAACCTCTTTAGAAATAGGACAGACTTTTGGAGAAGTTCCTTTAGGCTTATTAAGTGTTGCTCCAGGAAATCAAACTTATTTTATATTTAACAATACCTTTAACCTATTAAATTTTTATGAATTTGTAACAGATAAATACGCTTCCTTTCATTTAGAGCATAATTTTAATGGAAGAATATTTTCTAGAATTCCTTTATTAAAAAAGACCAAATTGAGAACAGTTATAGGATTTAAGACTTTTTTAGGAGCCATCTCAGACAAAAACGTAGCACTTAATACAACTGGTAATAGTGCAGAAACAACTTTAACAGCACCGTCTCAAGACCCGTATTACGAATATAGTGTTGGGGTTGCTAATATTTTTAAATTGTTACGTGTAGACTTTAACTTTAGAGGAAATTACTTTGATAATACAGAAGCTCGAAAATTTGGAATAACCGCAGGTATAAGGTTTAATTTTTAAAAAATTAAAAACAAATACTTATTTTTAATTTATCTTAATCGAAAACCTTTGCGTAAATTTATGCCGTAAAACATAAAATAAAATTTAATTTATAACTATTTTTGTGTAAAACCAAAAAATGAAAGAACCTAAGACAATGAGTAAAGAACCAAAAAAACAAGTAACTTTTGATGTACTTATAGAAATACCTAAAGGAAGTAGAAATAAATACGAATATGACTTTACACTTCATAAAATTAGATTCGACAGAATGCTTTTTTCTTCTATGATGTATCCTGGTGATTATGGTTTTATCCCTGAAACATTAGCTTTAGACTCTGATCCATTAGATGTATTAGTTTTAGGACATCAACCTACTTACCCAATGGTGGTAATGGAAGTTAGACCAATTGGTGTTTTTTATATGACTGATGAAAAAGGACCAGATGAAAAAGTAATTTGTGTGCCTGTTTCTGACCCTATCTGGAGTAACAAAGAAGATATTGCAGATTTAAACCCACACAGATTAAAAGAAATAGAACATTTCTTTCAAGTTTATAAAGACTTAGAAAAGAAAAAAGTTGATACCGGTGGTTGGGGAGATGCTACAGCAGCCATTAAAATTTATGATGAATGTGTAAAACGTTATGACGAAAGCGAACACAAGAAAAAAAGAACATTTACAATCTAGTAAATAACCATAAAAGTAAAAAACACCTTAAAATTTAAGGTGTTTTTTTTTGATTGAAATTTAAAAAATTAATGCTATCTAATATCGATTAAACCTATTAAAAAAAGTATAAGAATATCCAAATTCGATAGAGCTCACCAATAAAGATGACATAAGTCATAGTATAGATAATATAATTTAAGCCCCAATTAAATATATAATCTTTAATTTATATAGGCTTTTTTTATCAATTTAATTTAACTATTTTTAACAGTATTAAAAAAATTAATAATTTAAATGAACTAACTAATATGGAATTAATAGTAAAATTTTTACCACTATTTGGTGTGGTAGCATTAATATTCGTTTTTCTAAAAAGCGGTTGGGTATCCAAACAAGAAGTTGGTGATGAAAAAATGGCACGAATTGCTAAAAACATCGCAGATGGAGCAATGGCTTTTTTAAAAGCTGAATACAAAGTTTTAGCCATTTTTGTGATAGCAGTAGCTATCTTGCTTTTCTTTAAAGGAAACACAGAAGTAGGCTCTAACGGAATGGTTGCAATTTCTTTTATCATTGGAGCAATTTGTTCCGCTTTAGCAGGTTTCATAGGAATGAAAGTAGCTACAAAAGCAAATGTAAGAACTACAGAAGCCGCAAAAATATCATTAGGAAAAGCATTAGAAGTTGCTTTTGCTGGTGGAGCTGTAATGGGTTTAGGTGTTGTTGGTTTAGGAATTTTAGGCTTAAGTGGCTTATTTATGTTCTACCAAAGCATGTGGCCTGGAGCAGAAAATTTATCTATGGTATTAAATGTACTTTCAGGATTTTCATTAGGTGCTTCCTCAATTGCATTATTTGCACGTGTTGGTGGTGGTATTTATACAAAAGCTGCTGATGTTGGTGCAGATTTAGTAGGTAAAGTAGAAGCGGGTATCCCAGAAGACCATCCATTAAACCCTGCAACTATTGCAGATAATGTTGGTGATAATGTAGGTGATGTAGCTGGTATGGGAGCAGATTTATTTGAATCTTATGTTGGCTCAATCATTGGTACAATGGTATTAGGTGCATTCATCTTAACACCAAGTTTTGATGGCTTAGGAGCCGTTTATTTACCTTTAGTTCTTGGAGCAGTGGGTATCTTAATGTCTATTTTAGGTACATTTTTTGTAAAAGTAAAAGATGGTGGAAATCCACAAACGGCTTTAAATATTGGAGAATTTGGTTCTGCTGGTTTAATGGTTGTGGCTTCCTATTTTATAATCACCGCTTTAATTCCAGAATCTATAGAGGGTTTACCTTTTGGAGCTATCGGTGTTTTTAAAGCAACATTAGCCGGATTAGTAGCTGGTTTGGGTGTAGGTAAAATAACAGAATATTATACAGCTACAGGTAAAAAACCTGTTATGTCTATTGTAAAACAATCAGAAACAGGAGCGGCAACAAATATTATTGCTGGTTTAGGTGTTGGTATGATGTCTACAATGATCCCTATTCTTTTAATTGCTGCTGCTATTATTGTTTCTCATTATTACGCAGGCTTATACGGAATTGCAATTGCAGCTGTTGGTATGTTGGCAAATACAGGAATTCAGTTAGCAGTAGATGCTTACGGACCAATTTGCGATAACGCCGGTGGTATTGCTGAAATGGCAGAATTACCAAAAGAAGTTAGAGAACGTACTGATAAATTAGATGCTGTTGGTAACACTACAGCAGCTGTAGGTAAAGGATTTGCAATTGCTTCTGCTGCATTAACGGCTTTGGCTTTATTTGCTGCCTTTATGAAAACTGCTAATGTTGTTGCTATTGATGTTTCACAGCCTAAAATTATGGCTGGTTTATTAGTTGGTGGTATGCTACCATTTGTATTTTCTGCATTATCTATGAATGCTGTGGGTAGAGCTGCAATGGCTATGATTGAAGAAGTTCGTAGACAATTTAGAGATATTCCAAAATTAAAAGCGGCCTTAGAAGTGATGCGTAAGTATGATTCTGATATGACAAAAGCTTCTAAAGAAGATAGAGCTATTTTTGATGCTGCTGATGGTGTGGCTGATTATGGAAAATGTATTGATATTTCTACAAAAGCA
This sequence comes from Polaribacter sp. Z014, assembly GCF_023555435.1. Classification (NCBI taxonomy): domain Bacteria; kingdom Pseudomonadati; phylum Bacteroidota; class Flavobacteriia; order Flavobacteriales; family Flavobacteriaceae; genus Polaribacter; species Polaribacter sp. Z014. The sequence goes on from NZ_JALCZP010000012.1 coordinate 68,025, forward strand.
TCAATTAGAGAGATGGTGTTACCTGGTTTATTAGCTATAGTTGTTCCTGTTGCTGTTGGTTTTATTGGTGGTGCCGAAATGTTAGGAGGTTTATTAGCAGGTGTTACAACTTGTGGTGTTTTAATGGCAATCTTTCAATCTAACGCAGGTGGTGCTTGGGATAATGCTAAAAAAACAATTGAAGAACAAGGTAAAAAAGGATCGGATGCTCACAAAGCTGCTGTTGTAGGAGATACTGTTGGAGATCCATTTAAAGACACTTCTGGACCTTCTTTAAATATTCTTTTAAAATTAATGTCTGTAGTTGCTTTGGTAATTGCACCAAGTATTGCTTTAAATAGTACTGCAATATCAGATTACAATACTAAGAAAGAAGTAAAAGTAGAGATTACTCAAACTTCTGGAGATTTAGCCATGGCTACAATTACTACTACAAAAACCATTGATGGAGTTGTTTCTGAAGATATTCAAAAAATAGAAGGAACAGTTGCTGAAATTGAAAAGAAAGCTAAAGAAGCTGGAAATATTGTTTCTGTAAATGTTATTAAAAACAAGAAACAAGCAAGTATTAAATAGTAAAAACTCATATTTAAATTCATAAAAAAGCATCCTTCCGAAATTTTCGGGATTGGATGCTTTTTATTTTTATAAGAAAGATGAAACAACAATATCTAAATTGAAATTTAATCTTAATACTATATTTTTTTTCTTCCAGTAATTAGAGATAATAAGAAAAGGATAATGAATATTACAAAAATTATTTTAGCAATTCCTGCTGCAGCTCCTGCAATTCCTCCAAATCCTAAAACACCTGCTATTAATGCAATTATTATAAAAGTGATTGTCCAACGTAACATAATTTTAAATTTTTAAATGAACGTTTGTTTCCTTTAAAGATGCCAAACGATGTACATCTTAACTATACTTAATTTCTTTTATGTAAAAATATAGAAATAGTAACATTCTTTTGAATGCATATACTTTAAATCTTAACTCATTAAAGTTCTAATCCTCTATCAAGTTTTAATTGATACTTTAACTAATGATAAAAAAGACATTCTTTTTATTAAAATTTAAACTATTTTTAAACTTTCTATAGAGCTTCTATAGATTGTACTTTTAAATTCTTTGCACCCATGATTGATATTGAAATAATTGCTGATAGTGACAAAGATTTACTTCAGCAAATTGCTGAAAAAATAGGAGGCTCTATAACTAGTAATTGGAGTGAAAATGTACTTACAATTAATAATGAAAATGCAACTGGTAGTATTCGTTTTATCCCTTTTGATTGGGGAGTAAACTTGTTAGATTTTGATATTAAGTTGCACAAAGAGTTTATTTTTAAAATTCAGGCTGTACCAGAATTTAATCCTCTTCGGTTCATGTACTCTTCTCTTGGCTTTTTTAAACATCGCTTTGGTATCGACAATAAAGAAAGTAAAATTGACCAATTTCAATCCTTAATTTTTACGAACAAAACTGGCGGCTATAATTATATTCATTTGCCAAAAAATGAAAAAGTAGAAATTAATCTAATTGAAATAGTAAGAAAGAAGTTTTTAAAAAAAAGAACTACAAATGTTTCTACTTTAAATGAAAAATTATACGAAGTTTTTGTAGATACAGATCATGATTATCGATTTATAAATTACGGAACTCTTAATTTAAAAATGGCAGATATAATTTCCCAAATAAAAAATGTAAAGGGAAAAGGAATGTTACGCATTCTTAAAATTGAAGCTAGAGTTTATGAGGTTTTATCAATGCACATACAGCAACATAACAGACTTTTAGATGGTGTAACTTTACCTAAATCACTTACCAAAAATGAACTAAAAATAGTTCGTAAATTCGGAAAGTTAATCGTAAAAAATCCTGCAAAAAATTACACTTTAGAAAACCTTTCTTTAGATTCTGGCCTAACACAAGCAAAGCTGCAAGATGGTTTTAAATTTTTATACAATAGAACTGTTACCGAATACATCAGACATATTCGTTTAGAATCTGCTAGAGATTTGCTAAAAAACACCGATTTAAATATCTCTCAAATTGTATACAGTATTGGATTTAGCAGCAGAAGTTATTTTTCTAAAATTTTTAGAGAAAAATATGGCATTACTCCAAACGGATTTAAAAAGAAACTATTAGCCGTAGTTTAAATTACCTGCTATTTAAAAATTTTCTTTATAAACATTAATGTTCCAAACTTGCCAAAAGCAGAGACAACATTACTAATAATACTAATAGGCTTTATACTTTCCTCAAAGTCATTTTTTACCATTTTAAGTTCTTCCAAAGCAATTTGCTTTTCAAGGGAAAGTTGTCTTAAATGATTATTTATTTCTTTAAAACTTTTATATGTTTTCATTTCCTATTTTTTAAAGGTTTGTTTACTAATCATAAAATATTTTCGAAACTTTAGATATTACTTTTTTATCAAAAGAACCCTTTAGAAAATAAATTAGCAAAGAAATAATTAGAAAAAATAATCCCACAAACAAATACCCTAAAGCTGTATTTTCTAGAAATTCTCCTAAAGCAATTGCAGAAGAAAACGCCAAAAACACAAAGCCTAAAACAGCCAAACTACCAATAATAAAAAATTTTACAATGGTACTTAGTGTTAAGGCTGTTACTTGAAAAGCCTTTAACTTTGCATAGTCTAAACTTTTAGAAACATACTCTTTACTAGCATCAGAGCCTTTATCTGCCGTATTTTTTATATTGTCTAAAACGTTCATCTATTAGGCAGATTTTTGTAATTTTTTATTTTTCTCTTTCAACTCCTTTAATTTTTTTTCTAATGTAGAAATAACATCTTCTGCTTTATGACTAACGTTAGAAACCACCTCTTCTAATTGATCATCTAATGTTTCTTTTTTACTTGAAACTGTTGAAGAAACCTTCTCTGTTAAATCACTTGCAGTATCAACTATTTTATCTTTAGCTGCCAACGCTTCTTCAGAAATTCTCTTTCTAGTTTTCACTCCTTTATCTGGTGCAAATAATATTCCTAATGTTGCTCCTATTACGGTTCCTGCTAATAATCCTACTACTGTATTGCTACTATTACTCATAATTTTAATTGTATTTAAGGTTAAATAAATTTAGTGTGTATCACTTATACAAAAGTACAATAAAAACAACCTAAGCATTAACTCAATAAATTTAAATATTAGCTCAAACAAAAAAAACACCTCAAATTGAGGTGTTTAACTAAAAAAAACTAAAAATCACTAAAATGCATACCGTTGCGGTCCACCTCTTCGAATGTCTTCGCTTGCAACTTCTTCAAATTGCGTAAAATTATGCCTAAAAGCATTAGATAACTTAAAAGCAGTTTTATAATAAGCTTCATCATTGTTCCAAGTTGCCCTTGGGCTTAATAAATCTGTAGGAACTCCAGGACAACTTCTTGGTTGCGCCACTCCAAAAACAGAATGTATATGGTAATCTTCATATCTATAACTACCTAAATCGCCATTTAATACTGCCGTAATCATTGCTCTGGTATATTTTAAAGGCATTCTTCTACCAACTCCATATTGTCCGCCAGACCAACCTGTATTTATCAACCATACATTTACACCCGCATCTTTCATTTTTTTACTTAGCATTTCTGCATATCTTGTAGGATGTAATGGCATAAAAGGTGCTCCAAAACAAGCTGAAAAACTCGGCGTTGGTTCTGTAACTCCTGCTTCTGTACCTGCTACTTTTGCAGTATAACCAGATATAAAATGATACGCTGCTTGGTTAGGCGTTAACTTAGAAATTGGAGGTAAAACGCCAAATGCATCCGCAGTTAAAAAGAAAATATTCTTTGGATTTTTTCCTATGGATGGTACTTGTATATTTTTTATATGATGAATTGGGTAACTCACCCTTGTATTTTGAGTAATAGAAGTATCCGAAAAATCTACAACACCTTGATCATCCATAACCACGTTCTCTAAGATTGCTCCTTTTTTAATCGCTGCAAAAATTTCTGGTTCTTGTTCTGCGGATAAATTAATCACTTTTGCATAACAGCCACCTTCAAAATTGAACACCGTATTTTCTGCCGTCCAACCATGTTCATCATCACCAATTAAACTTCTATCCGGATCTGTAGATAAGGTTGTTTTTCCCGTACCAGATAATCCGAAGAAAATTGCAGTATCTCCATCTTTACCAACATTTGCAGAACAATGCATGGGTAACGTATTTCTATAAACTGGTAAAATAAAGTTTAGCGCAGAAAAGATTCCTTTTTTAATTTCACCAGTATATCCTGTTCCCCCAATTAGTGCTATTTTTTTACTGAAATTTAAAATAGCAAAATTATGTTGACGAGTGCCATCTACAACCGGATTTGCCATAAAACCAGGCGCATTAATTACAGTCCATTCTGCAGTAAAATTTTCTAATTCTTTTTCTGTAGGACGTAAAAACATATTGTAAGCAAACATATTGCTCCAAGGATGCTCATTAACAACTCTAATATTTAATTGGTAGTTTTCATCTGCACAGGCATAACTATCTCTGACAAAAATTTCCTTTTCAGATAAATAATCTACAACTTTAGCATACAAAGCATCAAACTTTTCAGACTCAAACGGAATGTTGACATCACTCCACCAAACCTCATCTTTGGTTACTTCATCTTTCACTATAAAACGATCTTTAGGCGAGCGTCCTGTAAACTCTCCTGTATTCACTGCAATTGCTCCTAAAGAAGAAACTACTCCCTGCCCCTTTTTAAGTGTTTCTTCATGCAATTCATCTGAACTTAATTGATAGCGAACTGTTGCATTTTTGATTCCTAGACTATTTAACGAAATCGATTTCGTATTTGTATCTACCATATCAATATATTTAATTATTTATAGATTAACTGCGGACAAAATTACACAATAATTTCAAACAGCAATATATATTGACAAAAAATTATCAAATTATTTACTTTTACGATGTTTTTTTAAGAATATCATAATCATTAAAACCCAACCAATCATCAATGTTAAACCTCCTAAAGGAGTAACAAACCAAATAGATTTTGCTGTGATAGAAGTTAAATGAATCGCATAAATAGAGCCTGAAAAAAGCAGAATCCCAAAAAAGAAAACATAGCTAATCTTATTTTTTTGTAAAATAGTAAAACCATCATAAATATTAACAAATAACAAGACAATAACATGATACATTTGATAACGTACCGCCGTTTCAAAACTAGACAATTCTGTAGCCGTTAAAACTTCTTTTAAAGCATGTGCCCCAAAAGCACCTAAAACAATGGCTAACATTCCTAAAACGCATGTAATAACTAAATTTTTAAACATTTTAAATCGATTTTGACAAAAGTAATGTATTCTAAGCCTCCTATAAAATCTCTTTAATTATTAGAAAAAGATACAATACCGTCATATTAATTAAAAGATTGCTTCTTGCCTCTCAACGACAAAAAACTACATCTTTAAATAAAAATCCTTTGTCAGGTTAATATAATCTTCTGTATATTGATGACGTTCAATTTCTATAATTAAACTTTCTTCTTGTATTTCAGTTTCATTAAAAGAAAACTCTAATAAACATCTTTTTACTTCTGATGTTTCATTGCCTTGAACCCTACAAATTCTGTTTAAAAACAATGTCTTTTCTTTTGCTAGGTTGATAAAACCTTCTTCCTCTTTAAAAGGAATAACGACACAAAATTTCCCGTTTTCTGATAATATTTTAGAAACTCCAACAATCAACTCTTCAAAAGAAAGAGAAGATGTAAAACGAGCCGTATTTCTAGCAGTATCTTCAGTTTCAAAATCATCTGTATAAAATGGCGGATTCGAAACAATTAAATCATAGCTTTCCTCCTCCTCTGCTATTTCATCAGCAAATTCAGTAAAAGTAGCATTGTAACAATACAAGCGATCTCCCCAATCAGATTCTTCAAAATTAGCTACGGTTTGTTCATAGGCATTTTCATCAACCTCAACAGCATCAATTGTCATGGCGTCAGAACGTTGCGCAATCATTAAAGAAATAACACCAGTTCCAGATCCGATGTCTAAAATTGTATCCGGATACTCATCTACCGAACACCAGGCACCTAATAAAACACCATCAGTACCCACCTTCATAGCCGTTTTATCTTGATGAATGGTAAACTCTTTAAATTTGAATGGTTTCAAAATGTAAATTTCAATTTTTAAGCACCAAATTCCAAAAAATCAGGCTTTATTAATAATTGCAGATAAAATTTTTCTTAATTCGTCGCATTCTTGAATCATTTTTTCGAATTCAGTAGTAAACTCTTGATTCATATCTCTTAAAAGACGTAACCAAAGAATGGACTCTTTTGCTTCTTTTCTAGATATTTTTAATCTAAAAATAAAATCCTTATCTCCAAGCTTTTCATTTGCTTCAATGTAATTCGCTGCAATAGATCCAGAAGACTTAACAAGTTGTCTAACATCCTCATTATTGGAAGTGTTTCTAACCAATTTTTTCAATAGAAATCTGCAATCTCTCGCAAATAAGTATGTTCTTTCTTCTAAATTGTATACTTTTTTCTCCACAACAATTGGAATTTGGAATTTTAAAAATTGAATTTTAAAACCCTTTGTAGAGAGGAAGGGATTCGAACCCTCGGTACCGTTACCAGTACACTACCTTTCCAAGGTAGCTCTTTCGACCACTCAGACACCTCTCTTTATTTTAAGACAAATACAAATCTATCAACCCTTGCGGAGTATCCACTTGAATTGTTTTGTTTTCTCTATCTACTTTTTTAATAAATTCATCTACCATCGGAATAAAAATTTCCGTTCCATCTCTGTCAATTTCAAAAAGAGGTTGTGCAGCTTTGTCATTTATATGAACAATCTGCCCCACTTCTCCAAAATTAGCATCCACAACGGTAAAACCAATTACTTCATGATAGTAAAACTTATCGCCAGTTAATTTTGGCAACATTGTATTTGGTAAATAAACACCGCATTTTAAAATAGAATCGGCTTCTTCATCAGAATAAATATCTTCAAACTGAACGCGTAACTGATTCCCTTTATGTAGTGAACTTTTATCAATAAAAAATGGAACCAAGTTTGTGCCGAATTCGACATAAACTGATTCCATTTCTGTGTACAACTCAGGCTCGTCGGTATCTAATTTGATAACCACTTCACCCTTAAAACTATATTTTGTAACGATTTTGCCTAAATAAAAACAATCTTCTTTACGCATCTTCGTATAAATTTATAATTTATTCTGCTGATTTTGCTTGAGCTTCATCAATAGTATCTGGAGCAACTTCTTCTGCTTCAGTTTCTGCTGCTGCTTCTACAACCTCTTCAACAACTGGTTTAGCTGCTTCAATTCTTGCTTCATTAACTGCTTTTTCTGCTGCGAATGCTGCTGCTTTTGCATCAGATTGCGCTTTAGATAAACCAGCTTCTTTATCAGAAATCTTAGTAGCTTTTGCTTCTACCCACGCTGCAAATTTTGCATCTGCTTGCTCTTGAGTTAAAGCACCTTTTCTTACACCACCAGCTAAATGATTCTTTAACATAGCACCTTTATAAGATAAAATGTTTTTTGCAGTATCAGTTGGTTGTGCACCATTTTGTAACCAAGTTACAGCTAAATCTACATCTAAATCAATAACTGCAGGGTTAACGTTTGGATTGTAAGTACCTATTTTTTCTAAGTATTTACCATCTCTTTTTGCACGAGCATCAGCGGCAACGATCCAATAGAATGGTTTCCCTTTTTTACCGTGTCTTTGTAATCTAATCTTTACAGACATAATTTGTTAATTTGTTAAGGTTCTCGACCTTGATTATTAAAAATCTTACTATCTCGTAGTAAGTGGGCGCAAAAGTACAAAACCTTTTTCAAACTAAAACGCTAAATATCAATATTTTTTAGGGCGTTACCACAAGGGTCGGGCTTTCACTACTCGCTTCCCACAAAAAAATGTGGGAGAGCTCAAACAAACCGTTCAATCCCTAACGCGGATACTCATAGATTACAACAATTGTGTTTTCGAATGCTAGGAGAAATCACATAAAGAAGTTCACGCAAAACAGAGCAACTTTATGAAATTTCTCAATCGCTTAAAAAAGCTCATTTCGAAATGACAAACTAGGTGGTTATTAGATGTGTTAATTATTCTATTCAATCAAAAAACACCACCGCTAGCGCTCGTTTCTAACGAGTGCCACCAAACATTGGTTTCACACAGAAATTACGGTACTCGTTACAAACGAGCACAAGAAAAACAAAAACGATAAAAAAGCTTAGAATCAAATGAGTTAAAATCTAAATCTTATGCACTAAAGACAAAGCCTCTTGTTTTCTAATTTTGTACCAGATGTGAAACAATACACATCTTAAAATAATCTATTGAAATTTAAAATGAAAACGATAGTATGAAGTACACAGAAAAAATTTCGAACAAATTAAACGAATTATTAGAAAAAAATTATGATGCCGAAAAAGGGTATTTAAACGCTGCAGAAAATGTAGATAGTCCTAAATTAAAAATTTTCTTTAAAAAGAGAGCTAGCGAGAGAAGTCAGTTTGCAAAAGAACTTAGAACAGAAATTTTATCTTATGGGCAAATACCAGAAGATAATGGCACATTAAAAGGAGCGGCGCATAGAAACTGGATGACATTAAAATCATTATTTAGCTCAAATGATGAAGAGGCAATTTTAGAAGAAGCCATTAGAGGAGAAAGAACTAGTTTAGAAGAATATACTGAAATTCTAGATAAAGAAAATGAATTTGCACCATCAACTAGAAAGATGATAGAAATGCAGAAACAGAAAATTCAAGGTGCCGTTAATTTATTAATGGTAAAAGAAGAATTAGCCTAAAAATAAAATATTAGTAAACTTAAAACTAATTTCACATAACACTATAAAAAGTCAATCCAATAAAGGATTGACTTTTTTTTTAATTTTCAAAATTATCGATTACAAACGAGTACAATTATTAGCCGCATAATGCAATTAAAATAAACCTGAACATCTATATGAGATTTCTCTCTACATTCAAAACGACAAACTAAATGATTCTTCCGCGTGAAGGATAGTAGCCTTTCGACTTCGCTCAAGATTAATTCCAAGCCCACAGTGAGGTACGAACGAGGACTTGCAACGGATAGCCTGACCATTTTTAAAACAAAAACTTAATGCTACTATCTAAATAATTTTAAAAATGGGCACGCCCAAAAACATACGCAAGCTTATTTTCGTTTACGCTTAGTGTAATCAAATACTAATTTCTAGTATGGTACTCGTTAATAATCAGCACTAGCCTAAGAGAAAATTTGTTGATAAAAGAAAACAACTCATCCATCATTTGTAAGAACAAATTTCTATTTTTACATGTTCTTTTAAACAGTTAAACGCTTCAACATTTACACAGATTTATGTACTTAATTTTTGATACTGAAACTACCGGTTTACCAAAAAGTTGGAATGCTCCAATGACAGACACAGACAACTGGCCAAGGTGTATACAGATTGCTTGGCAGCTGCATGATGAGATGGGAAAAGTGTTAGAACACAACGATTTTCTAATACAACCAGACAACTTTAATATTCCGTATGATGCAGAAAGAATTCACGGAATTTCTACGGAATTAGCCGCAGAACAAGGAATTTCTTTAAATGAAGGGTTGGTTTTGTTTAACGAAGCATTGGCAAAAACGAAGTTTATTGTTGGTCAGAATTTAAATTTCGATTTAAATATTATGGGATGTGAATTCCATAGATTAGGTATAGAAAGTAATTTAACCTCACTCCCTATTCTTGATACGTGTACCGAAAAAACGGCTACTATGTGTCAGATTCCTGGTGGTCGTGGTGGTAAATTTAAATTACCAACGTTAACGGAATTGCACAATCATTTATTTGGAGTTGGTTTTGGCGAAGCACACAACGCAACTGCCGATGTGGAGGCAACCACTCGTTGTTTTCTAGAACTAATTCGTTTAAGAGAATATACAAAAGAGCAATTAGATGTAGATGATGATTATTTTAAAAATTATTCTGAAGCAAACCCAAAACCGATTGAGGTAATTGGTTTAAAACACATCAATCTAAAAAAGGAAAGCGAAATAATTCGTAAACGTTTAGAAAAACTAAAAGGCGTTAAAGAAACTAAATCTACTTCTGAAGGTTTAGCCGAATTAGAAAATGTTCAATTTTCGCACTTACATAATCATACGCAATATTCTGTTTTACAAAGTACCATGCAATTGGGTAATATTGTAAAAGCCGCAGCAAAAGACAATATGCCTGCGGTTGCTATGACAGATACAGCGAATATGATGGGTGCTTTTCACTTTGTGAATGCTGTTTTAAGTCATAATAAAAACGCAGAAACTCCCATGAAGCCAATTATTGGTTGTGAGTTTAATATCTGTGAAGATCATAAAAATAAATCGCAAAAAGACAACGGTTATCAGGTTGTTTTACTAGCAAAAAATAAAAACGGGTATCACAATTTAGCAAAAATGTCTTCTGCTGCATTTGTAGATGGTTTTTACTATGTTCCTAGAATTGATAGAGCGCTCGTAGAACAATACAAAGAAGACATTATTGTTTTAACAGGGAATTTATATGGTGAAGTTCCTAGTAAAATTTTAAATCTTGGAGAGAAACAAGCTGAAGAAGCGTTAATTTGGTGGAAAGAACAATTTAACGACGATTTGTATATCGAGTTGATGCGTCATGATCAGGAAGACGAAAGAATTGTAAACGAAACTTTACTAAAGTTTTCTAAAAAGCATGAGGTAAAAATTATTGCCACTAACAACACCTTCTATTTAGAGAAGAAAGATGCAAATGCACATGATATTTTATTGTGTGTAAAAGATGGCGAAAAGCAAGCTACTCCTATTGGTAAAGGACGTGGTTATAGATATGGTTTACCAAACCAAGAGTATTATTTTAAGTCTACCGACGAAATGAAAAAGTTGTTTGCTGATATTCCTGAAGCAATTAGCAACATTCAAGAAATTGTAGATAAAATTGAAATTTTTACGCTTGCAAGAGACGTTTTATTACCTGCTTTTAATATTGGTGATGAATTTAAAGATCCGGAAGATGAAAAAGATAACGGAAAGCGTGGAGAGAATAACTTTCTAAAACATTTAACTTTTGAAGGTGCTAAAAAACGATATGGAGAAATTACAGAATCCATTAAAGAACGTTTAGATTTTGAGTTAGAAGTTATTGAAAAAACAGGATATCCAGGATACTTCTTAATTGTAGAAGATTTTATTAGAGCAGCAAGAAAAATGGATGTTGCCGTTGGTCCGGGGCGTGGTTCTGCGGCAGGTTCTGTAGTTGCCTACTGTCTTTGGATTACCAATATTGACCCAATTAAATACGATTTACTTTTTGAGCGTTTCTTAAATCCAGAACGTGTATCCATGCCCGATATTGATATTGATTTTGATGATGAAGGTCGTGGTCGTGTAATGGACTATGTAATTGATAAATATGGTGCAAACCAAGTTGCTCAGATTATTACGTACGGAACCATGGCTGCAAAATCTTCTATTAGAGATACTGCCAGAGTTTTAGATTTACCACTTTTTGAAGCCGATAGAATTGCCAAATTAATTCCGGGAATTAAGCTGAAAAATATTTTTGGCGATGATGCAAAAAGTAAAGGTAAAGTTGATGGTTTACGTGCAGAAGAAAAAGTACTTGTAGAAGAATTAAAACAAATGTCTTACGGAACCGATTTGGTTTCCGAAACGATAAATAAAGCAACAATATTAGAAGGTTCTGTTAGAAATACCGGAATTCATGCCTGTGGTGTAATTATTACTCCTGGAGATATTACCAACTACGTACCTGTTGCTTTGGCAAAGGATTCCGACATGTACGTTACCCAATTTGATAACTCTGTAGTAGAAACTGCAGGTTTATTGAAAATGGATTTCTTGGGATTAAAAACGCTAACTTTAATTAAAGACACCGTTAAAATTGTAAAAGCAAGACATGGCATCACACTAGATCCAGAGAATTTTTCTTTAGAAGATGTAAAAACGTATGAATTATTCCAAAGAGGAGAAACCGTTGGTGTTTTCCAGTATGAATCTCCCGGAATGCAAAAACACATGCGCTCTTTAAAACCAACCGTATTTGCCGATTTAATAGCAATGAACGCCTTGTACAGACCTGGACCAATGGAATACATTCCGTCTTTTATTAATAGAAAACATGGAACCGAAGATATAGAATACGATTTACCTGCCATGGAAGAATATTTGGCAGAGACCTACGGAATTACAGTTTACCAAGAGCAGGTAATGCTTTTATCGCAAAAATTGGCAGATTTCACCAAAGGTGAAGCCGATGTTTTACGTAAAGCAATGGGTAAAAAACAGATTGCGGTGCTAGATAAAATGAAACCAAAATTTGTGGAACAAGCTGCAGCTAAAGGTCATGATCCAGAAAAATTAGAGAAAATCTGGAAAGACTGGGAAGCCTTTGCAAGTTATGCCTTTAACAAATCTCACTCTACCTGTTATGCTTGGATAGCATATCAAACAGCGTATTTAAAAGCGCATTATCCGGCCGAGTATATGGCTTCTGTACTTTCCAATAATATGAACGATATTAAATCGGTTTCTTTCTTTATGGAAGAATGTAAACGAATGGAATTACAAGTTTTTGGTCCGGATTTAAATGAATCATATTTAAAATTCTCCGTAAATAATGAAGGTGCTGTCCGTTTTGGAATGGCAGCCGTAAAAGGTGTTGGTGCTGGAGCTGTGAGAGCTATTATTAAAGAACGAGAAGAAAATGGAAATTACAACTCAATTTTTGACTTATCTAAACGTGTAGATTTAAGAGCTGCCAACAAAAAATCTTTTGATAGTTTGATAAAAGCAGGTGCTTTCGATTCTTTTACAGATACACACCGAGCTCAATATTTTGCCACAGATGAAAAAGGAATGACCTTTTTAGAACGCGCCATGAAATTTGGGCATAAATATCAAGAAAATGAAAATTCTGCTCAGGTTTCTATGTTCGGTGAAGCTTCTACTGTTCAATTTCCAGAACCCGATATTCCAGAATGTGAAACTTGGGGAACCATGGAGTTATTACAACAAGAAAAAGAAGTTATTGGAATATATATTTCTGCGCATCCTTTAGATGATTTTAAAAACGAAATAAAATTCTGCAACGCTTCTTTAAAATACTTTAAAGCAGATCTTGCAAAATTTGTAAACATGAATTTAGCTTTTGCAGGAATTGTTACCGATGTACAACACAGAGTTTCTAAAGCAGGTAAAGGTTGGGCAATGTTTACCGTTGAAGATTATGGAGATAGTAATGAATTTAGAATTTTTGGGGAAGATTACCTAAGAATGCAACATTTCTTAGTACCTAATCAATTCTTATTTATACGTACAACCGTACAACCTGGTTGGACCAATAAAGAAACAGGAGTTGTTGGCGAACCAAGACTAAAGTTTCTAGAAATGAAATTGTTACATGATATTATGGATGAACTCTGTAAAAAAGTAACCATTCAACTTCCTTTAAGTGAAATTAAAGAAGAATCTATTTCCACTTTAGAAAACATCTTAAAAAAGACACCTGGTAAACAAAATTTAAATTTCACTATTTGGGACGAAAAGGAAAAACTAGAAATTAGTTTACCTAGTAGAAATACAAAAGTTCATATTACCAACGAGTTGTTAGCTGATTTAGATAAACAACAAATTGCTTATAAATTGAATTGATTCTAATTAACAGAAAAAAACAAAAACAAGCACGATAAAAAAATATTAATGCTTAATTTTGTTTAATCTTTTAAAAAATAAATGAAACAAAATAAAAATGGTACTTGGGTAAGTTGGAACGAGAATCTAACTCACAATTACAAATCACTTTATAAAATTACTTCTGAAAAAGAATTACAAGAAGTAATTGCTAATTCAGAAAAAATTAGAGTTTTTGGAAACAAACAATCCTCTGCAGATATTGCTTCTGGTGTAGCTACTTTAATTGATATTAGAACTTATAATAAAATTATATCTTCTAATGATACTGAACATACAATTACAGTTCAATCTGGTGTAATTCTAGGCGATTTATTAGAAGCCGTAGAAGCAAAAGGTTGGTGTATTCCTTGTTTACCAGATATTAACACCATTACTATTGGTGGTGCTTTGGCTACAGGAACTCACGGAACAAGCGGAAAACTATTATCTGAATATATTACAAAATGTACTCTTATCTTGGCTGATGGTTCTGTGAAAGAAATAACAGAAAAAGACAAATTAATTGATGCAGTTAGAGTTTCTTTAGGAGTTTTAGGGGTACTTTCTGAAATCACTTTTCAATGTGAACCTATCTATACTTTACATGTAAAAGAAGGTCCGGAAGACGATAGTGTTTGGTTACCTAAAATCAATGAACGCCTAAAAAAACATGATTTTCTAAGAATCTTATGGCTTCCTCATACCGATAAAGGGTATGTGATTACAGGTGATAAAATTGATCCCAATACAGAAGTTACAGAAGATTTGGGTCCTAAATATTTAAAACATAGAAGAACTGCCTCTAAAATATTATACAAATACACACATGTTTTTCCTTGGATAACAGCCATTGCAAATAAACTTTTATACAGAGGTTTTTTTAGTTCTACAAAAGAACATAAAGGTTCTTTATACCAAGCTACGGTTACAAAATCTAGAGGTTCTACTTTAGAATTGGCAGAATGGACCATTGGTTTAGATATTTTTCCTACAGTATTTGAAGAACTAAAAACAGAAATTAATAAATGGAGTAATAAATCTTTTATCCATATTCCTATGGATGTTCGTTTTGTTTATAAAGATAAAACCTGGTTAAGTTATGCATACGGTAAAGATACGGTTACTATGGGATGTGTGTCTAGAAACGCCGCTACAGCAGATACCTATGAAGCTTTTAAAAGTATTGAAAAAATATTCTTAAAACACGGAGGAAAACCGCATTGGGCAAAACGTTTTACCGCTAAAGATGCAGAGCTTTCTAAAGTATATTCCAAATGGGAAGATTTTAAATTTTTAAGAAGAGAATTAGATCCAACAAATAAATTTTTAAACCCGTATTTAACGGAAATATTCAACGAAAAAACAACCAATTAATGGTATTACCTAAAGGATTTTTATTTGATTTTGATGGCGTAATTGTAGATAGTTTTGAGAGTCATTATTCTGCTTGGACTTCTGCTTTTAAAGAATTATTTAACCAAGAAATAGCTCCGTTTCCTAAATTCAACGCAGGAAAATCTCCAATGATTATTGCCGAATATTTTTGTGCTGTAATTGGTAAAGAGGCACAAACGGAAGAATTGTATTTTTTAAAAGACGAACACATAAAAACACGTTTTAAAGTTCCTAAATTATTACCTGGAGTTAGAGAATTTACAACACTTTTAACCAAAGAAAAAATTCCTTACGGAATTGCTAGTAACGCAACAAAACAGTTTTTAAAAAATAGCGTTTATCATTTAGATTTAAACTTTACTACTGTTTTTGGCGTGCAAGACTATGTAAAACCAAAACCTGCACCAGAAGCTTATATTCTATTGGCAGAAACCTTAGGCTTTAAAGAAGAAGATTTTAAAGATATTTGGGTTTTTGAAGACAGCTTAACCGGCACAAAAGCGGCAAAAGCGGCAGGAATGGTTGCAATTGGAATTACTACACAATATACAGAAGAGGAATTAAAAGAAGCAGGAAGTATTTTGGTTTTTCCTACTTTGTTAGAAGCTTTTCATTATTTAACAAATTAGCCTTATTTTAATTTTAAAATCAGTGATAAAAATTTACACACTGTTCTTTATAAGTGAAACTAGTTTTTAAGAAGTACAAGTGTTGTCATAGCTCTTAAATCATTAACATTAACCGTTTTTAGAGGGACTAACAATGATAAATTGTTAGTAGCCATTATATTTTCAAGTAATGTACGCGTTAATAAAAAACGCTCTGATAAATCAGGTAATTTAACAACTCCTGTAGGAGTCATTTTAACGAATTTTTCTATTCCAATATCTGAGGTCATTCTAATAAACAAAGTCCCTTTTGGCTCTAAAACACGCACTAGTTCTGAAAACATATCCTCAAAATGTGCTGTATTCTTTGCAAAATGTAATACTGCATTACAAATTATATGTTGAAAAGATTCCGATGTAAATGGTAAATTTTCTACATTAGAAACACTAAAGTTTTCTTTTTTATTTGGATATAATTCTTTTGCTACATTAAGTCTCTCTGCATCATTATCGACACCATAAAAAGTATAAGCATTTTCATAAAACCATTTTAAATTTCTGCCGCTTCCACAACCTGCATCCAAAATTTTATCAGCCTTATTATAACGTCCTTTTATAATTTGATCTAAAAGATAAATATCTATGTTTGCTATTTGATCTAAACAATTATTTGTTGACATATTTATTATGTTTTCCGTAAATCAATAAGTATTATTATTTTTATAGAGAAAAATTAAGCTGTAACTTCTCTAAAAAGCGTTTCTAAATTTTTATTCTGAGTATTTAAACTAAGGATTTTTAAACCATTTTCTTGGGCAAAATCGAATACTTTTGGTCGCATATCTTCTTCACTTTCAAAAGTGATAAACCAAGTATAGTCGTAATTATTTTTATAAGAAACCACGTTTGTTAATCTTTTTATAAATTGCTCTTCAACCTTATAATCAAAAGTAACTGCTATAATTTGTTGGTTATTTTCTTTGAGATCCTCTAGCTTTTTATCAATTAAAAGTTCTCCTTTTTTTATGATGATGACACGATCGCAAACGGCTTCTACTTCTTGCATAATATGTGTAGAAAACAAAACCGTTTTGTCTTTTCCTAATTCTTTAATCAACGCTCTTATTTCTACTAATTGATTAGGATCTAAACCTGTTGTTGGTTCATCTAAAATTAACACTTTTGGGTTGTGCAAAATAGCTGCGGCTAAACCAACTCTTTGTTGATATCCTTTAGATAATTGACTTATTTTTTTGTGCGCCTCAGTTGTTAGTCCAACTTTTTCAATACACGCTTCTATTTGGCTTTTATCAACCTTAAAAATAGCAGCATTAAATTGTAAATATTCACGCACATACATCTCTTTATACAAAGGGTTGTGCTCTGGCAAATACCCAATTGTTTTTTGTGCTTCTAATGGATTATCCAAAACATTTATTTCATCAACAAAAACTTCACCTTCATGGGGTTTTATAAACCCCGTAAGTATTTTCATCATGGTCGATTTTCCTGCTCCATTTGGACCTAAAAAACCAATTATCTGGCCTTTATCCGCAGAAAAAGAAACCTTATTTAATGCTTTTTGCGTTTTATAAATTTTAGAAACCGATGTTACTTTAATAGACATTGTGTGCGTGTAGTTTACTTACTTTAAATAACGAACCTATTTTTAAATTAGTTTATAAAAAAATAACAAGAGTATCTTTAGTTTTTAAAAATTACATTTTTTAACTTTTGTTTCAATTTTTTCTTTATATCTACAGGATAAGAACGTTCTCCCATAAATATATCTGTCATTGCTTCACAAAAACGATCTCCATACTTTTTCATTAAAAAATGTCTTACTTTTTCATTTTCATAGAAAAGTTTAGATAAGTACACTCCTGTTTTTAATTCTGGAATTAAAACCTTGTTTAATTTTGTATCGTATAATTCTTCGGCTAACTTACTTTCTAATTTACTTTCTATAATTGCGTCTGCAGCAATAACACCAGAAAGAATTGCATTAGAGATTCCTTCAGCGGTTATAGGATCTGCAAACCCTGCTGCATCCCCTACTAAAAAAACATTTTTTCTAAAAAATCCATCTGTTCTAGGTGAAACTGGTATTTGAAAACCATGAAAAGCTTCGCTAACCACTTCGTTAATTCCTAAAGTTACTAAGTATTCTTTATAATGCTTTTTTAAATCTAATTTTGTTCTTTTGGTAGAGGCTACACCAATAGACAAGTGGTTTTCTTTTGGAAAACTCCATCCATATCCTAAAGGAACCGCATCAAAATCGAAACGAACTTCTTTAGATAGTCTATCAAAATCTTCTTTACTAACCTCTACTTCATATTCTAAAGCAGGTATTAAATGTCTAGTTTCTTCCCAACCTGCTAACTTTGCGGTTGTACTTAACGCTCCGTCTGCAGCAATTACAAACTTAACTTCTACATCTTCTTTAGAAGTTTGTAATGTAATTTTATCTTCAAAAAGTATATTCTTTAATTTATGGTCTTGTAATAATACGATGCCTGCTTTTTTTGCTTTTTCAACAATAAAGTTATCAAAATCATCGCGCATGATCATGCTAATAATAGGTTCTTCTCTTTCTGATGTTAAATGAATACCAGCTTTATCAAAATAAATGTCAATTTTCTTAAACTCTCTTTCTACAACAGAACTAATATCAAAAGGCATATTTCTTCTTCCTCTATAGACAAAACCTCCACCGCAAGTTTTATATCTTGGTAACACTTCTTTTTCTATTAAAACAACAGAAACTCCATTTTCTGCTAATTTTAAAGCTGCCGAAGCTCCAGAAGGTCCACTACCAATTACTGCTACATCAAATTTTCTCATTATACTTAACTCCTTTTAAAATTTTATGAATACAAATAATAATAAATAACTCAGAATTATAATTTTGAATTTATTGACAAGATCACATAACTTCATTAATTATTATCTTGCAAAGATATTGTTTCTTATTTTAAATTTAGGCTATAAAAAAAGCCCAATAAATTGAGCTTTTTTATTTAAAGATTTAATTACAATTGATATTTTACTCTAAGACTTACAAATCTTG
The DNA here is from genome assembly GCF_023555435.1 of Polaribacter sp. Z014. Taxonomy (NCBI): domain Bacteria; kingdom Pseudomonadati; phylum Bacteroidota; class Flavobacteriia; order Flavobacteriales; family Flavobacteriaceae; genus Polaribacter; species Polaribacter sp. Z014. Next base: position 86,881 of record NZ_JALCZP010000012.1, read on the forward strand.
GTAAAATAAAAGTTTCATTAATTGTAAAAGCAATATTAGTTGTATTTACAGATGCTCTAGAACCAGAAGCTAAAAGATTACTTCCTACTAACTCATATTCCCATTTTGCATCTTTACCTTTTCTGTATGAAAAAGAAGCATCTAAACTTTTAAACGAATTTGCAACCACTCCATCTTGTTTTACTTCGTTGTAAGAAAAATCTGATCGAATAGTTAACGAGTTCCAAACATATGCATCAAAACTAATAGAAGGTGCATTTGTAATACCTTTTACAACGGCTTCTCTAGCACTATTATCTTGATCTGAAAAACTTAATTTATACCCCAATGATACATTTGGTGCTTTGTTAAAGTTGGTACTAACACTTGCGTTATAACCCTGAGAAAATAATTTATTGGTATTAAAAGCATTATTTAAAGACTGGTATGTTTTACTGTAACCTAAATTAGCTCCTAAAGATGTTTTAATCTTATTAAACGTTTTACCAACTCTCGCAGAACCCGTAAAACTCTCATTATCAAAAGGTGAATTTAATGAAGTACTCGTAGAAACAACAGATCCTGGCTCAAAAATTGTGTTTGAGTTAATTTGATCTATGGTTTTTTTGTAATTAAGCCTCGCAAATACGTTTGTGTAATTAAAAAAGTTAAAGCTAGAGTAATTTAGGTTTACATTATGCAAATGTGCATTGTCTAACTCGTGATTACCATAATAAAAAGAATTATAACTATTTGCTACAATACCTCTAGCAAGTTTATTTACATCTGTAAAATTAACTTCTTGTTTATAAGAAAATTGTAAAGATTCACTTTGTTTAAATTGTGCGATTATAGATAACTCTGGAAAGAATTTTTGAAATTGATCTTTAAAAACTTCTGTTTCATATTGTGTATTTTTAACATCATACGCATGCAATGTAAAACCTGGAGTAAAAGTAAATATACCTGCTTTTAAACGATACCTTAATCCTGCATAAAGATCAGAAAAACCGTATTCTGTATCGTTTGTAAACGCTCTAGCATCTTCCTCTGGAATAGTTCCGGTTGGAATAGATTCACTTCCATCATCTAAAATTTGGAAAAATTTAGAATCAAAATTTTGCTTACTTTGTATGGTACCAACTACAAAATTTAAGTTACTCTTATCATTTAAAATATTATAATAATCTAATTTTACATCTAATTGATTCGATTTTACACGTCTGTCTTGTTCTAATGTGTACAATAAGTTACTTGAACTTGGTTCTTTATCTAAACCTAAAGTTTCCGCTTCATCTAAATAGCTATCTTTTTCTAAAGAAGCAACATAAAACGGATCTTCATCTTGTAATAAATGTTTCGCTTCTAAGGCAAAGATATTTTTTTCATTTGCCGTATAGAAATAACTAAAATTTTGATTGATGGTATAAGGTGTAGCGTTCTCTTTTTCTGTAATATTACTTAAAACATCCGATGCAACATCATCTGTTCTATATTCGTTTGTAAAACGCCCGATTAAATCATAATTAAATTGCTTTCTTGCATTCTGCTTATAATCTGCACTAAATTTAAACAAACCTGTATTACTTGTTTGGTCTGTTGTACTCTCTGTATTCTCATCTGGAGTAAGAGGATCTATATAATCTGTAGCTACATTATTTTGTTGTCCGTTACTATTACTAGAAAAAATTAAAAACCCACTTAAATCTAGTTTTGTAGTTGGCGAATAACTAAAATTCATAGCCGTTAATTTTGTTTCAATTCTATTTGCGTTTCTTGCATTTGCTGTTAAAAAGCCAATACCTGCACTTGCTAAACTTAAGTTTGTTCCGTTAGATGGACTTTGACTTCTAAAACCACCGCTAAAGCTTCTAATATCTCCTCTATCTAAAACAACTTCTCCCATATTGTTAACATCACCAATAACGTTAATGGTGTATTTTGGAGAGTAATAAAATAATTTTGGTTGTAATAAATATAAGGTTTCATCTGGCGCATTTCCTGTTCCAGCAGTTATATCTCCAAACCAGAAATTCTTTTTCCCTTCTTTTAGTTTAATATTTATAGCAACTCTATCTTCATTGTTTTGTACACCACTAAGCTGACTAACATCTGCGTAATTTCTTAAAACTTCTATTTTATCTAAAGCGTTAGAAGGAATATTTTTAGCAGCCAGTTTTGTATCTCCATCAAAGAAATCTTTACCGTCTATCATTACTTTTTCTACTGTTTTACCTTCAACTTCAATTTCTCCATTATCATTAATTTCTACACCTGGTAATTTCTTTAAAACATCTTCTAGTTTTCTTTCTGAACCATTTTGAAAAGAATCTGCATTATAAACAATGGTATCTCCTTTTACCGTAACAGGCATTTTAGAAACAATATTTATACCATCTAAAGCATTGTCAAAAGCTAACATAACATTTGTAACAATTTCTGCTGACTTTGTTTCTATTGTAAAATCGGAAGATTTCATACCTACGTAACTAATTTTCAACAAAATAGTTGCGTTTTTATCTACATTTAATTTATAAAAACCCTTGGTATCTGTAAAACCATAAGAAGTAATTTTATTAGTAACCTTATTAATAGCTAATACATTTGCCATTTCTAAAGGTTCTCCAACACTATCTTTAACAACTCCTGTTAATTTTACCTGAGCGTTGGTAAAAAGCGAAACCATAAAAACGGTTAGTAGTAGTAATTTTTTCATTTTTGTGTAATTATTCCTTTATTGTTTAATGAAATCCGCCTCCACGATTACCACCTCTACCTCTATTTTGAAAATTTTGTCTTAGCTCTTCCATTTTCTTTGTAACAGTTTTTGTATATTTTTCTCTAGTAATTTTTTTTCCTTTAGAAGGAGCTTCAATAGATGCTTTTTCTGAAGGATTTAATACTATTTCTGTACATAAAATAGTGGTAGTTCCTTCGTTTATTTCTAAAATTAAACCCGGCAATCCCCAATATTCTCCAGGACCATTACTAACAGGAATCTGTGGTGTATACCAAGCTGTAACTAAAATTTGTTTTACTTCTTTTTCTTCTTTATTATCCTCAGAATTGGGTCTTCTAAAATTAGAAAAATCTAAAGGGTTTGCATCTTTAAGTAATGTTGCTTTATAACAAAGGTAACTACCTATTTGTTTAGTTTCTCCGCCTAACTCCCATTGTGGTTGCTCCATTTCGTCAGAAATTAAAAACTTTTTACCAAAAAATTCGGTAGACTCTAAAGCTTTTTTTTCTTTAGTATTTTTATATTTTGTTCCTCCACTAGAAAAACCTCCAAACCTCGGACCTCTTCCTCCTCCACCTGCTGTTGGTGCCTCTAACTTTGCATCTTCTTTATAAAGAGACGAGCTTTTATCAAAATTTAAAATAAAGGTTTTTTCTAATTGAGATTTCATTCTTTCTTGAAGCTGTTTTTTTCTTGCTTCAGAAAGTTGTTCTCCACCTCGTGCAAAGTTGTCTAAGTTTACAGAGGTTTTAGACATATAAATAGCCTTCCCTTGAAAATCTTTTTGCCCAAAAGTAATAATTGAAACAAGTGTTAGAATAAGTGTAAATAATGATTTCATCTGTAAAATTTTAATTTTTGTAAAATAAATCCAATTATAACTATTAAGACTTAAAAAAAACCCAAAAGTTTAATTGTAATAATAAATGTTTTTTTATAGACATTAGAAATTTGGTTATAAATTAGATTGTTAACCTATTCTATTTATAATTTTTACTATTTTAGCATCACTTTTAATCTTATTAGAATATAATTTATGCACGTTGCAATTGCAGGAAATATTGGCGCAGGTAAAACCACGCTAACCAAATTATTAGCCAAACATTATAAATGGAAACCTCATTTTGAGTCTGTGGATGAAAATCCGTATTTAGACGATTTTTATACAGAAATGGAACGTTGGTCTTTTAACCTTCAGGTCTATTTTTTAAATAGTCGTTTTCGTCAGATTTTAGAATTGAGAGAAACTGGTAAAAATATTATTCAGGATAGAACCATTTATGAAGATGCACATATTTTTGCTCCAAATTTACACGCAATGGGTTTAATGACTAATAGAGACTATGGTAATTATAGTTCTTTATTTGAATTAATGGAAAACTTGGTAACACCACCAGACTTATTAATATACTTACGTGCAGATATTTCTACCTTAGTGGGTCAAATTCATAAACGTGGTAGAGATTATGAAAACTCTATAAGTATCGATTATTTAAGTAGGTTAAATGAGCGTTATGAAGCTTGGATATCTACCTATACAAAAGGAAAATTACTTATAATTGATGTTGATAATTTAGACTTTGTAGATAACCAAGAAGATTTAGGTTATATTATAGATAGGATAGATGCTCAAATAAATGGGCTATTTTAGAAATACAGAATTTCAGATTTCTTTTTTAAAAGGAATGTTAATTTAACAGAAACCCTAGCTAAAGAAAGCCTTGTAAAACTTATATAAATAGAAAAGAGACCGTTTTCACGGTCTCTTGTTTTTGTGATAAATCACAACTATGATAGTACGTCCCCCAACGTTCTATCAAATCTTATAGAAAATTAATCGATTACTTCAATTTGATTGTCTACTATATCTTTAATCGGAATAATTACTTTTCCTTTTTCGGTGATTAATACCACGCATATATTATCTATTAAACCAACAGTTCCTTCTAAACCATTAATAATAACTTTATCTCCTTCTTTAATATTTTTTCTAGTATAATAACCAAATAATAATCTTTTAATTACATCTCTAGAACCTAGCCCAAATGCAATGGTAAATGATGCTAAAATTGCTCCTAGAATTATAGAAAGATTGCTTGTAATTAAATCTGTATTAACACCTGCTTGGTTTAATGCTGTTACGGTAACTACAATAGCAATTAAATAAAAGGCAATATTACCAACTAAATTACCTCCGGTTAACTCTAAAGATTTAAACATAGCGGTTAAAGCTTTTTTAACCAAATTAGCTACATAAATACCCACCGCAAAAATAACAAGTGCACTAATTAGTCTTGGTAGGTACCCAATTAAATTACTTAATTGTTCAGAAACCATTCTTAAACCTAATAATTCTGAGCCAACTATTATAAAGATTAGAATTAAAACCCACTTAATAGCTGTAATAATTATTTTTGTTGGTTGAATTTTTAAAGAAGACTCTCCAAAAATTTCATCTACATGTAGTTTTTCTGGTAAGTTATCTATTTTGGTATAGCCTAAGGCTTTTTTTATAATATATAACAGAAATTTTATTAATAACCAACCTATTATTAAAAAGCCAATTCCTTTTAATAATTGTGGTAAAAAATCAGTAAAATTAGTCCAAAGTGTTTCTAGAAAACTAAAATCTACATCAGATTTTAGCGCAAGTAGTAATTTATTTGTCATTATTATTAGCTTTTATAATTCGATTTATTGTTACCATTGTTTAACAAGTCTCCAATTGTATTCGGATATTTCACTAAAAATAAATCAGCGATATCTAGAGTGAGTTTAATCATCGAAATATCGCTTAAAACTTTTTCTTTTAGAACTTTAGGCACACTGTGGTGATGTATAATTCTCTTAAAAGGATTGCTCATATTTATAATTCTTCATATGTTCTTACAAGTTTTTGTTTCGCTCTTTTAATTCTCATTTTAACAGCGCTTTCACCAATATTTAAAGATTCTTGAATCTCTTTAATCGTCATATCATCTTGATATTTCATTAAAAGAATCATCTTTTCTGTTGGATCAATTAAAGTTAATGCTTTTGCCAATTTCTCTGATTTCAACTCAAACAGAGTTACATCATCAATTTCTTGAAAATCATCTTCTTCTTTTATATTATCTGTAACAACCGTAACTTTTTCCTTCTTTTTAAAATCATTTCTTTGCACGTAATTTACACAGAAATTATAAGTAAAAGAATACAACCAAGTAGAAAACTTAGAATTACCCTTAAAGGTTTTTATTTTTACAAATAACCTGATAAAAACGTCATGTGTTAAATCTTCTGCTTCTTCCTTGTTTTTGGAAAAACCATAACACTTATTATAAACTACCTTAGAAAATCTATCATATAATACAGCAAACAATTGTGAGTTATTTGTTTCTACTATTTTAAAGACTAATTCTTCGTCGCTTAAAGCTTTAACATCTATCGTTTTCAATTCAGTTATTATTTTGACACAAAGAAATAAAAGAAGTCACATTTAAAATAAATAAAAAGTTTAAGCACCCTTTAATGTCGGTGAATGGCAAGAAACCTACTTTTAAAAAAAAACATGAAACTTTTTGTAACATAAAGTTAGATTCATACGTATAATAAAATGTAGCAATACATTAATCCTTTAAAAAGCAATAGAGAATTAGATGAGACAACTAAAAATTACCAAGCAGGTTACTAATAGAGAAACTGCATCGTTAGATAAATACTTACAAGAAATAGGTAAAGTAGACTTAATTACTGCTGATGAAGAAGTAGAATTGGCACAGCTTATTAAAGCTGGTGACCAAAGAGCATTAGAGAAATTAACAAAAGCAAATTTACGTTTCGTTGTATCTGTTGCAAAACAATACCAAAATCAAGGATTAACGTTACCAGATTTAATTAACGAAGGAAACTTAGGTTTAATTAAAGCAGCAAAACGTTTTGATGAAACAAGAGGTTTTAAATTTATATCATACGCCGTTTGGTGGATTCGTCAATCTATCTTACAAGCCTTAGCAGAACAATCTAGAATTGTACGTTTACCGTTAAATAAAATTGGTTCTATCAATAAAATTAACAAAATGTACGCGTTCTTAGAGCAAGAAAACGAAAGACCTCCAAGTCCAGAAGAAATTGCTAAGAAATTAGATATGACTGTGAATGACGTTAAAGAATCTATGAAAAATTCTGGTCGTCACGTATCTATGGATGCTCCTTTAATTGAAGGTGAAGATTCTAACTTATACGATGTTTTAAACTCTGGAGAATCTCCAAATCCTGATAGAAAATTATTACACGAATCTCTAAGAATAGAAATTAATAGAGCTTTAGAAACATTAACTCCACGTGAAGCTGATGTTGTAAAATTATACTTTGGTTTAGGAGAACACCAACCAATGACTTTAGAAGAAATTGGTGAAACTTTCGATTTAACTCGTGAGCGTGTTCGTCAAATTAAAGAAAAAGCAATTAGAAGATTAAAACACACTTCTAGATCTAAAATCTTAATGACTTACTTAGGTTAGCAATCGCAGATTGCATTAGGTATATCACTTACAATCTTAAAAAGTATATAAAACTTAAAACTCTCAAATTCATTTTTGGGAGTTTTTTTTTGAAGCTATTTCCTGCTTTCACTACTCGCTTTTTTTACCCTAAAAAGGAATAAAAAAGAGCTCAAACAAACCGTTCAATCAGGGCTAAACCTATTAAAATTCAAATTTATTAAACACTAACATTTGCTTCTTTTTAAAAACCTTTTACCACGTAGTCACATAGAAAACCCAACGCTATGTTTTCTATGTGACTATGTGTTTAATTTATCAATCAGAAAATTTAAATAATAAAAAGATTACTTCTTCATTCTTTATCGCATTAACGAATTAATTACCTTTGCAAAATAAAATAACAACACAACAACAAATAAATGAGTAATTTACTTGCACCTTCAATTTTAGCAGCAGATTTTGCAAACCTACAAAGAGACATCGAAATGGTAAACAATAGTGAGGCCGATTGGTTTCATATTGATATTATGGACGGTGTTTTTGTACCAAACATTTCTTTTGGAATGCCGGTTTTAAAAGCAATTACAAAACACGCTACAAAAACGATTGACGTACATTTAATGATTGTAAACCCAGATCAGTACATACAAACATTTGCAGATTTAGGTGCAGATATTTTAACCGTACACTATGAAGCTTGTACACATTTACACAGAACAATACAAGCCATAAAAGCAGCAGGAATGAAAGCCGGAGTTGCTTTAAACCCTCATACACCGATTGCCGTTTTAGAAGATGTAATTGAAGATTTAGATATGGTTTGTATAATGAGTGTAAACCCTGGTTTTGGCGGACAATCATTTATAGAAAACACGTTTAAAAAAGTAAGTCAATTAAAACACTTAATAGATTTTACAGAATCTGAATGTTTAATAGAGATTGATGGAGGTGTTACCTCTTATAATGCAAATGCTTTAATAGAAGCTGGAGCAAATGTTTTAGTGGCAGGTAGCTTTGTTTTTGGAGCTGAAAACCCTACACAAACTATTGCCGACTTAAAAAAGACGATCGAATAATTGTTATACACAGTAGTAGACATAGAAACCACAGGAAATGGATATAAAGGTTCTAAAATAACCGAAATATCCATTTTAGTATTTGACGGAAAAGTAATTGTTGATGAGTTTACTACTTTGGTAAATCCAGAGCAAAACATTCCCGCTTTTATTACCAATCTTACAGGCATTACAAATGCAATGGTAAGAAATGCGCCTAAGTTTTATGAAATTGCAAAAAAGGTAGCAGAAATTACAGAAGACACCATTTTTGTAGCACACAATGTCAACTTCGATTACAATATTATTCAAGAAGAATTTAAAAATTTAGGATTCTCTTTTAAACGAAAAAAACTCTGTACCGTTCGTTTGTCTAGAAAGATTATGCCTGGTTTAAATTCTTACAGTTTAGGTAATATTTGTACTATTGAAAATATTCCTATTGTTGGCAGACACAGAGCAAAAGGAGATGCAGAAGCAACCACAGAATTGTTTAGAAGGTTAATTGAAAGAGACGATAACTTTACCATCAATTCTTTTTTAAACCCAAAATCTAGACAAGCCACCTTACCGCCTCTTTTAGACAAAAAAGTTGTCGATAATTTACCCGAAACTTTTGGCGTTTACTACTTTAAAAACATTGATAAAGAAGTTATTTATGTGGGTAAAGCCAATAATATAAAACAACGTGTCATCAGTCATTTTTATGATAAAAAGAAAAAAGAGCAAACCATGTGTATGGAAACTGCCGATATTTCTTTTACAAAAACCGGTAGCGAATTGCTGGCTCTTTTACATGAATCTGCAGAAATAAAACAAATTTACCCTAAATTTAATAGAGCACAAAGACGGTCTGGAGAAGCTATTGGTTTATTTTCTTACGAAGACCAAAAAGGCATTATGCATTTAGCTTACAATCGGTTAAAATTGGTACCCAATCCAATGATGAAATATTACACTGTTGCCGAAGCTAGAAACCACTTAGAACTTCTTTGCAAAGAATATGTATTATGTCCAAAATATTGCCACCTGCAAACCAATGTTGCGAGTTGTTTTCATTATCAACTTAAAGAATGTAGAGGTATTTGTTGTGATAAAGAAGCCGTAGTTGATTATAATAAACGTGTAAAAGAAGCTATTAAATCGGTAGGAATTGGCGCAGAAAACTTAGTCATTAAAGAAACTGGTAGAACGGAGAATGAAGTTGGTTTTGCCCTAATTTTAGATGGAATTTACCAAGGTTTTGGTTATGTAGATTGGCAGCAATCTGAACAATTAGAAAACCCAGAAGATTACCAGTTTTTTGTAGAACCTAAAAAAGACAATAGAGATATTCAGAGAATAATTGCTTCTTATTTAAAAAAACAAAGTACTGCTAATAATGATATTACTAAATAAATAACCATTATTATTAACCCTTCTTTTAACCCTTCTTTTAACCCAAAATAATTATTTTTAGAATCTTTTAAATAAAAAAAGAGGCTTTAAAAAAGCCTCTTTCTTACTAACTAACCAATATAAAAACCACTATAATTTCGCTACCAAATATTTTACTAAATCCCTTGTAGTAACTATTCCTACTAGTTCAGAATCTTCAACTACTGGTAAAGCGTGAAATCCTTTTGTTGTTAATAATTCTGCTGCATCTTTAATAGATGTATAAGGCGGAATTGCTGTAATATTTTTATCCATAACCTGTTTTATTGTAAATGTATTATTTACAAAACTATTTACAGAAGTTCCATCTTCATTTAAACGAGATTCACTAACTTTTTGTATATCAGAGTAACTTAACATCCCTATAATTTCCTTATCACGAACTACAGGAATATGTTTTATTTTATGTTCTATAAACATTTTTTCTGCGGTTACTAAATCTCCATCAACATTTAATGTAACTAAATTTGTTGCCATTATAGTTGAAATAGGTTCGTCTCTTCTCATAATTTCCCTTTTAAATATAAAAGCAAATTTCTGAATAAAACCAACCTTAAAAGATGATTTATATCAGTTTTAAAAAATTAATGAAATATTTAACTTCTGTTAATCAAATAGTATTAAGAAACACTTAAAGAAAAACACTTAAAACAATAACCAAATCGTTAATTAACAAGTATCATTTCACAAGAAAAATTATATTTATAACTCTGATTTCCAAGGAATAAATAATATTTAAAAATTAAAATATTACGGTAGTATTAACAACGTATAACTTAAATCTTATTTTTTCTAATTTGAGAAAAATGAATTTAAAACCAAACTAATGATTATACACTATTTGATATGATCCCTTTCTGGGGATAGATTAATATTCTACAGATCTCTATTTAAATGAGGTTTATTCACAAAAAAATATGAAATAATAACTACTTACAATAAATAGCAACAAGAAACGTTCACAAATGTGACTTACAAAATAAAAGTGTGTCTTATAAGTAGAATCTGCTCATAGTTAAAACCTTAATTAAAAGACAACTATTAAAAAAAACACATAATAATTATCCTCCAAAATAACTGAAAAATGTTTAACTTAAAAAATAATATTCTCTTTATAATAATATTATTTAGCTGTGTTATAAATAATATATATGCTCAATCTTCATATTGTACACCTATAAATTCTGGTGGTAATAATACGTTTTTTATAAGTAAAGTAAGTTTTGGTAACATTTTTCAAACCTCAGACAATACGGCTGCAAATTACGAATACTACAACACTTTATTTACAGATGTTAATTTAGGGCAAGATTATCCCGCTTCAATTAGTTATCGTGCACAAAATAATAATGCAAGCACATTAAAAGTATGGATAGATTTTAATAAGGATGGTGATTTTTCTGACTCTGGAGAAGCTGTGTATACCAACACAGTAAGTGAACCCTTTAGTGAAGACGGGATTCAAAAAAATTTTCAAATAAATATACCTACAACTGCAACTA